>JAFUKI010000029.1 GCA_017467815.1 Clostridia bacterium
ATCCTTTCCAACGAAGCCTACATAGGCGACAGCCTGTGGCGCAAGAAATATACTGCAAACCAGTTCCCTTTTCAAAAACGTGAGAATCATGGCGAAATTCCGCAGTATTACTGCAAAGATCACCATCCTGCCATTGTGGATAAGGAAACTTTCGATAAGGCACAGGAAAAACAGCATCGCTTTTCCATTCCCAATAAGAAACAGCGAAGTTACCCGCTGAAAAGCAGAGTCTTCTGCGGATGCTGCCATCATGCGCTATCCCGTATTCCTCAGTTAATACCATTCTATATGTGCCGTTCTTCGCAGGCTGATCCGAACAGCCAGTGTTATTCATTAAGAATGCCAGCCGCCGACCTGGAACAGGCTGTATTCCAAACGCTGAAAAAGCAGATGGAATTGTTTCTTGACAATCCATCAGATGAATCAATACAGACCGGTGTTTATATTGCGGAACAGTCGGAATACGAACGGCAGATTGAAACGCTGAACAATGAGAAGCAAACCTTATTTGAACGGTACTGTATGGGTGAAATTGATGCGGAAAAGTACAAAGCTGAAAAGGCTTCTGTGGATGCTGAAATTCTGCGAACCAATAACGCCTATGCTGTTGTGGCTGCTCAGGCAAAGCAACGACAGGAAGAACAGGTTCAGCGGGACAGCCGGAATGAGATATGGTCGGTTGTGGCTGAAGCAGATGGGCTGACACCGGAACTGGTAGATATGCTGATTGAGAAAGTGGTGGTGTTCCCGGATAAGCAGATTGATATTGTGTATAAAGTGAAGGACTTGTTTGAATGAAATAGAAAATCGGCTTCGTGTTTGCTTGATTTTGCATTGCGAAGTCGATTTTGTTCAAATATTTTTTTGTCGTGTGCTTGACATACGGGTGACGGATATCGTGGAAACGCATCTGCGGCAGTCCGTGCTGTGCGAGAACCTTCTTGAACGTGCGGGTGATGTAATCCGGGCGGTAGGGCTTGCCGTCACTCCAGACAAAGATATAATCCGTTTCCGTGTAGACAGAACCGAAATCGATTCTGTCCTTTTTTTGTTTTTCCCGGAGTTCCAGCAGGAGTTTTTTGACTTCCTTCAGAAGCGGATACACCCGGCGGCTGGTCATGCTCTTCGTACTGTCCTTGGCGATAATCGTTTTCTGCTTCACAACCGTATGCTGGATTTTCAGCGTGTCCGATTCAAAATCCACCGCATCCCATTTCAGCCCCAGTACCTCCGAACGCCGCAGACCGTAGTACAGCGTAACATAAATCAGCGCCTGCAGTTCGTGTCCTTCAAAGGCTTCCAGCATCTGTCCGGCTTCTTCGGCAGTCATGAATTTACCAACAGGTTCCCGTTTCTCCTGCTTTGGAAGCGGTACGACGGACACGGGATTCCGCAGGACAAGCTCTTCGATCAATGCAGCCTCAAAGATCTGATTCAGCACAGGTGCGTGTTTCTTGATGGACACAGGCTTCAGACCGCCTGCCTTGTGGTCGGGTCTCTGACAGTTCAGACGGCTTTCATAGTAATCCTGAATGTGTTTCGGGGTGACCTGATCGATGTTCAGCCCCAGCGGTTCGAAATACGGGATGATGTGCCGTGTGACATAGATCTCGTACCCTTCCCATGTGGAAAGCTGGACATCCGCCTTTTTGCGGATCAGCCATTCTTTGATGTAATCCACGAACAGCACCGATTTACACTCCTTCGGTTCCAGATACAGATATTCCTCTATGATCCCCGGCAGCATGGATTCCGCACGTTTCTTGTTGCCGCGTACTTCAAGGTTCGTTGGAACCCACTTGCGCTGCGGTTTTCCACATACATCTTTGTAACAGAGCACAGCATATAATTTGCCGTGTTTTTCCTGAATGCTTCCGGTCATGTCAGTTCTCCTTTTCTTTATCTGCTGTCACGCGCATGACATAGTCGATGACGCACTGTTTCGGAATCCGATGGGTGGTGCCGAAGCGGATGGTACGAATGGATCCGTCTCCCACAAGCTTGTAGGCTCTGTTACGCCCGATGTGGAGCATTTTGACGAGATCGTTTACGGTAACGATGTCAGGGTATTCTGCGAACATGGTGATTCCTTCTTTCATTTGTTTTACCTCTCTTATATTTACGTTTTTGGGTACATTTTTGCACGCAAAAAAGCGAGAACCGTGAAAAAGTTCCCGCCTTGCGTGGATACAAAAAAGCCGCTCCCAGCGATAGCTTCGCAGAACGGCTTTGTGTATGTATAGTTTTGACTGTGATAATTATATCACGGCATCGGGTAACTGTCAAGGAAACTTCAGGGTAACTTTAGGGTAAAAACCGGGTAACTTTAGGGTAACCTTTGAAATTTTTTATTGGATCAATAGAAATCGTCCTTTAATACTCATCATTTAGGCATTGGCATGAGGATATAGGTAACGCTATCTACGCTGCTCGTTAATCTTCACTTCCCTGTGATTAGCAAGAGATCATGTACTTTTATGAAACTGACGAGGAACGGGAAAATTTCCCGCTTAACGCGTTATTGATTTTCATTTTTTCATGAAGTATAATTTATACAACGGTACCGTAATAAACAACATGGGGATAAAAAATGAAAAAATACTTCAGCGAAAATATCAAGAAGCTCCGCCGCGCCGCTGACATCACACAGGAAAAGCTGGCGGAATTTGTGGGTGTTACTCCGCAGACCGTTTCTAAATGGGAACGTGCAGAAACCTATCCCGATATTGAGACTTTACCTGTGATAGCAAATTATTTTGGTGTCACTATAGATGAGCTTCTGGGTAATGATAAAATAAAAACCGATGAAATAATTGACCAATTGATTGCTGACAGCCGTGAAAATGCACGACTCGGAGACGAAGCAAAAGCCTTTACCATGGCGGTGGAAGGTTATAAAAGATACTCATATTCCTATAAGATGATGGATTTTTATACAACCGCACTTCAGTCGTATGATGTGACAAACGAGAACTGGCAGGAGCGCAAACCGGAAATCCGCCGTGTAGCCGAACTGATTCTTGAAGGATGCACAGTGGAAGACTATCGTTATGGAGCTATCGAGAGCCTGTGCTGTGTCTGCGAGCCTGAGGAAAGAGAAGAAATGCGTAAGAAAATCCCATCCGGCTTCAATTTCACTCAGGAACTGTGGATGGAAGACATCTATCCTGCGGACACGGACAAAGGAATCGAACTTCGTCAGAAAAATATGCAGGAGCTGCTCTGGTGGTTCAACAGAAAGGTGCTTGATCTGTGCGGCAGATGGTTCGAAGATTCGAAAGGCATGCCGCAGTGTGATGACGACACATGGATCGCCGTGAATGAGATGCAGATTGCAATCTATAACTGCCTGTTCCGGGATGGAGATTATCTCGATTACGCATGGCACATGGCAACATCTTACTCCCGTATGGCGGAAACATACATGATAAAAGGCGACGGCAAAAAATCGGCTGAATGCTGGCTGAAAACCGCCGAATTTTTGGCAATGCACGAATCAATCCCACCCTATGCCGAGCATACATCATACCTTGTCAACCGTCTGGTTTACGATGAATCGAAGATGGGCAGACAGGGTTCGTGCGGCTCGCCGGAAGATTATCTATACCAGATGAAACAGCCAATTTATGATCCAATCCGCGATAATCAGCAGTTCACAGAAGCTGTTCGCATTCTCGAAACCTGCCCGAGAAATACACGGACCCGGGATGAAAGGATTTTCAGTGGATAAACAATCTGTGATCATTCAAGTTATTTTTTGATCGCAAGATATTCTGGCAGCGATAATATACCCAGTCCGTTAATCGAGCATATTATCCTGAACTGGTATTCATCAACGGAAAGATGATGCCGGAGGATATCCTCAGCACGGCTGCCAATCAGATCGACCTGCGCACCGTAGAAGGCGACGCATTCACGCCGTTCCTTGTAACGCAGGCAGTTGATTACAACACCGGACGGCTGATCTCGACCATGGACAATACCACATACATCGGTCCGAGTGCAAACTATCCGCAGGCAGCACTTTACACCACAGCCATGCTCTGGGGCATCGAAATGGATACCCCGGAAAACGAAGACCGCTCGTTCCTCGTGAAGATGGCAGACGAATACGATGTGGAATCGGACGAACAGACCAGTGAAATGCTGCTTTATCCTTTCTCTACGTATGCCCTGCTCAACGACGGCTTCAAATACCTTACCGAAATCGCATCCAGGGTCGGTCTGGTCAAGGCAGTCATGAGCCCGACCAGCGCCCCGACACGCTACACGGGCTATTTCTGGACAGGCGTCAATACCACGCAGTTTGAAGATCTGAGCTATGACAACAACTTCCATTTTGAATGGGCGGCGATCATAGACCGTATTGACGATGTGATTGACGGCGACTACGGACGTTTCGGCATCTATAACGGGGATCTGATCGAGTTCAACGATACCATGAACCTGAACGACATTTACGATATGGCCCGTGATATCAAGGCCAGTACCTACGACACCAGTGAACTGTACACCACTCTTGGCGGTATGCTCGGGCTTCCTCAGGTGCAGCTCGAGGGATGGTTCGGAACGGAAATCCGTTATAATTTCGACAAAATGGAATGGGAAGTGCTGATGACCAACGGCGGATTCACGGCCGGTGCGATGCTTGAAAAGGAAATCTTCAAGAACGCATTCAGAGTCTGCACGTTCTCCATTCTCCTCCGCGGCGGTGTCCGCGTTGATATGGATGCAGCAATGCGTTACGCCGAACAGCTCGGTCTCGAATGGAACGACACCACCGCGCGGTATGTGAACGACTTCCTGACCTCGCTGCGTATTCACGCATATTTTGAAGGTTTTGCAGGTCTTGGTTATGCAAACAAAAAAATACAGGCCCGGATCGGCTTCTACGGCAGTGTATCACTGGACCTTGACAATCAGTGGCTCACCAGAAAGTACCTCAAGGAAGAATCCCTGCGCGATCTTGCGGGACAGTATCTCAAGATCAACGGAAAACTCGGTGTGCGTATCGGGTTCGGCAAGGGGCCGTTCCTGCTGGAAATGACGCTGGCCTCCACCAGTTTCCGCGACGGCTTCTTCTTCAACGATTTCCAGAAAATCCACGAATACTGGGACAATGCCGACAACGGACTGACCAACACACAGCCCGTGGAAGGAGAATTCGGTGACACTACGTATGCCCTGCTCCGGTCATCCCCCACACTGATGCGGATGGCACAGAATGCTTCCGATGCAGGCTACGAAGTGATCAAGGCCGAAAGTATGCTTGAAGACCGGAGCTAACTCGCAAATGACCGTCAGTGGCTCGGCGGTGAGGCGGATCGCACGATGCTCCTTCGCCGGACAATCGTCGACGCAGCAGATAATGATAATCTGCTTACGGAAGACAACGTACTGCAGACCAACGCATACCCGTCAAGCAATCCTGTACTCAGCGATGACGGACAGCTTCTGGTCTACATCTCGGACAGCAATTCCTCCAATATGGCGGACAAAGTTGTAAGCTATTCCATGGCAGATGCTTCCGGAAAGTTTGCCGAAGGTACTCCTATCCCCGGCGGCTTCCGGAGTTACGGCGACAGCGAACCTGACCTTGACGGTGACAAGGATTTCGCAGCAGCGGCATGGATCCGTCTCCTTGAAGACCCCAACGGTACGGAAGGAAAACTGATCACCGAAAGCGATATTAATAAAATTCTGAATGCACAGGAAATCGTTGTATCCGTATGGAACGGTAATAACTGGTCTACGGAACGCATTACCGAGGACAATCTGCAGGATACCATGCCGGTGATTGCGGTGGACAAAAAC
>JAFUKI010000030.1 GCA_017467815.1 Clostridia bacterium
AAGTCTCATCGGTGAAAGAGTGTGGGACGTAAGCCGTATTCTGGATGTTGTGGAAGAAAAGTTCTCCGATATCGCTACACTGGAAGGCTCCGTTTGCGTGGGCAACTCCGGCGGCGGTACAGCTACATATTATATCGCTTGTCTGGAAGATCGTTTTTCAGCCTACATGCCTTCCTGTGCTTTGTGCAGTTTCCGTGATTCCATCATCGCTATGCAGCACTGCATCTGCAACTATGTCCCCGGCATTGGCAAGTATTTCGAAATGGGAGATTTGGCAATGATGATCGCACCCAAGAAATTGGTAGTGGTATCCGGCCTTCACGATAACGGGTGCTTCCCGATCCACGGCGCCAAGGCAGCTTTTGAGATCGTTCAGAAATGCTACAAAGCCGCAGGTGCTCCCGACAACTGTGTACAGGTAATTGGTGAAGAAGGACATCGTTTCTACGCAGATGCGGCATGGCCTGTGATGCATGCAATGCTTGCAAAATGATTCGTAAAAAGAAAACGAGATTGTCGCAAACATAATCAACAGGGGAAGAAAAGCTTTTCAAAATAGCTTTTCTTCCCCTGTTGATTTACGAAGCAATTCGTTGCTTTCCTGCTAAGTGTGGCATCTCGTTTTTGTATGTTATTCAGATAACTTCAAGAATATTGGATGTGATCTGACTTACACCCCAGCGGATAAACTGCTCTGCCGCTTCCGGGTCGTCAATTGTCCAGACATTCACAGGAATCCCTGCGTCTACCAATGTTTCTACACGTTCTTGTGTCAATGCCCAGCCTGCAATATCCATTCCTACACCATGTTCTTTCAGATAGGTGGGAAACACATCCTTGTAGCTGCTGCTGAGGAACTGGCAAGTCTGTTCGGGGCATAACTGCTTTACCTTATCCAGATTATCCATCTTGTTGGAAATAAAGCAGGTCTTATCCAGATATCCGTCGAAAATATCCAGAATAGCGCGGATTTCTTCCAGCGTAAAGTCGTTCTTAAGTTCGGGAACACAAACTTTGGCATAGTGTTCGCAGATATCCCGATATTCCTTAGGGGTACACAAGCGTAAATCATTCCGCGGCAAACCGGTGTTGATATCGTTTAGTACCAAAGCCTGCAGATCCGCCAGTGTGGATTCTGTCATAACCAGATTTTCATTACAGATTCTTCCGGAATTACCGTCATGATTCAGAATGAACTGTCCGTCGGCTGTGCGGTAAATATCGGTTTCCACGCCATAGCAGGATGAGTTGCCGGCAGCAATAAATGCAGCGGCAGTATTTTCTGTTTCCAGAGCACTCATACCGCGGTGTGCAATAATCTGCACTTTCCCTTTAGCATTCAATTTGACTGTTTCTCTGCGCAATGTTTCTAATCTCCCGTGAAAATAAATTTTCGGAAATTATTCCAGAATGTTGGAAGTAATGTAGTCAACGCCCCAGCCGATGAGAGTTTCCGCTCTTTCGGGATCGTCGACGGTCCAGCAGTTTACCTGAACACCGGCGTCATGGAAAGCCTTGATTCTTTCTTCGGTCAGTTCGGAATGAGCGATGTCAATACCCATACCGCGCTTTGCCATCTCTTCCGGCAGATCATCGGTGTACTTGCCGGTCAGGAACTGACATTCCTGTTCGGGACGGATCTCCTTGATTTTGTCCAGATTATCGATGTTGAACGCGATGAAGCAGGTGTTGTCCAGATACCCGTCGAAGATGCTGATGATCTCGCGGATCTCGTCCAGAGTGAAATTGCTCTTCAGCTCGGGTACGCAGATCTTGCCGTAGTGTTCGCAGATTTTGCGGTATTCCTGGGGTGTGCAGAGACGCAGTTCGTTGCGGTCGGTATTGCCGTCGATGTCCTTCAGAACCAGTGCCTGGAGATCAGCCAGAGTGGACTGTTCCATAACCAGGTTTTCTTCGCAGATTCTGCCGGAAGCACCGTCGTGGTTACAGATGTATTTGTGGTCAGCGGTGCGCCAGATATCGGTTTCCACACCGTAATAGGAACGGTTGCAGGCCGCGATGAAGGCAGCAGCGGTATTTTCGGTCTCCATCTTGCTCAGACCGCGGTGGGCAACCATCCGGGTTTTGGCGTGTACGCTGAGTTTGGTTGTGTTTCTTCTCATGATTATAATCCTCCGTATGCGGAAATAGTATTTTATAACAGTGTATAGGCGCGCATGAGATCGTATGTATTTTTCATGCCGTCAATATGAGAGCGTTCATAGCCGTGGGATGCAAAAACACCGGGACCGATCAGAATATGCTTCAGATCGAAAGTCCGGATCGCGGCGGAACAGTCGGAACCGTAATGGGGATAGATATCCACCGCATGATCAATATTGTTTTCTTTTGCCAGCCGCACCAGGGCACAGACACCGTCGTAATTGTAAGGTCCGGAACTGTCGGCAGCGCAGATGGAAACCTGCTTTTCCGTACATTCCAGTCCGTCCCCCACACAACCCATATCCACACCGAAGATTTCCGTTACACCGTCCGGACAGGTACCGGCAGCACCATGACCGATTTCTTCATACACGGTGAAGTGGAGATAGGTCTTCCGGGGAAGGGTCAGATTCTCTTCTTTCACGGACTTGGCAAAAGCCAGCAGAATCGCCGAAGACAGCTTGTTGTCCAGGAAACGGCTTTTGATATATCCGTTTTCCGTGATCTTGGTGCGCGGATCCACACAGGCAAAACAGCCCACTTCGATCCCCAGAGCTTTCACATCCTCAGCAGTTTTAACATCTTCATCCAATACGATTT
Source organism: Clostridia bacterium (assembly GCA_017467815.1). Lineage (GTDB taxonomy): Bacteria > Bacillota > Clostridia > Oscillospirales > CAG-272 > UMGS1696. The sequence goes on from JAFUKI010000030.1 coordinate 2,764, forward strand.
CCAGGGTATCAAAGGTACGGGAAGTCTGGGTGTAATTGGTGTTTACATGAACGGAAGGATTGCAGAGCTGCAGAGTACCTTCGTAAAAACGGTCGTCCCTTGTGTATACGCGGACGGATTCCGTTTCAATATTGTTGGGTTCCAAACCACCTATATTGCGGATTTTCAGATGCCCGTTCCCCTTGATCTGGGTGACCATACCGCCGAGGGTATCAATATGGGCGGAAAGGATGAGCCCGTTGTTTTCGTCCATACCGCCAAGACAGCACAAAACACCGCCTTTATTGGTTTTGATGGGAGAAAAGCCCATATCGGAAAGTTTTTTTATGACAAAATCGGCTGCAGCGCCGGTAAATCCGGTAGGGCTGTCGATTTTCAGAAGCTTACACAGATGATCGAGAGCGAAAGCGCAGATTGTGTCCTGCATAGAGAACTCCTTGTTGGAATATAATATTATATCTGATACATTATAGCACAAAAAGCAGCAGATGACAATAGTTTTCGGGAAATTTATGCAAGACACCGATTCATGGAAAGACGGAACGGGAAATGATAAACTTGCGGAAATAAGGACAAATGTTCTTTATCCTCTTGCAATTTCGGGAGAAATCGTGTATAATATATATTGCACTTGGACGTGCTGCAAACAGACAGGAAGGAGCGCAGTATGGCACAGGATAAAAAAACACGCAAAGTCATAGCGGTGAACCGAAAAGCGCGGCACGATTATTTTGTGGATGAGACCTACGAAGCCGGTATTGCGCTGTACGGAACGGAAGTAAAGAGCATCCGCGCCGGTCAGGTAAACCTGAAGGATTCCTATTGCAAAGTGGAAAACGGGGAATTGCTGGCAATCGGTGTACGGATCAGTCCATACGAAAAAGGAAATATTTTCAACAGGGATCCTCTGCGTGAAAAGAAGCTGCTGATGCACAAGAAAGAGATTCTGAAGCTGCAGCAGTATACCCAGCGGGACAGCTACACACTGATCCCCTTATCCTTGTATTTTTCCGGTGCCCATGTAAAGATGGAAGTGGGATTATGCAAAGGTAAGAAATTATGGGACAAACGGGAATCGGATGCCAAAGCGGAAGCAGGCAGAGAGATTGCACGTTATGCCAAGCAGCAGAGCCGCAGAGACGATTATTGAAAATAAGAGTAACAGTACTGCTGAAATCCGGGTATAAAGCATATCCGGTAATCACGGGGGCGTAAAGGTTTCGACGGGGATTTTGCAGTACGATAAGCGGGTAGAGCCGGGGAATCTCTTTAAAAGCCCTAACTTAAACAATAAACGCTAACGAAAACGTAGCACTGGCTGCCTAAGTGCAGTCTGTCCGCCGGGGGAAAGCCACGACCCTCGGATGTCCGAAAGGAAGTACCCCCATTGGTACTGGCATCATTGAGTGGCGGACGTGAACAGTGAGTTTGCTTTTGTAACTGTCATGCACTAAAAAGCTACCGTTCCGGAAAGCCTGACAGCCGGCGTTTCGGACGGGAAATTCAGTAGACTGTCTGCACCCGGAGAAAGTCGTATGAATAGGTTTTCGGACAGGGGTTCGACTCCCCTCGCCTCCATAAAATAAAAGAGGTCCATCGGGACCTTTTTTATTTTATGGAACCGAGAGGACTGAGAAAGCATGAGAAAGTTCCTGAGGAACTAACTCCCCCAAACTGCTTACGTAAAAATATTATGCCAAAGTGGATTTATCGCATTTAGAACGAGGAACTTTCGGAGCTGTTTCCGAAGGGAATTGCTCCCGGGTTCGACTCCCCTCGCCTCCATCGGCAGTGCCGCAGCCGAACTCGGCTACGTGTGCTGCAAAGCAAATATGTGTCCCACGAATCATGTTTTTTGTAAATTGTCAATAGTGCGGATACATACAGGTAACATTTATTTCGCTTTTATTTAAACTGATAAAACAAAAAAAGTTGGGTCTTGTGTTTACTTTTCCGTCAGCTGATAAAACAGCCCCTCCATCACGACTGTCTGATGTTCGGTTTGGAATCGAGCTATGGTAGTGTGATCCGGCACGGGTTCGTTCTGCAGAATCCACAAGGGTCGAATATCGTAATCAATATCGCGGCTGGAGTAGATCCCGTTTGGGTATGCGAACACAAAAATCTCAAACATGGTACGAGGGGCGATCTTTCTCCAGTGACGAAGGTATACTACGTACAGATCGGTGGAATCCAGTTTTTCTCAGATTTCGACCAGTTTGCAACGGTATCTTTTTCATCGATTCGAATTCCCAAATCCAGAGGAAATACTACTTGATCTCTGTTTCTCATTGTGCTATACTATTCCTGCTTTCTGGTATGGTTTTGATGCAACTCAATCATACCACGAAAGCAGCGACCGGGCTATCCTTTTCGGACAACCCGGTCGTTTTGTTTCTTGGGGGAGCTTGTTTAGTGCGACAGCTCCTTTTATCTTGACTATAGAAACATACTGCTCATTTTTCAATCACAACTTCATCCGGAGCTTGCACATCTACCTGCAGTTCTCCATTTTCCGCCTTGCAGGCATATATTTTGATCTCCCCGTAAGGAGTGGGGTAAGTACAGCGGATGTAATACAGATCCCCGAGATTGGGTCTAATACGTACTTTTCTGGTGCCCGGTTCCAGAATCTGTATGCCGGCGATGGACTGCAGAAGGAAGGGTACCGGTCCGGATGCCCAGCCGTGACAGAGACTTCGTCTGAAATTGACATAACAATGCTCGCCGAAATTGCCGTGAATGTCATCCTTGCCTATCGGAACAAGCTCCGTGATCGGGGATGCGTTCTTCGCCCATGCAATATCGAATTCTTCCCAGAAGGTGGTTGCACCCATTTTCAGCATGGTGCCCCAGTATTCTCTCATGCAGTCCAGTGCACACCGGTGATCCCCCGATGCGGCGATGGCGGACAGTGTATAGTATCCGAGAAAAGCGGAAAAACCGGCGGCGCCGTTGACACACAGAAGATTTTCGGTCATCACCTTTGCGTCACTGATGCCGGCACAAACCAGCAGTGCACCCGCCTGTTTGGATCCATTGGGATCCGATACATATGTGCGGAGTTTCGCTTCGGTTTCACGGCATTTCCGCACCAGTTCCGGATTTCCCAGAATGTCCATCAGTACCTGCCCCTTCTGCATTGCCATAACAAGCATGGCATGCATTCCGGCGCGGGCAGCTTCCGGATTGTTTCTTGTGGACCAGTCGAGGAAAGGGGAATCAAAATTTTCTGTACTGTCTTCCCGGACTTGGGTGCAGAGAAGTTCCAGAAGGGAAGTCATATATGCCTGCTGCTCCCGGAGATATTCCAGATCGCCCAAACTCATATACCATTCATAATGGAGAAAAAGCCACCAGATGGAGTAGGACATAATATCGTTCATCCATTTACCGATCGGTGTCGTGTCCCGCATCAGATCAAGGGAACGCGGAACCACTTCATTATAACCGAATACGGAAAGAATGGTCAGCACTTCGGTCTGCATATCCCCGATCCATGTCAGCCGGTCACGCTTGATACCGTCCCATAGGTGTTCCTGCATATTGAGATGGACGGTATATGCCGCTGTATTGAAGATCTCATTTACAAGAGCATCGTCACATTCAAAAGAACCGATATAATCCACATCTCTGTAGATGAATACTCCTTCAATGGCTTTCAGGGAGATCTCAGTATCTTCATCCAGAAGATCGATCCGCATAAAACGGAAGCCAGATTCATTGGTTTCGTTTGCCGAAAACATTTCGACAGTCATGATCATATCCCGGTTTGCATGGTTGTTTGTGGTATTCTGTACCCCAAGCTCCGTCATTGCTTCCATAGCCGATTCACCGAAACGGATGCGCAGAGACAAGCTCTTACCGGTCAGACTGTGCACATAGATCCGTGCAGAACCATGAATTTCCCGCCCGAAATCCAGCAGAATGGAAGATCTTATACCATCCTTGTTTTTGAGCACACATAATTTCTTATCACTGAGCAGTATCTGAGATTCTTTGGGAATGAGCAGATTCTCTGCACCGCTGATACAGCCCTGTGACCAGACAATACGCTTGGGTACAATGTAATCCCGTCTGCGCGGATCTGTATTGTACGGCTTCAAATCGCTGAATATTTCCGAAACCTTTTTCATAATTTCTCCCTTCATGAAACAAAGGCTTATTTCAAAATTCTACCATAAAATATATGTTTTGTCAACCATGCTTGGAACCTCGGAGGATAGGGGAAGGAATAGCTGCATCTATTATTTTTATGAAAATGTTTTTTATATATTGTAATTTCCGGATCGGCGTGCTATAATATATAGGGTTTATTTTCCATACCCATTTACAAGAAACAATAAAGGACAGGGTGACAAATATGCGCGGCAATGATTATATTAAATTTGTAAATGAATATATTGACAAGGCGTGGAGTACACAGGAGGACAAGATCAGAGAGATCGCAGTTCTGCTTGCAGAAACCATCGAAAAGAAGAATAACGTGTTTGTTTTCGGTTGTTCCCATGCCGGTATTATCGCTGAAGAAGTGTTCTACAGAACCGGCGGACTTGCTGTTATCAATCCCATTTTCTTCCCCGGATTCATGCTGAACACCAGACCGATCACCATGACCAGTCAGCTGGAAAGACTGCCGGGTCTGGGCAAGATCATTCTGGATCAGAACCACGTAAAAGAAGGGGATCTGCTGATCCTTCATTCTGTTTCCGGCAGAAATACCGTTCCCGTAGACATGGCTCTGGAAGCGCAGAAAATGGGCGTAAAGACCGTTTGTATTACCAACCTCAATTACTCCAACGCAGTAACTTCCAGACACCCCAGCGGCAAGAGACTCTTTGAAGTATGCGATTACGTAATCGACAACTGCGGTGACGTCGGTGATGCTGCTATCACGCTGGACGGACTGGCAGAAAAGATCGGTCCTACCTCCACTGCAGTGGGAACCGCTCTGGTGAACGCACTGATTATCGAATCCGTGGAAAAGATGATTGCAGATGGAATCGTTCCGCCGGTATTTATGAGTGCAAACCTCAACGGCGGTGACGAACACAATGCAAAGATTTTCGCGGAATATAAAGACAACATTTTCTATATGTAAGGTTGTCGGTTTATAAAGCATAGGAAAGGAAATTGGCTTATGGAACGATATCTTTCTGTTGATTCGGGCGGAACAAAAGTTGCAGCCATTCTGTATGACGAAAACTTTTCTCCCGTTAAAACGGCGCGGGTCGGCAGTATGCGCGAAACGACTGTTAAACCTGAAATGATACGGCAGCACGTAGAAGAACTCATTGAACAGCTTGGCATTCAGAAAGGTATGGTTCTCAAAAAGGTTGCCGGTGCCTCTTACGGAGATATTCCTATGAAGGAAAGACTCAGAAGTTTATGTACCATCGAAAAGGAAGAATATACCGGCGAATTTGATGTAGGTCTGTACGCTGCCGGAATATTCAACGGCGGCATTCTGGTTCTTTCCGGAACCGGTTCTGATGTTTTCGGAAAATATAATGGGATCGGCGGAATGATCGGTGGTTATGGTTCCCTTATTTCCGACGAAGGATCCGGGTACTGGATGTCCCGTATGGCGTGTGAATATGCGATCCGTGATTATGAAGGACGGGGCGAAAAGACCCTTCTGACGGAGATGATCCTTGAACATCGAAAAGAGAAGGAGATGCATAAGGCACTCGGCGGGTTGTACCATGTCCCGAATACCGCTCCCACCACCGCTATTGCTTCTTTATCGATCCTGGTTGAAAAAGCAGCTCTGGCAGGGGATGCGGTGGCACTGAGGATCATTGATGCCGCCGCCGAATCCATGGCATCACAAACTATCGCTATGATCAAACTCTATGGATATCCGGCTGAAACACCCATTACCATTTCGGGAAGTGCGTGGAAAACCCCTGGTATGTACAGCAAATTTGAAAAAATTATGCGGGAATACGATCCGGATCTGAACATTATTTTGCCGGAATTTGAGCCGATCATGGGTCCGATCATCAAGGATTATTACGATAAGTTTGGCAAGTTTGATGATGAAGCAAAAGCAAAATTCAAAAAGGAATATCCACAATACATATTTTCGATAAATAAATGAAAGGAAGAAAAAATATGTTAATGGAAAGATACCAGCAGGCTATTGCAGATCTGTTCAAAAAGGTCAGAGACACCCAGACCGAAAACATGATCAAAGCCGGAGAAATGATTGCAGAAAGTGTTGCAAACG
>JAFUKI010000031.1 GCA_017467815.1 Clostridia bacterium
GAGGGTCATGTGTTTGTTTTTCTTTTCTGTATCTGCCATAGTCTGGGCCTCCTTTTCCCAGACTTAATTCTACCTCATTTTCTTTCCCAGACTAAATTCCATCGCAAATTCCACTGTGGAATTTACTTTGGGAATTCGCAGAATAATGGAAACCTTTTGTGAAGAAAAAAGGATGTGTTGATTTTTTGAGTCAGACATGATATAATAAATGTAAGAGAGGATATTACCTCGCAAACGAATCTGTGAAGAAAGGGCGGTGGGTATTTCGTGCGTAAGTTTCCGATGATAACGAGGGGTGACAGTACCTTGCAGTATGTATTTCCTTCCAAGCAAAAAGCGGCACAGGCAGCTATTGATCTGGCAAAGGCAGACAGCAGAATCGAAAGACTGATTCTGTTTGGAAGTGCGATAACAATGAACTGCGGAGCAAACAGTGACATTGATATTGAGATTGACGCACCGAATGTCAGTGAAGAAGAATTTCTGAAAATCGCCCGGAACTTTTATCTTGGAGTGCCTTCTGAGCTTGATATGGTGCATTACAATCGAATTACAAGCCCGCTTCTGAAAAGCGAGATTGACAGGAAAGGAGCCGTTATGTATGTCAAGTGTGTTTGACTTCGTAACACTTGCCGAAAGAGATTACACTCTTTGCTGTAAAGTTGAAGACGATTTTCCGGATGAATATGCGGTAACAGCAGCCTGTTACCATATACAGCAGGCAGTTGAAAAGCAGCTCAAAGCATTGATTATGCTGTATGGTGAAACGCCCGAGTTTACTCACAATATTGTCAAACTGGCAAAAAAATGCGAAGATCTTGGCATTGTTTTACCGGAGGTACTGGATGACATTTCCGATACACTGACTATGTGGGAGTCCTCTATGCGGTATGACCCGTTTATCGCTTTCTCGGAAAAGAAATATTCCAAAGCAAAGATTGTCTATGATGAATTGAAAAAACAGATCAACGATTTTCTGAACAGCATGGATCAAGGTGAGGACGAAATCGAAGAAGATGAGTCCGAAGGATTACAGCCTACCATATAAGTTGAATATGACACACACCAGTCGTTTTACAGACAGTGAAACGGCTGGTTTTTCTGTTGTCTGCAAAAATAAAAACGAAAGGAATCACAATATGACAAAACGATTCACGAAAATTTTGTGTGCATTTCTCTCCATTCTGATGGTTATGTCCATCCTGCCAGTGTCGGTATCCGCCGCGTATTCCCACAGCTGTACAAAGGTGTATACCTGTGAGAATGCCAATATGCACAGCTACTACACCAAATGTATTTGCTGCGGTAAATCTGTAGAAGGTACCGGATATGCAGGCTGGATCAACCATTCATACAGCAGTAATACCTGTACCAAATGTGAGTATCAGAAAACGTGCAGCCATTCCAGAATGTGAGTGTAACTGACAATCTTTTTTGTTAAAGTCTTGGTTCTCAGATGATGGGGAATGATTTACAACACAGCAGCAAAACCACAATCGGCGAAGTCAAATGCCGAAATTATCATGCATATATCTCTTGAATTCTTTTTCATCGATTTCGACATTTTCGCTTACACTGACCCATATTATAATCCGCCGGAACCGAAATCCTGACGGATTGTGTTAATATCATTTCAAATATATCGCAAAGGATTTTGAAAGTCCAAATTATGAGGAGATGACACTCGCAGGTAATTGCTGATAGCATAAGTTTTCAGAATTGTACAGCGATGCAAATCTGAATGAAATTCAACGGAACATTGAGTTTTTCGGAATTGACCTTGCAAATTTTGTTCATGGCAGTGCCGTTCTGCAATATAACATAAACAACTACAAATCCCCGATGACCTTGCGATCACCAGGGATTTCGTTTGTTATTTAGTCATACTCACACCGATGCCTGCGTCCGGTATTTCTCCGCCTGAAGCAGAAACATCTCCGCATACTTTCCATTCAGTGCCATCAGTTCGTCGTGACTGCCGGATTCGATCAGTTTACCATCGGCAAACATAAGGATACGATCTGCCATTCGGGTCGTAGACAGCCTGTGAGAGATGAACACAACCGTCTTATCTCTGGCATATTCCAGAATGGTATGATTGAGCTCATATTCCGCTGCCGGATCCAGTGCTGACGATGGTTCGTCCATGATGATGAGATCATAAGGACGGGCAAATATCCGTGCAATGGCAACCTTCTGACTTTCTCCACCCGAAAGGTTTACACCTTCATCAAAGAATTCCTTGGTCAGGTGTGTATCCATCCCCATTTCAAGGGAATCGAGCTTCTCCTTGAAAGTAGCTTTGGTCAGTGCATCGGTAACGATATCACGGTCTGCTTCCGCACAGGTATCAGAGAGAACATTCTCTGCAACAGTAGCAGCAAAAATCTTATAATCCTGAAAAACCGTACCGATTCTGCCGCGGAGTGAAGGAATATCATATTCTTTCAGATTTCGTCCATTGTAAAGGATTTCCCCTTCACTTGGGTCGTAAAGCCGCATCAGCAGCTTGGTCAGCGTTGTTTTACCTGCGCCGTTATAGCCGACAATGGCAATCTTCTCACCCTTTTTGATGGTCAGGCTTACTCCGTCCAGAGAGTTTTTCGGTGCTTCCGACGGCTCTTCGCATTTCGTATCTTTTATCTTTTCGGTGTTATTTTCGTCCGCAACCGGCTGATAACTGAAGTGCACATTTCTGAGTTCTATGGTGTCGAGTGTTTCTGCCGGGAGATCACCGCTTATGATTTTAGGCTTGTAGCTCAGGAATTTGAGATATTTTGCAATATATTGGGCGTTGTCGGGCATACGGATAATCTGTTTTGCCAGATCGTACATACTCCAGTTCAGCTCCCAGATGACGGTGATGGAAGCCACAAATCCACCAAGCTGAGCCTCGCCGCGGTATAGCTTGAAGAGCAGAATAATAACGGGAAGATACCGCGCCGCTGTCAGGATCAGATTTGAAAAAACGGCAAGGAGATACTGTTTCTTTCCGTTGGCTACTTCCTCTTTCGTGATGTAGGTAATACTGTCGGAATAGGCATGCTGCAGATTTTCACCGGCGGAGCTGATACGCAGTTCTTTGGCGTAATCGGCAAGATGAAATACCCGGTTGATGTAGGAATTCTTCCGGTGATAGGGTTTGACACGTTCATTTTTCTGAAATGCAAGCTTGTTGGCGAATTCCCATAGAAATGCATTCAGAATACATCCCACAAGAAGGATAAGACCTACAGCGGTATCTACCTGCAGCATCAGGGTAATCAGTGTGGAGAGGGTGATCAGATACTGAATGATCCGGCCCACATCACTCATGACCTGCAGAGCGCGTCCCTTGGATTCATCCATCGCCCATACGTAATCATTGTAAAACTGCGGATCGTCGTAACAGATAAGATCCATTTTCAGCGCATGGTCAAACAGTTCGGAATGCATGGCAAACTGCAGTTTTTTGTCTGCCGCAATTTTGTAATATTGGTGATACCATGCGTAGAATATCAGGATCGCCGTATTGATGCCGAGGATCAGCAGAATATACCCCGTGATCTCTCCGAAGGTTACGTCAGGTCTGTCCAGTTCATTGAACAGTTTGTATGTAAAAACGGTGGAGATGGCGTTTGAGATACCGTCAATAATACCAGTGGCAATCATCACAAAGAAAAACTGAGGAGCCATTTTCCAGATTTTTCCCAACATCAGAAGATTGTACCGAAGCACTTGCCCAACAGGCATTTTTTCTTTTTTGTCTTTTTTCGGATTTGTTTTATTTTTATCACGCATGGTTTGTCACCTCACTTTCCGATTCGGCATAGTTTTCAGCCTGCATACGGAATAGTTCAGCATATCTGCCGTTTTTCTGCATGAGTTCTTCATGAGAACCGGATTCCAGAATCTGTCCGTCGTGCATCATGAAAATCCGATCGGCAAGAACTGCGGACGACAACCGGTGAGAAATGAAAATCAGCGTTCTCTCACGACAGGCTTCCAGCATATTCTTGAACATATTGTATTCGGCAATGGGGTCAAGGGCAGAAGAAGGTTCATCCAGGATCACAAAGGGGGAGTCATTGGTGAACGCCCTTGCAAGGGAAACCTTCTGCGCCTCACCGACGGACAGCACAGCGCCTTCTTCGTCAAATTCTCTGGTCAGCGTAGTCTTTATGCCATGTTTCAGAGACATGACCTTGTCATAAGCACCGCTTTTTTGGAGTGCAGCAGCAACCAGCTCTTCATCCCCGTCAGCAAGCGGGCGCAACAGTACATTTTCCGCCACGGACATGGAGAAAATCTTGAAATCCTGAAATACAACCGTGAAGTTGTCCCGGTAGGAATCGCTTGCATATTCACGGATGTCATATCCGTCCAGTGTAATTTTTCCCGTTTCCGGTTCGTATAAATGCAGGAGCATTTTTACAAGGGTTGTTTTCCCGGAACCGTTATGTCCGACAAGGGCAATCTTTTCTCCGGGATGGATCTCCATATTGATATTTTTCAGAGTCGGCTTTTCCGCACCTCTGTAAGTGAAGTTCACGCCGCTTAACCGAAGGTCTCCGGAACCTGCTTTTCGTCCTTCTGTATTTTGTTGGATTTTCGGCTTGTATTCCAAAAAATAACGGTAATCTTCGATATACATGGCATGATTGCGGAATTCCGTCATAACCGTGGCGACACGGGTCAGATTCCAGGCAACATTTTCTACGGAATTGAAAACCACCAGACAGTCGCCGATCATCATGGCATGGCTGACCAGGGTACGGTATGCCGCATATATCATGGCACCGCAGGAGGTAAGTCTCGCATCGGAACCTGTGATAATATGCAGAATACCCGTTTTCAAGCCATATTTGCGGAATAGTGCCTTGTATTCTTTCAGAGTGTCGGTGTATTTTCGGTACATCAGCTTGTGCATTCCGCCAAGCCGCATTTCCTTGGCATATTCGTTGAGATAAAAGGTGCGCTGTACATATGCTTCCCGTCTGTCGAGCTTTTTCTGACTGTCGCTGCGTTCCTTATGGATCTTATTCTGTTTGTTCCGCACCAGACTGAACAGAAGCGGGATCAGCCCGAAAACGATCAGTACGGGATCAATGAGGAATAAGAGCATACTGGTGGAGCTGAGTGATACCACCGACCAGATCAGTCCATCCAGGGAATAAACTACTTCCATACATTTATTGTAAGCATTGTCCATTGCTTTTACATATTTATCGTAGAATTCGGGATGCTCATAACATTCCAGCTCCACTGCTGAAGCTTTGCGGAACAATTCACTCTGTACTCTCTCCACGATCTTCTGACGGTACCGCGGATAGACAAAACTGGGCAGAGTGTCGATAAAAAGGGACCAGAGCAGATCCGCTATGATGAGAGCAATCAGCATTCCGATGACTTCGGTGGCAGGTCTGCCCATTTCGTAACGGTTGACAATTTCCCTCAGCAGCCATACATTCATGAGAAAATCCAGAATGGCATAGCCTACCGACCAGATAAAGTAGGTGGGCAGAAAGGACGGCGCCACTTTGTGTATGATTTTCAGCACATACAGATTGTTCGATAGAACCCGTCCCGTTTTCAGCGCATTCGGATCTTTCTTTTTCTTTTCTTTTTTTGCTTTTTTATCTGTTTTCTTCTCTTCTTGGGGTTTCGTTTCTTTCTCCATTCAAAACACCTCCTTGAAGGGAGTGTAAGTATTTTTCTGTTTTTATTCGTGCTTTTTCCAGATACTCACGGTTCAGGGTGTAGAAAATCTGAGTTCCTTTCCGCTGAGATACTCTGATCAGATAATGGTCACACAGAGCTTCCATATGTCGGAGCGTGGTTGTAACGGGGATGCCCGTATGACGTGAAATATCGCTGACCGTCATCTCATGATGATCCGCAAGAACCTCAAGGATCATCCTTTTCAGCTCACTTCCGATATCGTCAAGAAATGCGGCAAGGTCGATCTTTTCTTCATCGAAGGCGCGGATCAAAAAATTCTCATGATCGCACCCGACAATCAAATAGAGTGATCTCTCATGTACAACAGGCAGAAAAAGGTCAGGGCGGAGAATCGAGAACGACACAGTAATCTCGTTAAAAATCCCTAAATCCAGTCCTGCCGATGCCAGATACAGCTTGCAGAATTTGCCGGAGCGTATTTCGGAAAAAACAGCGGTCGTTTCAGATTCATATTTTTCGTAGATTTTACGGATAGCTTCTCCGACTTCAGTAAGCGCACGGCAAAGCTCCGATACGGCATGACGGAAGTAGGTCAAACAGAGAAGTGCCTGATATTTGAAATCCGCAGGATAATCGGTTTTGTCAAGCCGCATAGCTGTTTTTACGGAGCAATCAGAGTGGGGATTGTCCGTATCCGAGGGAATATCGGGATAAAACAGGGTATACAGCGTGATCAGCCGCAGTTCTTCACGTTCTTCGTCTTCAGCAAGAAGTTCGCAGAGGGTAGAGATACTGCAGACAGAGGAAACAGATTTCATCCGCAGGTATTCAATGATGGGGGAAGAGAGCGAGAATTTACCTTTGAAAAACGGAATAATGATCTTCGGGAGGGTGATGGATGCCTGCAAAAGTTTATCCAATTCACTGTTCATGGAATACTCCTGTTTTTCATCGGAAAAATATGTACTGCAGTACAGCAGGGCATCATACAGAATACCGGTTTCGGCAAAGTAAATCATCTTGACCCTCCGATTAATGGAAAATATAAATCATAAAACGACTTAATAATACCACAAAACGGAAAACAAGGCAAGACCTTATGGAATAATGTAATAAAACTGTAATATTTTAGCATTCACGGCATATTTATCTTTATATTCATAAGTTAACCAAAATAATGAATAGCCTGATACAGAGCGCAAAGTTCTTCTATCAGGCTACGGTGTTATTCAGCTAAAAAATCCTCAACAACATCGGCAAGATGCATCGGAGACAAACATAGCTTTGTGCAGAGTTCAGCAAGACGACATACACGTTCTTTGTTCGGGGACAGATCGGGAATCGCCTTGAGAATCACTGCACAACCGTCGGAAACATCTGCGTGTGCAATACCGTAGGTGTTGTATCGGATACCGTTTACGATATAGCTGCTTTCGATCAGTATGTATTGGTGTGTTTTCATTCATACCTCCTTTTGTTGTGGAATTACTGGTGGATTACAGAACTTCGGGTTTGTGGATGTTGAGCGTCTCCAAGTCCATTTCAAGAGCATTGGCAATTTTCACAATCGTTGAGAAATGCGGATCAACGGTTTTGCCAAGTTCAATGTCCTCCAAGGAACGGGAACTGAGTTCGGATTTTTCGGCAAGATACTCCAAAGTCCAACCCAGTTCGTTACGGCGGCTCCTGATTTTTCGACCGATGTGCAGTGTTTCCGACATAATATCACCTCCTTTCGTGAAACTTTAGTATAGGAGGAAATAAATGGAAAAAACAGGAAGCGCAGTTCTATGTTGTAAACTGAAAATGAATATTATGTAAAAACAAAAAAACTGCCGTATTTCTACGGCAGGGAAGGATATTTGGGCATAAAAAAAGTACCTCACTCGGGATTAATCGAGTGGGGTACTTTGCGAGGATTTGGTACGAGAATCATTCTTCGGCACAGCAGGCGTATCTTGCATGAGAAATAAGAGTTTCTTCAACATGATCGCATTTACTGCATGTTTCTACAGAATAAGTTTTTTTCAAGCAACGAGGAGAGAGCACGTACACTTTATGTTCAATTAAGCTTACATTCTCATACACATAATCATGACCAGTTAACCAACATAAAGCATATGTGGAAACACCATCATCTCCATATATAATATGATTAGCAATCTGTTGTTGTTTCTCATCAGAAAAAATTGAATTAGAAGCAAATTCAATGGTAATTTATGTATTGCCAATTAAATAATCATAGGATTGTTCTACGACAGAA
>JAFUKI010000032.1 GCA_017467815.1 Clostridia bacterium
CCCATTCCGAACACAGAAGTTAAGCTCTGTCGTGCCGAAAATACTTGGCTGGAGACGGCCCGGGAAGATAGGTATTCGCCAACACAGACAACCGAGGTCAGAATTCGTTCTGACCTCTCGTTGTTTCTATTATGTTTTGGTATTAACCTGCAGGTTGTTCCATAATTTTTACAGAGAGTTTAACTCTTTGACCACACGTTGGAAATTCACCTCAGTGAATTTCGGGTACCTAAATCATATGTACAATCCTCCATAGCTCAGTCGGTAGAGCACCTGACTGTTAATCAGGGTGTCACTGGTTCGAGTCCAGTTGGGGGAGCCATAAGACCTACGATTTACTTCGTGGGTCTTTTTGTTTTTGTATGTAGATCAGTCGATAAAGCACCTGACTGTTGATCAGGGTGTCACTGATGCGATGTCCAGTGAAAATGTACGCAGTACAATTTCTGAAAATGTACGCAGTACAATTTCAAGGGGAGCCATAAGACCTACGATTTTAGTGAGAGATCACGAAATATCGGAGGATCCTTTTCTTTGAAACACATGAGAAACAATGAAAAATGATTGTTAAAAAATCAAGATAGGTTGCGCTGTGGATTAAGCGCCCGCGTGACTGTAAACCGAAAACACGGACTGTAAAAAGATTTTATAGCGTAAATACAATATTTGCCGCAGGTATTCCTATTGAAGAATATCTGCGGCTTTTTTATTTGGAAAAAATATGGAAAATATACAAAACTTAACCACGTGTGCTGTGTTAGAAAGCGCGAAGGCTTATTTTCCCGTATCGGAATAGCCGATGGCGTACAATAACAGATTAGAATTTCACACTCCCAACAAGGTTTTTCTATAATGGGGGATTCTTAAAATAACACCTTAAACGAAAACGGAGAAGGGGATACCTATATGGCATCTGCTTTCTCCGTCATTTTTATTGGTATGTACAGCAGTATATAATCGTGATTATTCATTACTTGTGGGGAAGATGAATCGTAATTTTGATATACCCGGCAAGAAGTCCTACAAGTTAACACTACAAGATAAATAATCTTCAGTCTATAGTTTATACAGGCATCAGCTCATCTTCCGCTGCGTCTTCTTGCTCCAATTCCTGACAATCAGCCAACGGTTCCGGTTCATAGAATTCATCCTCAACAGGACGCCAGGCTTGTCCGAACTTTACATCCTTGAACAGAGCAGCAAGACCGGTAATCTGCTTCAACCGGAGTATTTCATCCTTGTCCATGCCAAGATGCTTGGAGATCCACGCATCGGAACGTCCCAGTTCGTGCAGCTCCTTGACGATGTTGCTCATCAGATCCACATCATGCGAACCACGGGCACGGTTGTGACGGATGGTGGATGCCATGCGATTATCAAGGCTCTTGTTGATGACCGATACCGGCAGCATACCGTTTTCCCGTTCACGGATGTCGGGATAGTCGAGCATTACACGGTAACGATGGAACCCGTCCACGATGACATAAATATCTTTCTCTTTGACGTAATAGCATACGATGGGCATTGTGTAGCCATCTTCTTTGATGCTGTCATAGAGCAGCTTCATTTCGGGCGGTGCCACGGCGTTGGGATTGTATGTATTCGGTACGATCTTTTCGATCGGTACGGCGATCACGTTATATACGGGACTTTGAAAAGCCATCTCATTCACCTACCTTGCTGTATTTGCGTTTCAGAACGTCGATCTTTCTCTGCTGCTCACGGGTCAATCCAAACCCCATGAACCGGCAGATATGGTCGTTTTTCAGAATGCAGTAACACATCCGTTTCCAACTCGGAATGTCTTTGGAGGATTTGATATCATCCGTGTGATCGGGTATATCACCGATAAAGATAACACGGGAATTCCGCATGACCGTATAGTTGGAAATACCGTTTCTGCGAATGTTATATCCCCGGTCGATCAGTTCTTGAATAACGTGTTCCTCCAGACCGCCGCCGGTGGTATGCCAGAATTCTATGGATGTCTTGAACTTCTTTATATAGTTGTTCCGCAGCCTTGCCGGAAGCGTATCCAGCAGAAACATTGTGTAGGACTTCCACGTATGCCCTTCGGGAAGCGTAAGATTACGGTATCCGAGTGCCTTGGTTTTTCCGTAGATAGAGCCGAAATTTGCACCCTTGACACGACCGACCAACTTCGACCACATTTCGGGATCGATCACACGGTACAGATTCAAACTGTCTTTGGCATAATCGTTGAACGGCGACGCCACGCGCATCTGATCCGGCTTCAGACCTGCCATATAATACAGATCGTACAGTTTATTGTAATCATAATCGAATAAATAATTGGCGTGCCATACATCACTGTTCGACCAGTCATAGATCGGGGAAGCTGCCCAAACGTCTTTGAACTGCTTACTGATCCAGCATTCGCCCTTGTAACCATGCTTTTTGTTAAGGATACCACTGTACCGCTGCAGGGATTCGTCAGTGCGGATCCCGAGCAGACAAACGGTCTTCTTGTTGTCGTGTGACATTCGATACCAGCGTCCGAACTGCTTGGCGAGATCTTCCTGATGCATCCGATAATGATAGGTCGTTATGGGATTGTTCCGCAGGTCGATGACAAATTCGTGTCTCGGCATCGGACGGCACCAGGCCTCCCTTTTGGTATCATCCCACGGATACCAGTACATCTCATAGCTGCTGAGCGCAGTTCTCGTTGCCATCGGCAGACACACCCAGTACGGTTCTACATCATTTTTGATACGCTCAAAGGTACGTTCCACATATTCGGTTGTTACGGTGTATTGAGCTTCGAAGTCCTGATGAAACACACCAATACGTTTGTGTGGGTAGTATTTCTTCTGGAAATCCAGCGTCAAATTGAGCAGCAGACCGCTGTCCTTTCCACCGGAAAAGGAGACAAATATATTATCAAATTCTTCAAAAATGAAATGGAGTCTTTCCTGCAGAGCAGTATATACATCCTGACCGGTGTATTCTCTTTTCATATACATGGTTACTCTTTTTCGTGTCCTCTCTCGGCTGACAGTTCTTCGGTGATCTCCATAATATCAGAAATATCACAGTGCAAAGTTACACATATTTTCAGCAGCGAATCGGTCGTTACGCTTTCACCCTTTGACATTTTTGCAAGGGTAGCAGAGCTGATTCCTGCCATCACGCATAACTCTTTTCGTTTGATATCCCGGTCAATCAGGAGTTTCCACAGTTTTTTATAACTGAATATCATATTCGACCTCATAAGGCAACAGAATAAATCATATTGTCTGTATTCTTTCTAAATTATATCATAATTATACATTCTTTTCAATATGTCAGATTTAGAAATATAAGGTATAATTGTGTATATAGAAAGATATTATTTAGATTTCTAAAAATACGTATATGGTGCCAAAGCAAGTGTCGGTTAAATTGATGGTGTTTCTTCTGATTGATTTCACGCAGCTGTCTATTTCATAGTAGATCGATCCTTGTTTTTTCGCTTTTGGGGAAGGCTTTTGGGGTGTGATCTCCCGAATTCACCGCCGTGAGGATGACTTTCGATTAAACTTATGACTTTGCTCAACGAAGAAGTCATGATATACTTTTACACACTCAAGTTCTGTCCACTCTCTTTCCGCAGGCGGCGTCTCGTCAATATTATATATCCGTGCGCCTTTTAAGGAAAGCAAAAACGGTGAGTGTGTGGAAATAACAAACTGACATCCGAAATTCCGAACTGAATCTTCAATAAAATATTTCAGCTGCAATTGATTTTGAGGGGACAGACTGTTTTCCGGTTCATCCAAAAGATAGAGAGCATTCTCCTGAATCGAGTCAACAAAATACGCCAATGCACTTTCACCATTGGAACGTTCTTGTATATTACGCATTAAATTTTCTTTTAAAAAACGAGATTGACTGCGATTTTTATTTCTCATATCATTTACTCGTTTCCATCTGTCATAATCATCCAATCCCTGCAAACGATTCGGTGCAGCAGACGGACTGTTTTCTTCAATATACTCATCTATCAGGGCAGATCTTCTGCTGTCTATTCCGTCATTGATACGGCGAATATCAAGTACTTTTTCAAAAACGCCATCGCTCGTAATAATTTTGCTTTCCTTTGGAACAGCCCTGTCAAGCTGATAATCACACAGTTTGACATAGTCTTCAAAAAAGTCTGAGCGGTTAAATGGTGCGTTTCGTTCCAGTGCCAGCTTTTCTGCAATAACATTCAGTATACTGCTTTTTCCGCTTCCGTTATTACCACAAAAGATTGTTATATCACTAAAATAGAACGCGGGTAATTCCCGGTAACGAAATAAATGAAAAGGATATTTTGTTGTATAGCAGGTTCTTTTGACTTTGAAATTGTAAGGGTCTCCAAAATAGTTCTCTTCATCATCTCTCGTTGGCATTTGAAAACACTGTAAATATATCATGGTATTATCCTTTTGTAATTGTTATTCTTCCGCTGCGGTTATGCTTTCGAAAACTTTTTTAAACGGAATTCAATCGACGGATTTGCATTTTCAAGAAGAAAATCCATCTGTTTTTGTAAGACAAAGCTCACATTAACCCCGTTTTATTACCGCAGCAATCTTCCTATTATAGTATACCATTGCAGATTATATAGGTCAATAGTATGGGCAGAAGATACAATATGTTCATAAAAAATCTCCCTGCAAGCTGCATGGCTTACGGGGAGATTTCGGTTTGTTACGGCGTATTCACAGTGCCCACGAACAGCGGGATCTGATCTTTTGTCACAACAAACACAAAGGGACGGTCCAGCACGAAATCAATGATCTCATCCGGCGGTTCAGCAGCACCGGCACCAAAGTTCAGCTCAATATAGCTGGCGGCGGTTACGCCCTTTTCGTCGATCTTCACACGGGTATCCTGATTGATGCTGTCGAGATAAACGGGATATTCGCTGGTCTTACTCTGCATGGTGGATGCAAAGCTGTTTGTCGTCCAGTCGAAGATCTTCGACACACCGAGATTTTCGAGACCTTCCTTCACATTTACAGAAGAAGAAACGTCAAACTTCGGCACGGTAAGATTGACTTTCATCCATTTGCTGTTTTCCTCCGGGAAAACTTCACTCAGTGTGACCATGTTCATATAGTCACTGCCCGAGAGTACATCATCCACGGTTTTGTCTTCATCCGGCAGTATAAACCACATGGACGAGCCATTCTTCATGTGCATCTGTACGGCGCCGAAATCCTCTGCCCAATAATAGTTCATCTCCGCGAGCTTCTGATTCATAAAGGTGCAGTTCACGTCACCGTCTGCAGAATGGAACACACCGTCCGTATTCATGCTCTTATTAAATTCATCACTCCACTTCGCCTGGAAGTAGATGGTGGATGCCATCGTCAGCATCATGTCCTCTTTGGCAAGACCGGTTTTGCTGGGGCTGTTGTCCAAACGGTCAGAAAGGAAGCCGCCGGTCTGGTTCTTCATCCAGTTGGTGATGTCGGTATTGGTACGGTCACTGCCGAGGTCGCGCTGATAGACCGATGCGTAATAATCGTAGGCGAGCGTATCCATCACATCTTGAGCGTAGTCAAGATCGCTGTCGATCCATAAAGAGTTTGCAAGGGTGCAGATTTCATTGCCGCTGTCATTTTCATAAGCACTTTCCCATACCGCGCTGACACGGCTTCGGAGGGATTCGAGAGAGTCCACACCGAGAAGTTCAAACAGTTCCGCCTGTGCCTCGCCTTCCGTCAGTTCTGCTGTCATGGCAAGAGCGATATAAGCGTTCACCGGTGACCAGACACGGTTTGTACTGTCGGTGCCGGAGATCATTTCCGCTGAGCAGAGTTCGGAAAAGTTTGCAAGGAACGGGAGCGTTTCATCACGCAGAGCATCACGGAGATCGTTTGCCGCCCACCACGCCTCTCTTTCCTCTTGGCTCTTGTTCCGAACAGAATCATAACCCGACACACGCGGCTCGGATGCTTTACTTACGGCATGAGCGTGGATGGCAAGGGGAATCACGGGTATATTGTTCACCAGCAGTACAATGGCAAGCACCGCCGCAATACCGCCCATCCACTTCGACCACCGGGGGATCTTATGTTTCTTCTGTTTCTCTTTTGCTTCTTTAACATATTGATCCGGTGCTTCACCGATCATATCAACAATCTGATCTTTCTTCATAGATAACCCTCACTTTCCAGTTTGTCACGCAGTTTTTTTCGGGTACGGTGCAGCATGGCTGCGGTTTTGCTTTCCGAAAAATCAAACTGACTTGCAATGGATGAAAGGGAGTCCATATACCAGTATCGGCACATAAATACTTTCCGTTCATTCAAAGGTAAACCTTCAAGGAATTCCTTAATGATTCTCGCCATCTCCTGCTGTTCGATCACCGTTTCCACATCGGTCGGATCGGATACGCAGTCTTCCAGCTCATCCAGTACCAGATCCATCTCACCGCCGCCGCGCTTGTCTGCGTGTCTACGTCTCCATCGGTCAATGGATATTCGTCTTGTGATCTTGCCAAGGAAGGTTGACAGAATGGACGGCTTATGCGGCGGCATATTGTTCCATGCGTCAAGCCATGTGTCATTTACGCTTTCCTCGGCATCCTCTTGGTTATAGAGGATGTTGTACGCTATGTAGTGGCAGTAATCGCCGTATTTGTCCGCTGTCTCGCTGATGGCAGACTCCGACCGTTCCCAGTACAGTTCCACGATCCGGTCATCCGGCAGACTTGCCGATATTTGATTCGCTCGTCCCAATCTTTGCACCTCCCTCAGCTTGTATTGTAAGAGCTCTTCACCTATATATCTCGCAGAAAATGCGTTTTCATTGCATGGAAGGTGAAAAATTTTCCTGAAGAAATGTTATTTGGTGTTTGTCACACCGGTTTTCTTACGTTCCAACACATAAGCAAGTATCACACCGACCACTTCAATACCATAAACAAATCCGAACAGTATATTCCGTACTTCAACGGTCTGTCGGGCTTCAGAGAGGTCACTGTACGTGCTTACTGTAATTGGAAGCATATCCTTTCCATTGCCGTATTGAATTTGGCATACTGACTCATTACGGCGATCATATTCGCACAGTACATTCCCGTCTTCGTCCACCAGCGTTTCATGCCGGAATTCATATTCATCAATTATATTACCATACTGATCATAATAGATTGTGTCATCTGCGGGAACAGATACACTGAATGTATCGTCCGGTCTTACATGGCTGTTGCTTGAGGAGCGATCTTCATACGGAATATCCTGTTCCATAAAGTTTACGAAGCTGTCGTAATCCTCGAAAGTAATCCCCTTCATGATAGAGAACGGTCCCCATATAGAGGTACAGATTTCCTGTACAAGAGCCGTTACTGCAATGAGTACCACCAGAACGATTGCCAGAATCTTCTGCAGCCTGTGATTGTGATGATACACCTGAGCCTCTTTCTCACGCAAAACATATACACCGTTTTTCAAGAGCCGCGCGTTCACAAACCACAGAATAACTGCATAGATGGCAAGAAACGCTGCCATACCAATTGCACCAAAGAGAAGCATACTGTCGGCACCAAGCCCAAGGTATGCATCGATCAGAACCAGCGGGAAGGTGAATCCGATAAACAAAACAGTGAGCCCAATAGAGATCTCGGTAAGCCGGATGGTATCCCGCTTATAAACGTTCAAATCTGGCAAGTTATGAAATTCTTCTTCATCTACGCTGAACATAGCGCGGTTCAAAAAGACGATCTGGCACACAATGCTTGCCGCAAAAAAGACTGCACCAACAAGGAAACCAAGAGATGCTTTCAGAAATGCCAGATTACAGATGAGTGCTGCGATCAGACCGACCACGGATATTCCCATCGCAATGTAAGTACGGTTCTTATACTGAGACATAGCGGATTTCAGAATCCACTGAAGCTGCTTTTCCGCTTTGGGGGATGTCTCTGCTTCCGCAGCAGGTTCTGCCCGCTCTTCGGGAGATTTACGTTCTCCGCGTAGAAGTTCATCACAGGTCACACCGAAAATTTCGGCAATGACAGGGATCAATGACAGATCGGGAGCACCTTCATCGCACTCCCAGCGGCTGACCGATTTATCGGAA
Source organism: Clostridia bacterium (assembly GCA_017467815.1). GTDB lineage: Bacteria > Bacillota > Clostridia > Oscillospirales > CAG-272 > UMGS1696. The sequence goes on from JAFUKI010000032.1 coordinate 8,080, forward strand.
ACATTCAGCCGTTCAGCCAGATCCTTTTGCGTCATACCGTTTGCTTTACGCAGGGCGGAAATGAATCCGCCGATTGTTTTCTTTTCCATACAATACCCTCCGAATATATTATGGCAAAAAATCCGTTCGCCATCGGCGATGGAAAATGGTTGGCTCCATTTTCCAAGGGATTTTTGTGTGCGAAGGCAGAAAGGTACTATTTCCCGTTTTTTATCCTTCGCACGGTCCTCCCGGATGTTTTTTGCACCATCATTCTAACATCCTGACAGTGAGAATGCCACCCAACAGATGCGGAATCACTCCCGGAATCCGGGAATTCGGGGTGAAATAGCCGTTTTGACTGTGATAATCCCGAATTTGAGGGTGTATCTTCGCATTTGACGGATGACTTCTCATCCCGGTGGATACAACTCTATTATATCATAGATTTGTTACGTTTTCCACTCTCGGAATATGAGAATCGGTACAGACAGCAAAAGGACGATACACGCGGCACCGTCCTTCCATGCTCAATTATCTATATCTTTTTCTTTTCTCAGTTTCCCAATCTGCACCTGATACAACACAGCAGGCATCAACGAAAGCAGCCCGAGTCCGCCGAGTACCGCAGAGGCTATCGGAGTCTGAAGCAGGAACAGTCCACCCATGAGGAAGAACATCGCAGTATAGGACAGCCACACATTCCGCCACTTTTTCAGGAAACCGATTCTGTCGGCTGCAGTGGTGTGCAGTTCAAACGGCTTGCCGTCGTTCTCCTTTTCCACGATCAGAAGCTCTTTGTTATACGTTGTCCAGCTTGTCGTGATCTGTGCATCCGCCTCCGCCCACGGACGCCAGCGCACCTTTCCGATGGAATAACTGAGATTGGCATTCTTATACCAGACCTCGTACCCACAACCTTCCAGAAAGGATTTGTAATCCTCGGCATTCTTCTGTGATTTATCCGCAATAAATTCCACAGCATATTGATATTCACCGGGATCGCAGCTTTCGAATTCGTATGCCATTTTTCCGGTACGGATCAACCGCCAGCCTTCCGCTGCCATCTGATTCAGCCATTTCGCCTGCTTTTCTGTGAATCCGCCGAAATAACGGTTTACCTTCTTCGTCATACGCTCATCCTCCTATAATATCTTCGGCAATTCGTGTCACTTCTCTCAGCCGCAAAAGCTCCTGCTCCGCGATCTGTCTGCCAAGCACAGTGATCCTGTATTCTTTCTTTCGTACGTCGGAATCGTTGTATAGCTCAATCCATCCCTTTTTGCACAGGCTGTCGATGGCTCCGTACAACGAACCTGCGCCAAGCACAAGTCTTCCGCCTGTTTTCTCCTCGATAAACTGCATAATGGCATATCCATGCTTCGGTTCGTATAAGGAAAGCAGCACGAAAAACGTCACTTCCGTCAGTGCGCCGCTTTTGGCATTGTCACGCATAGTATCACCTCATTATTACGGTTACTGTAATAATATTATATCACTAAACGTAATAGTTGTCAAGAGAAAAGATAAAAGGCATCACCGAGATCATTGAAATGGTAATGCCTTTTTGCTATCATAGCGGGTCAGTTTTTATAACGGACCGTTTTTCTATGAAAAAAACTCAGTAAATAACCCAATATACAAACCGGAAGAGCAGCAAACACATCAATGATCGAGTGCTGTTTCAGAAAAACAGTAGACATACAAATGAGAACGGTTGTGACAATAAAAACAATGTGCCAGCCTATGTGTTTTTTACCTTTACAGTGGAGGAATGTAAATTGTACTGCCACAGCTCCGATAACATGAAGTGACGGACATACATTGGTGTTTGTATCAAACTGATAGTACTCTCTCATGATCCGTGTGAATATGTTATCTCTCTCAAATGCCATCGGGCGTAACTCCTGGCAGGTAGGCCATATCAGATAGATGATCAGAGTGATGGAGTAAGTGATGATGACAAACAACATCATTTTCTTGAATGCATCAATATCGTAAAGAACAGTGTAGAGCAGCATTCCTGCCAAATAAATAAACCAAAACAAGTATGGTATGACAAACCACTCGAAAAACGGTATGAGATCATCCAGTACAGAATGCATAGGTGTATAATACTCTACGGGGTAATAACGCTCAATATACGCAAATAGAATGCCGAAAACAGGCCAAAAGATCAGTAAAAGTAAATGCCTGTATTCATTGCTTCCAAGATTCTGTAATCTAAGTTTTCTGTAATCCGCAACCGGAGAAGGAATATTGGAGTTTCTTGTTTGTGCCATAACTTTCCTCAAAGAACAAATTTTCTGAATTTCAAAATTGCTTTGAACAGATCACCATCCGTTACAATTTCAAAGGTGCCGTTACATATTTCCGTATAGCTCTTTGCGATCGCAAGACCAAGACCGTTGCCTTCGGTGGTTCTTGATTCATCACCGCGTACGAATCTTTGAGTGATCTCTTCGACGTCAAGATCCAGTGGATAAGCGGAAATATTTTTGAATTCCATTATAACAGTTCCATTCTTTTCCAATGCGGTTATGAATACCCTCGTGTTCTTCATAGAGTATTTGAGAATGTTACTGATCAGATTACTTACCACACGGGACATCTTACGTCCATCTGCAGAAATATACAGTTCTTTGGGCGCATTAACGCAGAAGGGAAGACCTGATTCTTGGATTTCGTTATCGTGTTCCCCCAGCGCCTGATCGATGAGCAGGGCTACATCCAGTTTTTCGAGAACTACATCATCATTGCCGCTCTGGACTTTTGAGATATCAAACAGATCCTGTGTGAGCTTTTTCAGACGATCGCTCTTTTTGGCAATAACAGAAACATAGTCTTGCGCCTCCTCAGGCAGTTCCGCCATCTTTGATAACAGTTCAGTATAATTGATGATGGATGTGATCGGTGTCTTCAGATCATGAGAGACATTCGTGATAAGCTCTGTCTTGAGCCTTTCGGCTTTCACTTTTGCCGAAACAGATTCGTCAAGACCTTTGGCGATGTCATTGATATTGACTGCCATAGCTTTCATATCATCGGACTTGAGTTCCGGGATCTTGTAGGCTACATTTCCGTTGCGTACTTCGCTTACCCCTTTCTTGATCTCATCAAGATCCTTAGCGCGGAATGCAACCACAAAGCAGGCAAAAATGAATGTCAGAATGGCGAGGATCAGCCATATCGGAGAAAAAGGAGTGCCGATACCGAACACATACATAACTACGGTGTACAGTAAAAGCAAACTGATGAGGATAATGCCGGTCTTTTTGGAAAGCATTCTGAAAATGGCGGACCAAAATGCTTTGCACTGTCCGAGGATCCATTTTACAGTTTTACCGATGATACCAAACCCCCATTTCAGTATACGCAGAATCAATCTCAGTATCTGAAGAACGAGGCTTGTTTCGAGCAACCTTCTGCATTTGATGTTACGAATGATTGAAAGAAGAGACGAGATGATCATTAAGCTGGCGATACCTGCAGATCCTCCAATAATTGTATAAACAAAATGATTGGGAATCTCCCTGTACATATACTCTTCAAGTACACAGATACAGGCTGCTGCTGCCAACAGACCGCTTCCGACAATAAAAGCCAAGTGAACTTCCGCCCAAATGTTGTCGACCCACATTGTTCTGTATTCGCCATCTTTATTTTTGCCGCAAACACAAAGAAGGTATATCAAAGAGATCAGTGCAGCAAGGACACAGATTGATGCCTGAGAGAACGTATTCAATACGATCTTTTCTTGCCTCTCCCAGATTTCCCTGTATTCATCTATAACTTCCTGCTTGATGCTGCAGCCAACTGCAATAGAACTTTCTGTATCGTAATTAACCACGTGTTCCGTCAAGGGAAAGTAATCTCTATTGGAAAAATTCCCCGATCTCGTAGTACCGTTTTTGTCGCGTTCTGCATATAAGTAGAATTCACCTTGCTGAAGTTCTTCTGCGCTTTTGACATTACAGTTTGTGAGGATCAGATCATTCCACTTGACGTAATAATCGATCTTATCATCTTGTGTTATAAATGAGAATTCATCTTTAAGTCTTTGTTCAATAGTTTCTCTATTCTCGGAAAGAAAGGTTTTAGGATTACCGGAATTAAAATGATCGTATTGCTCGTAGTAAATGGATTGATAGACACTGTAAATTATGTTTTCCGGTCGATGAAGCTGATAGGAAACAAACGATGATTCGGAAAAATCGTTTTCAAATGTATAAACTTCGTACTCTTCAGCGGAATACGTAACAAAACCATCCGTAACGATCAACACACCGCAGACAATGCTCGCAATAAACAGAATTACAGCTAAGAATTTCAGAACACCGGAATAGACTAATTTTTTCATTGACCTCTCCTCCTTTAGTCAATTTTGTAACCGATTCCCCAAACTACTTTGAGATATTTGGGTTCTTTCGGGTTAATCTCAATTTTCTCTCTGATATGACGGACGTGTACAGCAATCGTGTTATCTCCCACAACTACATCTTCATTCCATACGTTCGAATAGATTTCATCTGCAGAAAATACACGCCCTCTGTTTCTGACCAAAAGCTCCAGTATTTTGTATTCAACAGGAGTGAGCCGAACATTCTCTCCGTCAACCTTCACTGATTTGTTTTCGGTATTCACGCACAGACCGTCGATTACAATCTCACCAGTATCTTTTGCGATAGATCCGAGTGTGGTATATCGTCTCAGTTGGGATTTTACTCTTGCGATAAGCTCGGAAGGATTAAAAGGCTTTGTGACATAGTCATCCGCGCCGGCAGTAAGTCCGAAGATCTTATCATTATCCTCCGATTTCGCAGAAAGAAGTATGACAGGAATGTTCCTTGTTTCCCGCAGTTTCAGCAGTGTTTTGATCCCGTCCAGCTTCGGCATCATGATATCAAGTATCATCAGGTGAATGTCGTTTTCGGATAGAATCTCCAGAGCTTCGATTCCGTCATACGCTTTGAATGCTTTGTATCCCTCTCCGGTAAGAAAAATACAAATACTGTCAACTATTTCTCTATCATCGTCAACAACTAAAATGTTCATTACTTTACACCTCCGAGTATATGATACAATATAATTCTTAATATATCTGATTGGAAATTCTTAATTTTGCTTAATAAAGTGGATAATTATAAAAAAACGAACCCCATTACATACAGAGCAAACCGGAAACGGATCAGGCTGATATATATCTTACAGGATTTTCGTGAAAATTGCAATCTTTTTTTAAAACAATGCCTCCCCGGGGAAGTATTGTTTGCAGTTCAGTTTATTACACTGTATTGGTATAGAAGTCGATATGATCCCCATGCTGTGAGCTGGCGATATCACACCGGAGTTCATCAAAAGCGGCGGTATTGTCATTAGGTCAGGAAAAAATGTTCTGTCCCCGGCGTTTTTGGAAACAGAGCTTCTTTTAGAACAAAAAGCACGAAAACTTAATTTTTTATTAAAATTGTGCTGGATCCATACACTGTTCACAGATATATGCTATACTAAAATAAAGAAACTTGCTTGAGGTTATCAAAATGATGATCGACTTTGGCGATTATATATCGGCAAGGACATGAAAAACTTACAGAGGTCGGTCATATGGTGCCGGTGCGGATGGTATATGGGAAAAGCATGGGGGAGAAATATGCACGATTTTGTTGAACTGATATTACGATTACTGCAGGAAGCCAGCCTTCTTGCTGTTCTTGCAGCCGTACTCTGTGCTGTTGGAATTTTGTCAGCATATGCTATTTTCCGAAAAGTTACAAAAGGGGAGAAAAAATTTCCCTGGGGAAAGGTCATCCTGTTTGTTTTGCTTGTCGGATATGTTGTGGTCGTGTTGTATGCCACGATACTGCGGCTGCACAGCGGTGCCAGGGACATGAATCTGCATCTGTTCCGCGGTTGGCGTGAGGCATGGAACGGATTTACGACGCAGCTCTGGCTGAACGTCCTTCTGAATGTGGCGATGTTCGTGCCGCTGGGTATTCTTCTGCCTTTGCTGACCAAGAACTACCGCAGATGGTATCTGGTGCTCGCGGAAGGCTTTGGTACATCACTTGTGATCGAGATCATTCAGTATATTACTGCACGTGGGTTGTTTGATGTGGATGACCTGTTCAACAACACCCTTGGCGCCATGATCGGCTACGGTGTTCTTATGGTTTGTCTGTCTCTTTTCGGAAAGGAGAAAAAGTCTGTTTCCCGGATTCTCGGTTATGCCGCTGTTCCTGCGGTGTTTGCTGTGGCTATGGTTGGTATTTTTGCGGGATATCATCTCAAAGAGTACGGAAACTTCCGGGATGCCGCTTCCTTTACCGCGAATACATCCGGTGTAACGTGGGAACTTGCCTGCACACCTGAACAGACCGATACAACGGTAGCTGTATACAAGACAGAACCGCTTACGAAGAAGACAGGCGATGCCTTTGGTGCGGAATTTGCTGAAAAGCTCGGAATTACATTCCCCGAGGCGTACTATTACGACGGTCTGACGATATTCGCCAACCACAGTACCGGGGATTTTCTGCATGTATATTATCACGATGGCAGTTACGAATATTCGGTCGGCGGTGTGGACAGCCAGATTCCTTATTCGGAAACAGATGAGAACACATTGCGCAGACTGCTCGAACCTTACGGACTCACCATTCCGGAATCCGCCGCATTTACCTATGAGGGAGATGGCAGACATACGATCACGGTAAAAGAAGCAGAGATGGGCGATTCAATAATAAGCGGAACACTGACCTGTTATGTGAGGGAAGGGGATCTGCTGGATCGCTTCGAAGATCATTTGCTGACGATGACACGGTACAAGGATATTGAGATCCTGACACCGGAGGAAGCCTATAGTGAGCTGTGTAAAGGAAAGTTTGCAGGCGGTGACAGCTTCGAGTATTATGCCCCCGAAAAAGTGACGGTGTTATCCTGTGAGGTGCAGTATATGACGGACACAAAAGGATTTTATCGTCCGGTCTATATTTTTGAGTTGACAGATTACGAAAAGTATGATTCGGTCGTTATGATAGATGCAATGAAATGAGGGGGAACTGTTGTGAAATGCCCAATTTGCAATCGTGATATGAAAGAGGGCGTAGTCCAAAGCGGCAGAACGATCTTCTTTACAACAGAGCCGCATACGTTTTTCTTTTTGCCGAACGATATCATGAGCGAAGACGTAACCTTGAGCCAGCACAACTGGACACGCCCGACCTGTAAAGCATATCACTGCGAAAAATGCAGGAAAGTGATCATTGACTATGACGCATAAGGATAAAAGTCATATATCATCCTCTCGTTCATCGTATTTTTCCGCACCGTCACCTTCATTTGTATCCATTCTGTTTGATGTAATATAATTTTTAAAGGAGAACAACATCATGAGCAAGAAACTGGTAGCATACTTTTCCGCAAGCGGTGTGACCGCAAAACTGGCAGAAACACTTTCCGAAGCTATCGGAGCTGACCTTTACGCCATCGAACCGGAGATTCCGTATACCAAAGCGGATCTGAACTGGATGAACAAAAAGTCCCGCAGCTCCATTGAAATGAACGATCCTGCCTCCCGTCCTGCAATCGCAGGCAAGCGGGGAAATATGGGCGATTACGACACGATCTTTGTCGGGTTCCCGATCTGGTGGTATGTGGCACCGACGATCATCAACACTTTTCTCGAAAGCTATGATCTCACCGGCAAGACCATCATCCCCTTTGCCACCTCCGGCGGAAGCGGTATGGGCAAAACGAATGAAAAACTGCAGCCCAGCTGTCCCGGTGCAAAGCTGATGGAGGGGAAGGTGTGGAAGAAGAATGCCAAAGAAGCCGATCTTGCAGTGTGGGCAGAGGAACTGCTGAAATAAATCGAAGTGAATATAATTTGCTGATCGAAGGAGATGCCGGTACGCTGCCTTACCGGGGAACACGGTATCTTGCATTTGAAAGGAACTTTTGAGATGGAAGATCAAAAGAAAAACGCGCCGCTGCATAATTTTATAGCGGTTCTCGGAATCATCATTTCTGCCACCGTAATTGTACTGGCAGTTCTGCAGATATTCGATATATGGAATAACGCAATAACGGTGTTCATACCACTCATGGGATTGAACCAGCTTTGTCAGGCATATACCCAATGGCACATAAACCGTAAGGTCGCATATTTCAATATCGGAACCGCAGGATTTCTTCTGATATGTACCGTTGTGATCTTTTTTCTAAAGTGAAAGGACAAACATGATTTTCAAAATTATCGCATTGACGCTCATGGCGGCGTTTTATGCCTGCTATTACATAAAGCTGCTTGGGCAAAAGAAAAAAGGAATCAAAACCACGCAGATCGGTCATGGAAAGACCGGATTTGTAAAATGGGTGGAATGTACGATGATGGTATCTACCGTTCTTGCTGTCGTGGTGGAGCTTGTCAGCATTGCCCTCGGTACCACTATGCTGCCGGATGCTGTTCGATGGATCGGTGCCGGTGCAGCCTTATTGGGCGTTATTGTGTTCATTACGGCAGTGATCACCATGCAGGATAGCTGGCGTGCAGGCGTGCCGGATTCGGATAAAACAGAGCTTGTCACACACGGCATCTTCCGTATCAGCCGCAATCCTGCCTTTCTCGGCTTTGATTTGCTGTATATCGGTATCCTGCTGATGTTCTTCAACTGGGTGCTGTTTGCCGTATCCGCTTTTGCCGTCCTGATGTTCCATCTGCAGATCGTCAATGGGGAGGAGGATTTTCTTCTGGAAGCATTCGGTGAAGAATATCTGGAGTACAGAAAAACAGTATGCCGATACCTCGGACGCAGATCCGGACGAAGGTGACACCTTGGATCCCAACTACGAATGAAAACTTGTCAGAATAAAGGACGACTATGAAAAAGAAAGCAAAATGGATCCTGCTGTTTGCCGCAGCAGCTCTGCTTCTGGCAGTGATTACGGTATTTATTCTGTTTCCGCATTACTGGTTTATTGCAGGCGAGTATATGGGTATTCGCTGTGACAGAGTACCGATGGATCGGATGGAAGTACCGGAAACTGTAGAAGTGACGCTGCAGGATATTACAGAAAGCGATAATATCACGTTTGATCAGAGTCTGATGCTCATCAACACCGAATATCCGCTGCCTGATGACTTCATTCCCGACGTCTCGGAATACAAGGATACGGGGGTCTATATGAATTCCTGTATGCCGGAAGCATATCAAAAGCTGTCCTCTGCGGTTGCCGAAAAGTATGCTGAAAAGCTCTATATCTCCAGTGACTTCCGTACTGCAGAAGAGCAGGAAGAAATGCAACAGACGAATGCGGATGTGGCAGCCGATCCGGGGAGCAGTGAGCACGAGGCGGGACTGGGGTTGGATGTGTATGTACCGTATTATGCAGGGTTCGGGTTTATTAAATCGGATGCAGGCAGATTTGTCAATGCAAAGTGCTGGGAATATGGCTTTATCATCCGTTATCCGTCATTCGGTGAATCCGAAACAGGTATACCGTATGAGCCGTGGCATATCCGCTATGTCGGCGAGCCGCACGCGAATGTGATATACAATAACCATCTCACCTTGGAAGAGTATATTCAATCGCTTGAAATAGGGGCGTGGTATGAAGTCGATGGCTATATCATCTCGCGCCAGAAACCGAATGGGGAGGGCAGTTTGCAGCTTCCGAAGGAATATACAAATGCTGTTATATCACCGGATAATACGGGGTGTTATATCGTAACTGTACATAGCAATAAATCAGATGGATAATAGCAAGGCGGAGGCACAGATACGTGTCTCCGTTTTTCTGTGCAGAAAATTTCATAAAAATTTGCTATAATGGTTGTAAGGTTACAGATGAAATCCGGACTATAAGGGTGAAGGACCTTCACAGCATAGAAAGGAGACAGGATATGGACGACAGCCGGATTATAGAGCTATACTGGCAAAGATCGGAAAACGCCATTACGGAAACGGAAAAGAAGTACGGAGCATATTGCAATACCGTTGCTTTTAATATACTGCAGAGCAAAGAAGATGCCGAGGAATGCGTCAATGATACCTGGCTTGGTGCTTGGGATGCCATTCCGCCGAACCGCCCGACCATTCTTCGTGCGTTCCTCGCCAAAATCACCCGCAATCTGTCAATCAAACGACTGGAAAAGAAGTTGGCAGAAAAACGCGGCGGTACGGCAGAGTTCATTGTCCTTGAAGAATTGGAAGAATGTATCGGTGACCAAACGGATGTCGAGGGGATTGTCGAATTCCATGAGCTTGAGGAAGTGATCCGCCGCTTTGTCCGTAAACTCCCAGAGCGTGACGGAAACATATTTGTTCGACGGTATTTCTTTACCGATTCAGCTGCATCGATTGCAGAACGCTATCGAATCAGTGAAAATCATGTAATGGTTATTCTGTCAAGGACACGAAAGAACTTGAAAAAAGAATTGATGAAGGAGGGTTTTATCTGTGAATAAAATGGATCTCTACCGTGCTTTCGGTGCTGTGGATGATGATATTCTGGAACGATCTGAAAGCGCAAATGCAAAGACTATCCGTTTTCGTTGGCAGCACGCTTTGATCGCTGCAATTATGTGTGTATGTTTGATGGGAGCTGGCGTAGTTGCTGTCATCTGGGGGGACAGTATCCAGAGCTGGTTCGATCACTACTGGCAGGCAATTACAGGGCAAGAAATGAGTTCAGACCAAGCTGCGCTGATCGATCATCTGAGTCAGGAGATCGGTGTATCTCAGATAATCGGGGATGTGACCGTGACGGTTGATTCAGCAACCGTAGGTGATGATGGGTTTTATCTTCTTTTCCGAATCGAGGGTGTGGAATTCAACGGGCGTAAGAGCTATGGATTCAATGAAATGGAAATTCAAATTTCTCCTGATCCGACTAAGGAATATGGCGGTATGGCTTCCTATGGCTATGACTCACACGGGATTGACGGAGACGGTTCTGTGATTCTCATTATGGAGTACAATTTTGTAACCAAGATCGGATATGTCGAAGATACCCGCCCGCTGGAAGTGGAAATCACGCTTCGGGATCTTGTTGAGTCTCCGCAGACAGAGTGGGAGAAGACTTTGCAGGAAGGCGAATGGACATATCGCTTCACAATTAACCGTTTAAATCCGCCTGCAACGATCTCTCTGCCGGATGCAACTGTAGATGCAATCGATCTGACCAAGCGTGATGAATACACAACCGTTCCCGTACTGATTACTGACCTTGAGGTAACCAATACAGGACTACGGTTCAAGTATGACTACCAGGAAGGCAACTACGACGTTCCTGCGCACATTGATGCCATACTTGCAAACGGTGTGAGTATTGGTGTCGGCAGCGGAAGCGGGCATCCGTTGGAAGAGAGCGGTCTTCTGTTCTGCTCGTACAAATGGCTTGTACCGATTGATCTTGAGGAAATAACCGCTATCGACTTTAACGGGATCATCATTCCAATTTCATAACAAACACCTGCAGTTTCTGTGTGATTTACACCGCACAGAGACTGCAGGCTCTTTTTACATCTGCCTACTATAAATCATTTCAAGAATATGCTATAATATTTTTAAAACCTGAAACCAAACCCAATATTTTGCGAGATATATAGTAGAATGGTTCCAATGCACTTAACCCGACGAAAGGAGGCACACTTCCATGAATGACGCACGGATTGTGGAGCTGTACTGGCAGCGTGACGAATCTGCCATTGCGGTAACACAGGAAAAATACAACGCATATCTGCTGAAAATTGCCAACAATATTTTGAATAATCACGAGGACAGCGAAGAAAGCGTGAACGATACATATCTGGCTGCCTGGAATTCCATACCGCCGCAGAAGCCTGCTGTCCTGTCAACCTACCTTGGCAAGCTGACCCGGCGTATTTCGATCAGTTTGTTCCGCCGAAAGAATGCAGACAAACGGCAGGGCGGGGAATTTGCGCTGTCATTTGCAGAAATGGAGGATGTAATGGAGGGGAATATGGAACCTGAGAAAGAAATGGAAGCGCAGATACTCGGGGAACTTCTCAACAAATTCCTCCGTTCTCTGAAACCGGATGAACGGCGCACATTTATCGGGCGGTATTACTATATGGATCCGCTGAAGGAAGTCGCCGCTTACTGCGGAATGAGTGAAGGAAAAGCCAAAACTATGCTGTTCCGCACAAGAGTGAAGCTGAAAGAGTATCTTCGGAAGGAGGGATTTATGATATGAACACAGATTTGATCTTTGACGCGATGGATTACATCGACGATGATATGCTGGAAGATGTGGATGCGCTGAGAGCAAAGAAAAAGGCAAACCCCAATCGTATATGGGTGCGGTATGCTTCCGTGGCGGCTTGTCTCTGCATCATCATCGGAGCTGTCTATCTGCTCGACAGAACCGGTATGATTGACACATCGGAAGTTGCGGACGAACTGGCGCAGGAGAATGAAGTGTCCGGTGAATCTTTAGTACACAGATATGTCCGTGCGGATATCATCACATCCGACAATACGACTCTTTCCGTTACCGCTCCGCAGAAGATTACCGCTATTTATGATATTTTGCGAACCGAACTAAAATCGGAAGCCGCGGCGGATGATAAACTTTACATTGAGAATGACAAAGAACCTGTCGGGGAAAAGACAGATGGTACCGTTGCGCCTGAGAATGCCGGTGGAGTCATCGCCCAGCCGGAATACACCATTGCGCTTGTAAGTGCGGATGGAACCAAGACTGTATATACCCTTGTCGGAAAAGTCGTGCATAATGAGGCGACCGGAGAAACCTTCAGTTTGAATTCGAATCAGTACAACGAGCTTATGGAAATTCTGAATCAAAAATAAGGGGGCGCATATATGAAGAAAATCACAGCATTACTGTTAGCAGTCCTTTGCATTCTGCCGTTGGCTGCGTGCAATCGAACAGACGATAACAACGGAGATCACCGAATCGGGGAAGACTCCGTAAAAACCTACAACGATACCGAGTGGTTGGATGAAGATCCTTATATCAGCGATCTGGATACAAAAGACTTTGATGTACAGTATATTCGTGCCGGAATAAAAGCTGAAGATTACATCTATCCCACAGCAAAGATATTTCGCACGGAAGATGAACTGGAGGATTATCTCACAAATGAAACCCATATGTCTGAGAATCTTCTGAGTGCCTGCGAAAAATATGATGCTGAATACTTCAACGATCAGATTCTTGTTGCCGTACTTCTCCACGAAGGAAGCGGTTCTATTCGGCACGAGGTGGAGCGAGTCGGCATTGATTCCGGAGATTTATGGGTGAAAATCAAAACAATCGTACCCGAAGTTGGCACTGACGACGAGGCGTGGTGGCATATTTTCATCGAACCGGAGGCAGGCGTTGATGTTGCGGGCGAAGAGGATGTCATCGTTTTTCTTGATGGTGTAAATGCAACTGAAAAACATACTGTTGCATCTCATAGCAAAGGCTTTGCCAATATCTCCATAACGCTTAAAGATGGTTGGGAATATGACATTGCAGACGAAGCAGGCACAAATGAGTTTGCCATCAACATCTACCCTGCAGGACAGTCACAAAACAAACTCCGCATTGCCTATTTCAACGGCTTTGGTGTCTGCGGTACGGGATTGAAGCAGGAACAGATCATGCTTGGCAGATACGAAGCCTGGATGGGCACGTATGATAATAATACTGTGTGGGACTTCATCTCACTGCGGGGACTTCCCGGTGATTATGCTATCCTTAACGAGGGCGGCGAGAAATGGTGGAGCGAATACGGGGAAGATGCTATGCAGATTCTTGCCACTCTGAAAGTAGCGGACGGATACATCACGTCATCGGACGCAATCAAGATCGCACGTGACAAACTGCAGACGGAATACGACGAAGTCAACACCTCGTTCAACAATCAGACCGGAATCTGGACAGTTACAATGTCCCGGCGAGAGGGTGAAAACCTTTACAGCATGGTTGTAATTTTGGATGTTTACGGTAATATTCAGGAG
>JAFUKI010000033.1 GCA_017467815.1 Clostridia bacterium
CGAGGGTCATGTGTTTGTTTTTCTTTTCTGTATCTGCCATAGTCTGGGCCTCCTTTTCCCAGACTTAATTCTACCTCATTTTCTTTCCCAGACTAAATTCCATCGCAAATTCCACTGTGGAATTTACTTTGGGAATTCGCAACAAATATACAACCACCCCCTTCCCATACAAAACAAAAGATTCACCTTGACAAATCCCCCGAAAAGGTGTATACTATCCGAAATACGCTATAAAAATAAGAAAGGTTATATACAATGGAATTATGGGAAATGGCAGTCATAGCGGTAGGCTTGTCCATGGACGCTTTCGCCGTGGCGATCTGCAAGGGATTGTCCGTGCAGAAAATCAAACCGGCGCATATTCTGATCACCGGTCTGTGGTTCGGCGGATTTCAGGCGCTGATGCCTCTGATCGGATACCTGCTGGGCGTGCGGTTTGAATCTCTGATCACCGAAATCGACCACTGGATTGCATTCGTGCTTCTCGGTCTGATCGGCGGCAATATGATCCGCGAGGCAATCAAAGGGGAAGAAGAAGAAATGTGTGATTCCTTCGGGAGCAAGGCGATGTTCCCCATGGCGGTGGCAACCAGCATCGACGCACTGGCGGTAGGCGTAACTTTTGCCTTCCTGGGGGTAAAGATCGTTCCGGCGATAAGTTTCATCGGAGTGATCACCTTCGTTCTCTCCGGAGTCGGTGTGGTTATCGGCAACGTATTCGGCGCAAAATTCAAGAGCAAAGCAGAATTCGCCGGCGGTGTTGTGCTGATCCTCATGGGACTCAAGATTTTATTGGAACATCTGGGGATCATTGGATAAAGAAAAGGCTGTTGTTTTGCAGGGGGAGGGGAGAAACTTTTTGCAAAAAAGTCTCTCCCCTCCCCCTGCACCCCCTCTCCTCTTCAAAAAACTTCAGGAAAAGGGGGCTTGTTGCAGAGATATAGGATTACTTTAAGAATGTCGGCACATGAATGATAATTTTGTACCCTTTTTTCATAGTTCTTGAAAAGTTGGGGACTTGAGGGCAGGAAAACTTCTATGAAAAAAGCTTTCCTGCCCTCAACCTTTCATAAACAAACAAAAAAGACTGTCGCACATACAACAGTCCAAAACCATACTGAATTTCTGTCATAGATCCCCCCTTTTTCAAAGTTTTTTGAAAAGAGGTAGGGGGCGTGGGGGGAGGAGAAAGACTTTTTCGCAAAAAGTTTTTCTCCCCCCCCCACAAAATAACACCCAAAAACCAACTTACCTCGCCAGCGGGAATTTGTCGTCTTCTGTCAGGTTCAGCAGGTCTACGATGTTTTCGAAATTTCGTACCACATCGGTGAGATCGCCGGGATTATGGGCGTCTGAGCCGAAGTAGAATTTGCAGCCTTCTTCTTTGGCGATCCGGTAGGGCAGCAGGGTGGGTTCCCGTGTTTTGTCGGTCAGGGTCAGGGAATCGAAGTTCAGCTCAATACCCACGCCCAGCTTGGCAGCTTTGGCGAACAGGCGGTGGTATTCCTCCGTGGGGATGGCATTCAGTACTGCCACGTAGTTTTCGCGGTACATATGGGGGCAGGTCAGGTGACCGATGCCGATCTTGTGGAAGGGAAGATCCATATTCAGCACTGCATCCAGCCGTTTGCACCAGAGCACAGCACGTTCCGCCGCATCTTCGTTGCCTTCTACGGTAAAGCCTGCCATGTGCATATGGGTGGTGGAGATGATGAAAAAGTCCATTTTATCCATAACCGCGGGGGATATGCCCAGGGTCAGGTGCTTGTCCACGTCCACTTCACAGCCGAACAGAAAGTTGACCGTATCGGATTCCGGCAGGGGAAGGGATTTACTGACGTGTTCATAATTCTGTGCCGCGAGCCAGTCGGAAGCACCGGGTACAGCGCTGTCCCACATATGGTCAGTAAGGCACAGGGTCTTGTAGTTGTTTTTCTCCGCATAGGCGAGAAGGGACCGGGGATTTTGCTCCGGATTCGAGGAGCAGAAGGAAAGCCCGGAATGGATATGCATATCGTGATCAATAATATAGCGCATAACGGTACTCCTTTTGGGGAATGTATTTGGTTTTATTATAGACGATTTTCGGGGGATTGTCAATAGAGGGAGGAGATATCTGCGGCACATACATTTTCGTCTATTTTTCAAAAAATCCCCATTTGGCAAAAAGACTACAAAAACGAATTCTGATGCATGAATTTTATGAAAATTCACAAATTCGATGTTTACAACGGGGGAAAAGTATGGTATACTATAGCCAAGGATGAGGCAAACGAATCCGAATACACAGTAAAGGTGGTAAGTTCATGAGAATTACGTACATTGGCAGACAAGTCAACATTACCGACGATATGAAGCAGCTGGTGGAGAAGAAGCTGGCGAAATTCGATCGTTATTTTCCGGAGAACGCTGACGCAGCGGTGACTTTCCGCAAGATCCGTAATGATGAGTGCATGGAGATTACCATCTCAGTGGGCGGCACGCTCTTCCGTGCGGAGGAGCAGGCGGATCTGTATTCCACGGCGCTGGTACGCTGTGTGGATACCATCGAAGGTCAGATCCGCAAGAACAAGACCCGTCTGGAAAAGCGTATGCGCAGTTCCTTCCGTTCCCCCGAACCCATGCCCGGTGACAATGTGGTCATCCAGGAAGAAGAAGCCTTCCGCATCCGCACCAAACGCTTCTGTCTCAAACCCATGACCGCAGAAGAAGCCATCCTCCAGATGAACCTCCTCGGTCACACCTTCTTCATCTACACCGATGCCGACACCTCCGAAATCTGCGTCGTCTACAAACGCACCGACGACAGCTACGGCGTCATCATCCCCGAAAAAGAAGCATAACATCCCACCCTGCCATAGCCAACAGACCTATGGCAGGGTCTTTTTTATTTTTGGGGGGAGACGGGGGAACGGGGTCGCTTTTTGAAAAAAGCTCCGCAAAAACTTTCATGAGGGGTTTATTGGATGGGTGGCGTTTTGGTTCTCTGAATGGGGATTGGCTCCCGCAGGTGGTGCTGTGCGTTAGGATATAGTTATTGCAGAGCATCAGGGGAGTTCGATAAATCGAACTCCGTGGAGATGGAAGTTAGGGACCACCGAGACCCTTGAAGTTGCGTAGCAACTTCAACTTACCCACGCCGTCTTCTTTGGGTGCGTGATATAGTAATCCACAGGTTGACCTGATAATTTTCCTACAGCCATCAACATAAACCAAACCCAGCAAAACTCCACTGGTGAAAGCCTGTCATCCGCCAATCGCCCAAACTGTGTAGCCTTCCCCAGTGGGGGAAGGGGGACCACGAAGTGGTGGATGAGGTGTAGCGTACGATTTGCGGTTCCAAAATTGGTGAAATAATATATATGATTTTATATATAACCAATTTAGTAGGTTCAAATTGTTCGTTACACCTCATCCGTCAGCCTTAAGGCTGCCACCTTC
>JAFUKI010000034.1 GCA_017467815.1 Clostridia bacterium
ACGCACAGACCAAGGCGGACTTCCATGCCCTCTACCAGGCCATGAACGGCATGACCCTCAGCGAGATGGACACCATCCTGGATCCCGTCTGCGCTCTCTGCCGTGACCACCAGCGGTCGGGCTTCGTGGCGGGTATCTGGATCGGCGTCCGCTTGCGAGAGGAGCTGGCAGAGAAATAGACCCACAGAGCCGTCCCAATTCCGGGGCGGCTCTGCTCATCTTTGGTGACGTTGCGGGGGCGCGTTTTCGGTGCCGTTCTGTCCCAAAACGGTGCGCATGCGGCTCGAAATCCAGATTTCAGAACCGGGGTGGTGTACTTTCCTTACCCCGGCGGAAAAGTCCACACACCCCTCACAGGCGGCTCCTGGCGTTGCGCCATCAGCTTCTCGTTGGGACGGTTTCCGTTTGGGAAATGCGCCATTCCTGGATAGTGACTCGGCCTAGGCGAGTTGATCTTCACATTTCATTTCTGACCGTGAAAACGGTGTCTACGGTGCGCCAATTTTCACTTTTCCAGTCGAGGAGGTGTACTATCCCTACCCCGCCTTAAAATGCTACCTCCTCGCACACGGGCTCGTGTGGGGCGGCATTTACAGACTAGTTGGCGGAAGAATAGAGAAACAGCACCAGCCGGGATTTATGGATGGTGCTGTTTACGTAGATTATTGGATATCCTTTATGTACATATATTCTGTTGACAGTAACTTTAGATTGGCATTTTTCTGGTAGTGTGGTAAGATAGTAATATTATCTAGGCCTGTTGCGGGTAAACACGATTGTAGGCAGGTGGTACAACATGAGTAGAACGCAGGAATATCAGAAGAAAATTGCAGATAAGCTGGCATTTCTGGAGAGCAAGCTGAAACGATATGGTGATTTGCATCTGTATGATGAGAATATTGCCATGGAAGATGTGGTCTGCCATCTGCTGAATCTGATATACGGATATAAATTGGTCAACCTGAATATCCAGAAGGAGAATTATCCCGGAATCGATCTTGGGGATACAACGAACAGGATTGCCGTCCAGGTGACATCGGATAACTCCAGGGATAAAGTAAAGGAAACGATCCGGAAGTTTCAGGAGAATGAATATGCCAGCCAATATGACAGATTGATTATTTTTGTGCTGGGACCGCGAAAAACTTTCACCAAGGGGTTTGAAACCGGTGATTTTCCTTTCTCTGCTGAAGAGGATATTCTGGATTTCCATTCTTTGACCAAAGTATTGAAGGGATTGGAAATGGAGCGGCTGAAACAGATCAATCGGTATCTGGATCAGGAGTTCCCACGATGGAGACCGATTCCGTGGCAGCCCATAGCCGTTTGGCTGATCATATTGATCGTTGTATGCAGCCTGGTTGCTCTCCGTCATGCGGAAATCAATCCTGCTGGCAGTACAGTGGAAACCAGCCCGTCTGGCATCATCGTAGAAACGGGTCCCGCCGGGGGCGGTATGGAGGATATGCCCACATTCACTTATGAAACCAATATGGACTGGCTTCGGATGGATGAAGCCGCAGCTGTGCTGGGCACGGAAAGTCAGGTGTATGTGTACAAGCCGAAAAATGCCAATGAATACCTTCAGTGTGCTGCGTTGACGGTACTGTACAGCAATTATTCTGAGCGTGACCGCTGTATCACCGAGTTTACGGTCCGCGCAGAGGATATCCGGGAGGATCTTTCGCCTGTCTTGCGGCATGAAGCGCTTGAAAATGATGGTGTACTGACGTTCTTCTGCGAAAATTACGGATGGGGTAAAACCGGTGATTTCACCATCGAATATGCCGGGATCAAACCTTATGAAGAATCAGCAGAGCATGACTGCGTGGAGGTCCAGGTGAATCCGGATGCGGTATCTTCCTGGAACTATCCTTCCATCGAGCCGGGTGAAGGCGCGTATCTCAGCCTGTTCAATACGGCGGATATTCAGATCAACTATAAAGAGCCCTTCGAAGGCAGTGTTTGGTTTGAGATCATGTTTCGTCTGTATGCAGAGGAGACGGGGTATGAAACCATGCTGCCTTGCTGGCTCTTTGTGTTTGCTGACCATGTTACTTTTTCGTATGGTGTCGGAGGAGAGGGCGACGATCGGAACTATGTGGTCTGGGTGCCAACCTCCAACCCTCAGTGGCAGGAAACATACGCGGTACAGCAATGGCTGCCTGGCAATGAAACGGTTCGTCTTCCTGTGTTTATCGTACCTGAAAAGTCCTGTATGATGACGATCCGCATGGAGTTTAAAACGGTAGACGGTGAGATTATTCAGGCAACGCCGCTGGAAAATGCCCGGTTTGTTGTTCCCTATTACGATGAGACGCCCGAGGATTATGTCGATGGCAATCTGCTGGACTGGGATCAGATCCAGGGAAACGAGGTGTTCTGCTTCCCCTTTATCCAGACGGAGAAAATAGTGGCTCAGCCAAGGAGAGAAAATGAAGATGGCTCCGACGGTGTGGAGTATGTTACAGAAACAGCCACCCAGTCGGAGGATGAAGCAGTGCCGATATCCACGGCGCAGGAACTGGTGGACAGGATCTCAGCCGACCCTTCCGGAAGATATTTCCTGACCGGTGATATCGACCTGAGTTTATACAACAACGGAATCTGGGAATGTCTGAATTCTTTCAGCGGCGTGCTGGATGGAAGAAATCATGCGATTCAAAACTTGTCGTGTGTCTCCTATGGGGACGCAGGATTGTTTAAGCGAGTAGATGACGCCGTTTTTAAGAATTTGAGAATTGACGCCCTGGTGATCCAGGGGGAGAAAAATGTAGGTGTAGTAGCAGGTTCAGGCAGCGCTTCTTTTACAAACTGCCAGGTTACCTGTCTTCAAATCGGATCCGACGGCACAATCGGAGGCCTGATTGGTTTAGCTGGCGGAAGCGTTGTCCTGGAAGATGTTTCTGTGGATGTTTCCATACAGGCCCGGCCGCAGGCAAGATACTCTTACGGATCTGCAAGGGTGAACTGTGACGTAGGCGGTATTGTGGGAAGCGGAACGGTCGATGCGTCCCGGATCATAGTAAATTGCGATATAACGATCATCGGTGAAGGAGATCCTGCACCTGGGCGGATCTGGGCGGGAGGCCTGATTGGCGATTCTATGGAGGCAACGCAGATCACAGTCGCAGACGCGGAGATTGATTGCCGTATCTATGTGAAAACGGTGGAAGAGATTACCTGGAAAACGATGTCCGATGGAGACCGCCTTTATGAGGATGTTGATGTGGATGTGGGCGGTTTAATTGGTGTAGACACCCATTATTACGGCTCTGGTAATTTTGAGTATGACAATATGGTGAATATCACGAACTGCGATTTGACGGTGGATATCGACCTGGATGTGTTCGGTACGGCTACAGCAGGCGGATTTATAGGAACGGAATCCGGCATGAACAGTTCTGGTATGGTCGTGACAATCGATAATTGCAGTTTGACCGGCACAATCGAGGCACAATGCATCGATGGCACGGCTTCCGTGGCGGGCAGCTGTTTCGGGTTTCATCCGGAAGGTGGTCCTGAGTGGAATACAGTAGCCATCAACAGTACAGAGATCCAATGCAAGGTTACAGCACTGGGCGGATATGCTACCACATGGGGCGGAACGCTTTCCGGCCGTGGTAATGCGGGCATTGTTACGCCCAGTTCTTCCATTGATGTCGATTTATCTGTCATACCGGGTTTTGGCGCGCTGTATATCGAAGGTGAAAAGCAGTAAAGCGAAGCTCGTCCTGGTTCGCTATATCTCATTTTTCTTTGTTATCTGGATTTTTTCTCAATATGTACGGAGTCCCTGTTTTGCTGACTGCAAAACAGGGACTTTTCTGCAGCCTGAGAGCTGCTCCGTGCGGACAATGACCTTAATTACGATATCGGGATGAGGAAATAATTGAATAGCAATTATCGGTCATATCCGTCCATTTTAACGGAGATAGGCGTGGCAGCTACAACCGATCTTCGCATTTCTTCTTTGGCTCCGAAAAAA
>JAFUKI010000035.1 GCA_017467815.1 Clostridia bacterium
CAAAATTTGCATCGCAGCAGACAAAGAAAGAATTCACAACTAAATTTAAAAAAACAATTGAAAAGAAAGAGGATCTATGATACAATATATAAGTTAGCAGGTACTAACTGTCATGCCTGCATCCGTTCCTTTGCTGTTTGGTCACTACTCGCGTGAAAGGAAAATGAAATGATCTTTGAAGAAAATACAGAAGCATCACTAATAAAAGAATACGCATTCAATAACGAAACGGGTGATGCTAAGATAACCATTTACCGTATATTCCCCGGTATTGAGGTAGCGTTTGTTTCGGTACATATGGATCACTTCGATTTTGTTGAAGCCGAAAAGGAAAGGGATGATCGTTACGTCGGCTTTCATTATTGCAAGGAAGGTCGCATCGAGCAAGAGGTGGACGGAGAGTTTTTCTATCTGATGCCCGGCGATTGTTCGATAGTGATAAGGGATAAGCATTACAAAAAATTCAGCCTTCCGATGAAGCATTATCACGGAATCGGCATCGGGATCGACACTGATATTGCCGAGGAGCATTTTTCTGCGTTTTTGCAGGATCACCGTATCACCCCCGCACAGGTGGCAAAACGAATTTGCGGCGAACATCATTCTGCCATTCTTCGCTGTGATCTTTCTCTTGGAAAAATATTTGAGGATTGCTATTCCATTCCCGAGGAACAACGGCTTGATTATCTTAAGATCAAAATGTTAGAACTTCTTTATGTGCTTCACAATGCCAAAATGGACGATGCTCATATTGAGGAAACGACTGTCCCTCGTTCTCAGGTCGCGCTGGTCAAGCGGATCGCAAGCTATATTTCGGAGAATATCAATGAAAAAATAACGGTCAAGGAGCTGACCGGAAAATTCAGCGTGTCCGATACCTATCTGCAGAATTCCTTCCGTTTGGTCTACGGTATGCCCGTGATCTCATTTATTCGTGCACAGAAGATGCAATGTGCCGCGCAAGTGCTCATTCACACTGAGCGCAGCGTGGACGATATTGCGGAGGAATTCGGATATAACAATGAAAGTAAATTCTCGGCGGTATTCAAAAAAATTATGGGAGATACACCAAGCATATATCGCAAAGAACATTCAAAAGTCAAAATTCTGTAATCAATCGAACACTCCATTGTTGCTTTTTGGAGTGTTCTTTTTTGTTTTGGAGCATAACAAAAATGTTCTGGGATGTCCATTTCCTTTTGGGCTGATTTTATATTGTTTTGGAGCAGTAAAAGGTTGTTGCGGTAATTGGAGTATGCAGAATATTATGGTATAATATGTCCGATTCAGGTTTACCGAATTATTTTTTTCAACCACACGTTAGCCTCCGCTAACTGTATGGAGGTGTTTTACATAAAAAAGCATTTATCAACTGTTATTTTGGGAAGTCTATTGTTTGTTACCGCGGTGATCTCTCTGTTTATCGGTGTACTTGATCTTAACATCGGCGCGCTGTTCTCAGGAGATAGTGAGGACTTGCAGATATTCCTTCTGTCAAGGCTGCCGCGTTTGCTTGCCATACTCTGTACCGGGATCGGTATGAGCGTTGCGGGACTGATCATGCAGCAGCTTTGCATGAATAAGTTTGTTTCTCCGACCACGGGAGCCACCATTCAGTCGGCGCAGTTTGGAATTGCTCTTGCAATGGTGTTCTTTCCAACGATGGGACTCTTTACAAGAACGATTTTTGCCTTCATTTTTGCGGTTGCCGGAACGATCTTATTTGTATTCTTCGTCCAGAGGATCAAGGTCAAGGATACCGTGCTTGTGCCTCTGATCGGCATTATGTTCGGTAACATCATCGGCGGTGTAACAAACTTTATCGCCTGGCAGTTTGAGATCAATCAACAGCTCTCCACTTATTTCTCAGGTTCG
This sequence comes from Clostridia bacterium, assembly GCA_017467815.1. Taxonomy (GTDB): domain Bacteria; phylum Bacillota; class Clostridia; order Oscillospirales; family CAG-272; genus UMGS1696. The sequence goes on from JAFUKI010000035.1 coordinate 1,876, forward strand.
TTTTCTCTCATTATCAGGGGAAAATACGAGCTTGTATGGCTGATCGTTCCGCTTGTTATCATTGCATTTATCTACTCTAACCATTTTAATATTGTCGGCATGGGGCAGGACTTTTCAAAGAACCTCGGAGTCAACTACAATTTAATTTTGATACTCGGACTTTCCATTGCTTCAGTCATTACCGCAAGTATCGTCGTTATTGTAGGACAGATATCCTACATCGGTCTGATCGTGCCGAACCTTGTAGCCATATTCAAGGGCGATAAGATACGCGGAACACTTGTGGATACCGCACTGTTTGGAGCATTATTTGTACTGATATGCGATATTATCGCAAGAAGTGTGATTATGCCTTTTGAAATACCGATAGAAATGGTGGTCGGCATCATTGGCAGCCTTGTGTTCATCGCAATGCTGTTCTACAAGCTGAAGCACGGAAAGAAAGCCGTTCATTTTGGCAAAAAGAAGGAGGTGGCAGCGAATGAATAATTCTGTTACACTCCAAAAGCCGAACAGACATAAAAAGAACGCGGTAAAGCTGCTGATTCTCGGGGTTATTACGGTTGCGGCAATCGTTTGTTACCTGCTGATCAACTCTCATCCCGAAAAAACGAAGCTGTTCCTATACATTTTGGGACTTCGTCTGCCTACACTTTTGTGTATGGTGATAGCCTCACTTTCCATCGGTGTTGCTACGCTGATATTTCAATCCATCGTCAATAACAGAATCGTCACGCCCGCACTTCTCGGAATGCAGTCGATTTACTCATTCCTGCATACTGCGGCAGTATTCGTGTTCGGTACGGGAAGTATTTTGTTTGTCAATCAGAACGTGTCTTTTGCTGTTGATCTTGTCCTCATGGGTACGGTAGCAACTTTCCTTTACTGGTATCTGTTCCAGAAAACAGGACACAACATTCTTTACATCATGCTGATCGGCACCGTGCTCTCTTCTTTCTTTGGAAGCATTCAATCAGCAATGGTCAGAGTGATGGATCCCAACGAATATGATGCTTTACTTTCGAGCCTCGTGGCGGATTTCAACAACGTAAACGGAGAAATCATTATTTTCTCAGTTGCTGCCCTTGCCGTGCTTGCCATTGTACTGCACAAGGAGCTGAAGCTGCTTGATGTTATCACGATGGGCAGGGATCAGGCGATCAACCTCGGTGTAGATTATGACAAAGCCATTCGTAAGCTGCTGTTCGGCGTTGTACTTTGTATGGCGGTGGCGACAGCAACGGTTGGTCCCGTATCCTTCCTCGGACTAATCGTTGCAAACCTTTCAAGACAGATACTGAAGACCTATAAGCATTCACACCTAATTATTGGTGCATCCCTTATAGGAATGATCGCTTTGATCGGAGGACAGCTTGTTTCACAGCACATCTTCCATTTTACCGTTCCGGTCAGCACCTTCGTCACCATCGCGGGCGGCGTGTATTTCCTGTATTTACTGCTCAGAAAGAAAGGAGCATACTGATATGGCAGCCAATATGAATATCGTTGATCTTGTCAAAAGCTACGGTTCAAAAACCGTTGTCGATGAAGTCAGTTTTGAAGTGCCGAAAGGCAAGGTATTATCGCTGATCGGTCCCAACGGTGCGGGGAAGTCCACCGTTATGGGAATGATCTCGCGGCTCATTGCCAAGGATACGGGCGTGATTGATTTTGAAGGTCAAGACCTTTCCAAATGGAAAAGCAAGGAACTGGCAAAACACCTTTCGATCCTGACACAGCACAACAACATACAGATGAAGCTGACGGTGCGCGAGCTGGTGGCTTTCGGGCGTTTCCCGTATTCGGGCAGCAGACTCACGCCGGAAGATAATGAAATGATCGACCGTGCTGTTGCCTACATGGAACTGGAAGAATTTGAAGACCGGTATATTGATGAACTGTCGGGCGGTCAGAGGCAGAGAGCCTATATTGCAATGGTTATCGCGCAGGATACCGACTACATTCTGCTTGACGAACCGACCAACAACCTCGATATCTACCATGCTTCCAACCTGATGCGTATTGTCCGCAGACTGTGCGACGAGTTAGGAAAAACCGTGATCCTTGTTCTGCACGAGATCAACTACGCAGCGTTTTATTCCGACTACATCTGCGCTTTCCGTGACGGCAAAATCGCAAAATTCGGTGCGGTCAGCGAAGTCATGACCAAGGAATGCCTGAAGGATATCTACAACGTGGATTTTGAGATCATCAATGTCCATGACAAACCTCTTTCCGTTTATTATTAAATGATAATAAAAATATTTTACTCAAAGGAGAACTCACCATGAAAAAGATCCTCACTCTTGCACTTGCAGCGATTATGCTGACAATGTCTCTGTTTACCCTCGCTTCTTGCGGCGAAGAACAGAACCAGGCTCCCGAAACCGTAACCATTAAGGCACTTAACGCGAACAAGGAACTAACCGATATCGAAGTTCCCTATGATCCCGAACGCATTGCCGTTCTCGATATGCCCGCACTTGATATCCTTGACTCTCTCGGTCTTGGTGACAGAATCGTAGGCAGCGCAAAAGTTACCATCGAATATCTCACGCAGTACAATCCCGATGACTCTGACGGAAAAATTGCAAACCTCGGTTCTGTTAAGACCGCGGATATGGAGCAGGTTGCAGCTTGCGCTCCCGATGTTATCTTCATCGGCGGACGTCTCAGCAAATCCTATGCTGAGCTTGAAAAGATCGCTCCTGTTGTTTACCTTGCAGTAGATTACAGCAAGGGCGTTGTAGAGAGCACCAAGGCAAATGCAACCGCAATCGCAACAATGTTCGGTAAGACTGCAGAGGTCGATGCGAAATTCAGCGGCTTCCAGACCAGAATCGACGCTCTTAAGAACATTTTGAATGGCAAGAACGTACTTCTCGCTATGTATAATAACAACGCACTCAGCGTTATGGATGCAGAAAGTCAGCTGAACTTTATGGTTCACGAGCTTGGCGGCGTGAATGCCGGCGCTTCTGTTACCGAAGATTTCAAGGCAGCACACGGTACGGATGCAAGCTGGGAAACCATTGTAAACCTTGCTCCCGAGTATATGTTCGTTCTTGACAGAAGCACTGCAACTGGTGCCGCTGATGAAGGCGTTATGGGCGCAAGAGAGGTAATTGAAAACGACCTTGTAAAGACGATGGATGTTTACAAAAACGGCAAGATCGTTTACTTCATTCAGCACGCAAATGTTTGGTACACCTCTACCGGCGGTGTTCAGGCACTTGATACAATGATCGCTGACCTTGAAGCAGATCTGCTCAAATAAGCAATATACTGGAATTACGGTGGCAGGCGGGATCGTGACGATTTCGCCTGTTTTTCCAAATAACGGAGGTAATTATGTTAAAGCATTTATGCCCCTGCTGCGGTCGGCATTGCTATCTTGATGATGTGCAGTGTGAAAGGGGCGCAGAATATAGGGAAACGGGCGTCATTCCGCCTCGTAAGCCTCGCCCCGACGGAAACGGCGAGAGAAAGAAACCGTCCGAAAAGAAAATGCAATACCTGGTACTCGACCGTGATGGGAAACTTTTATGGAATCTTCGGGAAATTGGAGATATAATCCGCGCACTTGAAGAAACGGGCGAGGGAGATCTGCTTTCTTCTCTGCGGGATGAGGACAGAGCCGACCTGCTTATGCTTCTTGAAAAACTGAAGCATGGTTGGCTTTCTAAAAACAAATAAGGGACGATTTTCATGTGGCTCATAACGGCAATTTTATCGGCGGTGTTTGCGGGGCTCACCGCGATTCTCGCAAAGTGCGGAATACGCAAAACAAACCCGGACGTGGCAACGGCACTGCGCACTATTGTTGTGCTTTTGTTTTCGATCGTTATGGTATTTATCGCAGGTTCGCAAGGCACGATTGCAGACATTCAACCGAAATCGTGGGTGTTCCTTATTCTGTCGGGACTTGCGACAGGTGCATCGTGGATCTGCTACTTTAAGGCTCTGTCCGCAGGGGATGTAAACAGGGTTGCACCTATTGATAAATCCAGCACCATATTGTCGGTGCTTCTCGCGATTATTCTTTTCGGTGAGATAAACAATCTTGCGGTAAAACTCATCAGCACGGCTTTGATCGGTGTTGGTACATACCTTATGATCGAGAAAAAGATCACCGGCAGGGAAACCCAAAGTTTACAATGGATTATATATGCCGCGCTTTCCGCTGTATTTGCGGCGTTGACATCTATACTTGCAAAAATCGGTATATCAGGCGTGGAATCCAACCTCGGAACAGCAATCCGTACCGCTGTTGTGCTGATTATGGCGTGGGGTATTGTGTTTGCAAAGGGGGAGCATCGTCAGTTGAAAGGGCTTGAGAAAGGAGAACTTGTGTTTATTGGACTTTCAGGTCTCTCAACAGGAATCTCTTGGCTTTGCTATTATTACGCAATTCAGAACGGTATTGTAAGTGTGGTTGTTCCTGTTGATAAACTGAGCATCCTTTTGACCGTTCTTTTCTCAGTTGTTTTCTTAAAAGAAAAACTATCCAAAAAGGCAATCATTGGACTAAGCCTCATATGTATTGGTACGCTTGCGATGGTGCTTTGGACATAACAAATTATCTTTCAGGTAATTGAGCATAATAACAGGAAATCTCCCCTCGGCTGCAGATAGTCGAGGGGGGTGTTTTTTGTCAAAGTTATTGAAAAAATAGCAAAACTATGATATAATTAATCTTGTATAAAATAAATCGCAGCAGCGAGAAAAATATAAGGAGGAACAACTGAAATGGCAAAATGGAAATGTACTGTTTGCGGCTACATTCACGAGGGTGATATGACAGATGATTTCAAATGTCCCAAGTGTAAAGTGCCTGCATCAAAATTTGAGAAGATCGAAGAAACGGTTCCCGCGAAGAACCCCTACGCCGGAACAAAGACAGAGAAGAATCTCTGGGAAGCATTTGCGGGTGAATCTCAGGCGAGAAACAAGTATACATATTTCGCATCGGTAGCGAAGAAGGCGGGTTACGAACAGATCGCAGCAATCTTCCTGCAGACCGCTGAGAATGAGAAGGAGCACGCAAAGCTTTGGTTCAAGGCGCTCGGTGAGCTTGGTGACACCGCCGTAAATCTTCTGCATGCAGCAGAAGGCGAGAACTACGAGTGGACGGATATGTACGATGGTTTTGCAAAGGATGCCGAGGCAGAAGGCTTCCATGACCTTGCAGCCCAGTTCCGTGCAGTTGCCGCTATCGAGAAAACGCACGAAGAAAGATACCGCGCCCTCCTTAACAACGTGGAGAGCAAGGCAGTATTTGAGAAGAGTGGCGTAACCGTATGGGAATGCCGTAACTGCGGTCATATCGTTGTTGGCACTGCCGCTCCTGCAGTTTGTCCTGTATGCAATCATCCGCAGGCTTACTTTGAAGTGAGAAAAGAAAATTATTGATGGCTAAAGACAGCGCGGACACGATTTTGCGCTGTTTTTATCTCATGCATTTGTCTAAAATACTTGATGGGTTTATAAATTTATGATATAATTAAGTGGTAAATATTTGGATTTGGAGATGTTCTATAATGTGTGATAACAATAAATTCTATATTTGCGAGCATTGCGGCAACCTGATCGGTATGATCCACGATGCAGGTGTTCCTATGATGTGCTGCGGTCAGAAAATGACCAAACTGGAGCCAGGTGTGGTGGAAGCAAGCCAGGAAAAGCATATTCCCGTTGTGGCTGTTGCAGGAAACACTGTAACCGTAACCATCGGTGCTGTGGAGCATCCTATGGTAGAGGAGCACAGCATCCTTTGGGTATATCTCCAGACCGACAAGGGCGGTCAGCGCAAGTGTCTCGAAGTCGGCAAGGCGCCTGTTGTAAGCTTTGCTCTGGCAGATGAGAAGCCCGTTGCAGCATATGCCTATTGCAATCTCCACGGTCTGTGGAAGGCTGATATATAATTGAGGAGGAATCGACAATGGATGCAAAAGTACATGAGCTGTTAAATCAGCAGATCAACAAGGAGTTTTACTCCGCTTATCTTTATCTTGACTTCTCCAACTACTTTGAGCAGGCAAGTCTTGATGGTTTTGCCAACTGGTACAAGGTTCAGGCACAGGAGGAGCGTGACCACGCTATGCTGTTCTATCAGTACCTCCAGAATGAGAACCAGATAGTAACCCTTGAGGCTATCGCAAAACCCGATAAGGTGTTTACCTCCCATATGGACGTACTGAAGGCAGGTCTTGAACATGAACAGTATGTGACTTCCCTGATCAACGATATCTACGGTGCGGCATATGATGTCCGCGATTTCCGTACTATGCAGTTCCTGGACTGGTTCGTTAAGGAACAGGGCGAAGAAGAAACCAACGCTACCGATATGATCTCCAAGATGGAACTGTTCGGCTCCGACCCTAAGAGCTTGTATATGCTCAATCAGGAACTGGCGGCAAGAGTATATACTGCTCCCTCTCTGGTTCTTTGATTCGTAGCAAGGAAGATTGGATTATGAAAAAATACGTATGTGACGTTTGCGGTTGGGAATACGATGAAGAAGTCGGCGATCCCGATAACGGAATTGCTCCCGGCACTAAGTTCGAGGATCCGCCGGAAGATTTTGTATGCCCTCTCTGCGGAGTAGACAAGGATTCTTTTTCTGAAAAATAAATTCCGGAAGCGGTGCGGCACTGTGACGTCGTACCGCTTTTTCCATACGGAAAGAAAAATAGCAGTGTTCAATTATGAAGCAGGAAATTCCAATTAAAAATATCGTAGGACGCGAGATCTTAGACTCCCGCGGAAGGTGCGGTCTATAATGCACTGCAGAAAGGGCGGGGGGCATAGATCGTTGCCGATTTCGGATTGACATAAATTCCGTTTTGTGGTATAATACTTTTGTTTTACAAATACTGTCCCTGAGGACAAAAAAGGAGACTTTCTGACAATGCAGATGATTATTGGACAAGCGTTGGGGATCATCTCAACGATTATCGGTGTATGCTCTTTTCAGGTAAACAGCAAGAGAAAACTGCTGCTGATCCAGAGTATTTCTACCCTTTGTACCTGCCTGAGCTACCTGTTCTTAGGTGCATCCTCCGGATTTGCACTGAACATCGTATGCCTGGCGCGTAACGGCGTATTCTACTTCCAGAAGGAAGGCACAAGATCCAGCTACATACTGACCGGCGTATTCATGATCGTCATGGCGGTTATCGGCGCACTGTCCTGGCAGGGTCCGATCTCTCTGCTGATCATCATCGCTCTGGTTGCCAATACCTTCTTCATGTGCCTGGGCAATCCCCAGATGCTGAGATACAGTATTCTCGTAACTTCCACTATGGTGCTGATCTACAACATCCGTTTCATTGCCATCGGCGGTATCGCATACGAAAGCCTTGCGATCATCTCCTCCATCATCGGTATCTTCCGCTTCCGTAAGGAAAAGAGCACCAAGTAATCGGCAAAATATAAAGAGGTTGTTGCAAGTATAATTTTTTGGGGCTGTTGCATTAAGCAGAGGAGGGAGAAAGACTTTTTTACAAAAAGTTTTTCTCCCTCCTCTGCTTAAGTGACAATACCTTTTTATATACGAACAATGTCAAAGATCGTAGGTACAGGCGTCCCGGTCGTGTGCTGTTTGGGATTATTGGAATCATCGCTGTAAAAAACTTCATCCCGGCACATTGAAGGGTCCCATACCTCAGTGGTATCAGTATTCTACCAAGAGATTGCCGTTTTTGTCGTAGATCCGATCCGCATCCATTGATGCAAGCTCCGCCACAGTACCGTCTTCCTCATACCAGTGGAATGCCTGGATCTTGTGGATGTACCCAAGGGAATCCTCTGCCAGCAGGTAGAATACCACCACATCCCCCGCCTGCGCGTCAATGGTCATCCGGAACTGCGTATCATAACTGCCGCCGTCATGGATATCCTCACTTACTTCCGCGGTCAGATCATCCCGGGCGATTTCCGTACCGTTGACCTCAGTGATCAGTTCATACTTCACAAAATCCACTGCAGGATCCGCCGGGATGGATTTGCTGGCAATGTGCATATGGCTGTCCAGATACAATTTGCCATGGTTCAGATTGAAATTGTGACCGATATTGGCGTAAAGTTCGGGAAGATATCTTTGGTACAGCCGGGACAGATCCACAGTATCCAGATACTCAGTCTGCACCTCGGCTTCCGAGACAATGCACACCAGAGGGTATGTACCGTAATTCACGAACATATTGACAGGGATATCCGCCGTAAAGGTGTTCCCATCCCGGTCAAAAACAACAGTTTCCCCGCCGAACTCTACGGACAGCTCCATATTTTCCGTAACCGTTTTCGGTACCACATCCAGGGTAACGGCAACGGTATGTGTCTCCGTGTTCAGCGCACCGAGGGAATATTCCACCCCGGAGAACAGACTGGCCTGTTCCTTCAGCTGCTTATCCACATTGGTGTAGATGTTCCGCACATTCGACTGCACATCGCCGATATCCGATAACAAATTGGAGATCCGGCTCTGAAGATATTCGATATTGTCCGCCAGCGTCGCCGTTCTGTACAGAAGAAACAGGATCAGTGCCGCCATGACGATCAGCAGTACGGTTTTGATGATATCTGTTTTTGGTTTTTGTTCCATAGTATTCCTCCGTTGTGTCAGTTTATTGTCAACCGTCACAGAATTGCTCAATCCCCGTGATCGGTTTTTACTTCCGTTCAATAAGCACAAGTTCCGGTCGACCGAAGATCCGCGGGATCCGTATAGTCTCCCTCGCCAGTCTGCGGCTTGTGATCATGGTCCCATCCTCCGCATCATATCGTCCCCGGCATATGCAGGGGAAATTCCTGATGGGGTACGTATGATCCGCCTGCGGGTAAAGAAACGCGTATTTCCGACATAATAGCCGTACTCCTGTCAGGGCTGCGTGATCTCCCATTCTTCCCATGTACAATCCCCCATCCCTTTTGCCGAGCCGGGGATAATCAGACGCCACAGGGTATTCTGATGGAAAACCGCTTCATCAAAATTCATGGAAATATTCAGTTCGCTTTTCTGCCAGCCGTAGGGCAGTGCTTCACTGGGATACACCATGTACACAACAACCGGATATTCCCCGAATCCTGTGGCGTGCATGGACAAAAGGGTATCGGCAACGAACCTGTCATCAAAAACAGTGTGCCGGCTGCCGGGATCCACTATCCGATCGTTCAGCATAAGGTATACCCAATACTGTTCATCTCTCTGGATATAGGAATGATACAGCTCATAATACGGTTTTTCCCGCAGCGCTTTTGTTTCCATGTGTGAACTGATGATATTTTCGGAAATGACCAGTACTGCCACCAGAATGAGGATCCCAGCCGCAATGTACCGTTTCTTCATGACAGTCTCAATCCCGCTGGGCATCAATGCAGGCGTCGATCACCAGCACCACAGCCAGTGCCGCGATCTCGTCCACATCGTCCCCGAAAGTGATCTCATAAGCATCCCCCAGAGTGAACCACTCCCTTGTCACGGACGCGATTACCGTATCCCCATCGACCACTTCATAATCATGGTCGAAGAAATCCCCATGCACACGCCAGCCGGGTCCGTTGACGGAATATTCCTGACGGAAGAAGGTGAATTCCTTGACCACCTCTGCCATTTCATTGCCGTTTCGGTAGATCATGTATTTGGGCAGAAAGGTGAACATCTGCTGTTCGATGAAGGCAAGCTCATTTCCACGCAGATCATACAGGTGGAGCTTCTTGCCGAAGGTGAAGACCTCGCCTTCCACATAATACTTCTCATTTCCGTCCGCATCATAGATGGAGAATTTGTCCCCCCATGTGAAGATCTTCTGTTTTATGTATAAATTCATGTTATCCTCCTTCTGTGATTGTCTGTATTACAAGTATAACATATATCTGTGAACATATAAAGAATCCGGAGAAAATTTAATCAATTATTAATAGTTCCGGACAGTAATACTTATCCTTGACGTCCATTTTTTCGTGTACTTACTGATACCAATATGACCCAAGGAGACACAGGAATACCCCAATACACAAAATCTCCTGTGGAAACATCACCACAGGGGATTCTTTTTGGAAAATTTCCCCTTTTCCATCCCATTCCGGGAACAAAAAAGCCGGCAGCAGCGTCTAAAAAATAAAGAAACCGATCTGCAAAGGAGAAACGGATATGAAAAAGAGAATCTGGATTCCGATTGTCGGCGTACTTGTATTGCTGGCGGTATTGTTTGTCCCGATCCCCCAGTCTCCCTATGATGACGGCGGCACACGGGAGTATATCGCACTGACCTATAAAATCGTTGACTGGAACCGACTGACCGACTTCGGAGACGGACCGGCATTGTATGAAAACACCAGCTTCTACGGTTTTGCTGACCGGAATACTTCCATTGACGAACTTTGGAAAAGAGAATCCGCAAAGTTGGGCAGCAGAAACGAGGTTTGTATCGAAGAATGGATCGAGAAATCCGACCGTACCCGATGCGAAGACGATATGATCGGCCATGTCCGCATTACGGCGGTGAGTGAAAACTGCTTCTTTGCGGAACCGGTGATTTCCATGCCCTATCAGATCAAACTCAACGGGGAACTGTCCACCGAATGGTGCATAGGCGATCAGGTGTTTGTGACCTGCGAGAATCTCTATTATGACGAGCAGACCAATCGTATCGAGGCGGATGTACTCACCGTAGAACCCAGTTATTTCAAGCCTGAAGAAGCGGTTGAATACAAGCCGGTCATCTACCTCTACCCCGAACAGGAAACCGAAGTATCGGTAAAACTGACCCTGGACGGCAAGTTTCTCTGTACCTACCCGAAATACCAAAACGGCTGGCAGGTTACCGCCTCTCCCGACGGTACATTGACGGATGCGAGGGGGCAGACCTACAACTACCTCTACTGGGAAGGCACAACCTACGCTGAATACGACCTGACCGAAGGGTTCTGCGTGAAAGGGGAGGATACGGCAGTATTTCTGGAAAGCGCGCTCGCCGCACTGGGACTGAACCGCAGAGAGGCAAACGAATTCATCGTATACTGGCTGCCCCTGATGGAAGGAAATCCGTATAATATCATCGCTTTCCAGACCGACATCTATACCAATGCGGCAAAACTGGAAGTAACCCCTGCGCCGGACACCGTGATCCGCGTATTCATGGCATGGCAGGCAGCGGAAGACTATGTGACATTGGAAGAACAGACATTGACCGCGCCCGAAAGAACCGGATTTACGGTTGTGGAATGGGGTGGAACGGAAATCCGGTAAAACTGTCATGAAATACAATATTCCCTACTACCTGTCCCCCTTCCTCCTCACACCGGCTGTAATGCTTGCCTGTTCCCTTATGGCAGAACTGCCGGGGATAACGCCGTATATGTTCCCGATCCTGTGCATCCTCTGCTGCCTGTACGCGGCTGTACTGGCGGGATTTACCCGAAGTCCGCATTCCCATGATTTCCTGCTGACCCTGCTTGTTCCCCTGTCGGCTTTTGTGACCATGTTCATTGTCGGTTTTCTTGACCAAACGGAAACACGCAGCCGTTTTGATGTGGAACACGCAGTCGATACAGCCGTTCAGCTTCCCGGGTGGATCCTGTATTTTGGTATGGCAGCCGCTGCCTTTTCTGCCTCACATAAAAAACTGAGAATACGGAAAAGGAGATAATTTATGAAGCGTATCGTACCTGTATCATGTCCCTTGTACTGCCCCTGTCCGCCCTTGTTTCCTGTGCCGGTACAAATACAAATGACGCCGGGCAGGATGATCTGATGCAGAATATTACCCCGAGTGCCAACCTGCCGGAAAAAGGCGGTTTCTTCATTGGTACGATGGTGGATATGGAAGGATAACAGGAAAATGGCATAGTAAAAGCACCGCATAAAAAACGGTGCTTTTTGTATCCGGTTTATTCAAAATGATCCAGATCACAGGCGAATTTGTCGTGGGTTTCGCAGTAATCTCCGGCGGCTACGGGATCGTGGGGTTTGTCGGAGAAAACTGCGTCCTCTCCGTAAATCTGTTTGATAGCCTGCAGATCTTTTTTTCTTGATGCTTCAGCTTCCCTGGACCATTGTTCCAGGAGGACACTGAATTTCGGCAGAGTGCAGTAGCTGTCGTTACGGTATTCGTCCGGGCAGGAGGAGTGGTAGTAACTTTCAATATGTACTTCATCCGGGAATCCGGTTGAGCTGAATGCACAGTTTTCGCAGTAAACCCCTTCCCGGCAGAGCTTCTGAACGGTATGACAGGTATCCGGATGATCCGGGATCAGACAAAGGTCATAATACCCATCCATTGTGAGAATCCCGTAACAGTACACAGTCAGTTCGGAGAGGCAGTAGGGACAGCTGTTGTGATCGAATGCCTGTAAGTTTTTACCGGAACAATAGGGACAACTTTCGGTCGGTGTGTCACTGTAGAAGATGTTTGAACAGCCGAGACAGGTATATCCTTGCTTCTGCAAATGTACAGATACGCATTCCCCGCAATCCGCCAGAAGATGTTCCCCGCATACATCTGCCGCCCGAAGAACTTCCGGTTCCGTATCCGCAGGTGCTTTCGGATATAATTCCAGCGCATACACTACACCGCAGGACAGGATGACCACAAGTGCAATCAAACCGATACCCCATAGTTTCTTGTGACTCGTAATTTTTTTCATAAACTTCTCCTTTTCTTTTTAGTTTTTCGATAAACTCTATTCATTGGATATTTTCCGCAATCCGCATCAGTTCTTCCTTATCTGCGTATCCGTGAATACTGTAGGTGTATCCCTGTTCCGACCAGGTCAGAATATTGGGACATTTGTTTGCGCCGGACAGGAGAATACCGCTGATCCTGCCGATGTTAACATTCTCTATGGTGTGGTTGATGTTGTCGTACACAATTTCACCCATATCATCGGGGTATCGCAGAAATTCCATGAGACGCCAGCCTTTCCGGTAACACGCCGTGTAATATCCGCCGGCATCGCTTTCCAGAATCAGCTCATATCCCTCGGGGAGATACATCGGTTTTTTCGGAACAGACGCTGTGGCTTCTGAAGAAAACTGAATCCCCACATAATGGGTATAAAGCGATACAATCGCTTCAGTCATATTGTCCCGCAAAGGCTTGATCGCCACACACGCGGTCAATGTGATGGCTGCAGCCAATGCCAAACATACCGCAATCCGTTTTACCCATTTCACAGAAGCTCTGCGTGACTGCAAAACCCGATCCCTCTGAAACAGTTTCTGCAGCCGATGCAGAAAATCCTGGGAATATGCATGAGGGATCGCATTGTACATATCAAAAAGCGCCAGCTCCTCCGCGATCAGAGGCTGAATAACCGCACGCATGACTGCAGATTCATAAGACGGATTCGTTCTGTCCGGATTTGTTTTTTTCATCTTCCATCACTCTCTTTTTCAATTCTTTTTTCGCTCTTGCAATATGGGTTGCCACGGTACTGACGGGAATATGCAGCTGTTCACTGATTTCCGTGTTGCTCAGATCTTCTTTATACTTCAAAAGCAGAACGATCCTGTACTTTTCTTTCAGTCCGGTCACGTGTTTCTGGAGAGAACCGAAATCACAGTTGTCGAGAAAATCGGCAATGCTCTCCTCGGATGCCGCGAAATGACCGGTATCTTCAAAACAATAGTCTTCAATGGGCTGATGCACATTTCGCTTGTTTTTCCGGTATATATCTATAGCCGCATTTTTCACAAAAGAAGATACCAGCAGTTTTCTGTCATTTTCATCCAGCCCCGCGAATCGCTCTATATTGGCACATATATTTTCCATGGCTTTCATGACAGCATCTTCGGCGTCCGATTCATGATTCACAATTCTGAACGCGATCCAGTACATGGCATTCCGGTATTTCTCAAAAATTTCTGCTGCCGTAATACGCTGTTCTTCCGTTTCCAGCGTATCCGCAGGAATCATAAAAGTAGTCAATGTATATATCCCTTATGGTTATCCAACGCGCTTTCTCTTTACCTGTAATAACGAAACCAAAACGAAAAAAATCTCACTTTTTCAAAAAAACAGAAAAAAGTGAAATCATAATACTGTTTCCAAAGAAATAAGCGTAAACATTCACAAAAAACCTTCCAAACAAAATAAAAAAAGACACGCCGCCACCCAACCAAGTCTGAACGTGCCCATATCACTATCACACCCCCCTTTCCCAAAGTTTTTTGAAGATAGGGGGGCAGGGGGGAAGAAACTTTTTCGCAAAAAGTTTCTTCCCCCTGCAAAAACAAATCCTATTCCTTCACCACAAAAGCCACAGGGAGCTTCCAGGAGGCGTTGGAATAATAGAAGGTTACACTGGTCATCAGGTATTCTTCGCCGTAATACATACAGGAAGAACTGCCGCCGTCCAGGTTGGCTGCGTTTACTGCGCCGTATTCCAGCATTACATTGATCAGATCCGAGGCGGAGGCACCCAGGTGACCGGATTTTCCGCGTCCGTCCGTTACCAGCAGAAGGAGTGCACCGTCGGCGCGCTGACCGATGGCGGTACGGGGGTTCAGTCCACTGCCCATGCCGTTCAGTTCACGGGCTTCTCCGTTGATGACAAGCTGTACAAAATGGTTGTTGGCATCGCTGCTTTCTTCCTGAAAGGTTACCGCGTCGCGGATCTTCTTTTCCGCAATCAGATCGGCTACCTGCTGCTTTGACATATCGGCAATATTGATGATCTGCAGGATGTTGTCCTCCGTCAGACCGATCAGAACCAGTCCCGGGAACTGCTGGGGCTCGTTAAGCTGGATCTCTCCGTTGCTGACAACCACCCCGTAAGGCGCACCGCCGGAATTGTTGGTGGAGTTGTACAGACCGCCGTTGATGCCCGCGATGGCGCCGCTGTCCTTGACCAGCTTGTCCAGTGTAACGCCTTCCGCTTTCCACGGATATATGGTGGCAAGACTGACCTTGGAGGGATCCTTCACGATCAGCATGGTGCCGTAAAAGGACGGACCGGATACTTCCACAACTTCGATGGGATCGGTATTTTCCGCTTCGCCGCCGGCAATCTCGAAATTCCCGGAAGCACCGATCTGGATCAGCGTGTCGTCCACTTCTTTGTCGAATTCCTTCATGGAGTTGGTGTCCACGATTTCCTGAATCTCTTCGGGGGAGAGGAACAGGGACGCCATAAATTTCATCTGCCCCGTTTCCAGAATGGTGGTGACAAACATTTTCTGTGCCGCCGGAGAAATATCGGAACAGATCATCTTCAGCGACACCATAACCACCACGGCAAACAGCAGTACCGCTGTCAGCACCATGGCAAGAGCGCGCAGACAAATGCGGACGACTTTTTTGCCGGCAGGTTCCTTCTTTTTTCTTTTCACCGGCTGCATCGGACAGGGACGGTTTGATAAGGTATTGTTCTGCATTATTCAACGATCTCCTTTATCTGCATCAATTTCCACTGACCGCCATGCTGTACAAAGGTGAAGGTGCTGTGCATGGTGTCCACCAGCGGAGAGCCGGATACGATCATGTTTTTGTCAAAGCCGATATCCACGGAGAAACAGGTGTCCGTTACCCACAGAAAGTTGTCCACGGTGATGTTGGTGAACGCCGGATCTTGGAGGTAGTGGATACTGGTGAAGGTAATGTCCACGCTTCTGGACCATTTGTACGCCACATCGTACAGGTAGGAACCGTCGATCAGATGCTGGGCAATGTCCCAGAAACCGTAGTTGCTGCCTGCCAGATCGGCGGACATGAACAGACTCCATTTCTTTGCAATTCCCAATACATCCACAGCGGCGGAAAGATCATCGGGCATGGAAGCACCGGTCCGGATGACGGTGAGATCCAGGGTATGGGCGGTTTTGTCCCATTCCACCGGCACGCCGTTTTTATCGGTTACGGAAATATCCGCACCGTCTTTCAGAACGGCAATTTTGTATGTGGCAAGCTTCGGCAGATTTTCCGCATATCCCTGTACGTGGACATAATCGGGATGGTCGGCGACAATGATCACGGATTCCGGCGGTACTTCACCGTCCACGAGAACCGTGTAATTGTCGGGTACGATTACAGTGCAGTAGGTCAGGGGCAGATGATTGCCGCCGGTGAAGGATACTGTGTTCCCGAAGGTGTCGGTGATCTGCACATCGGGATTCTGCAGCATGCGGATGCTGTGACGGTGCAGACCGTTGTCCATCAGTTCTCCGGGATGCTCGGTACCGTTGACGGTAACCATCAGGGTGTCGGGGATTGTCAGGGAATAATCATAGAATTCGGTCTTGATTCTGGTGCCGGATCTCTGGAAGGAAGCAACCTGACCGTTGTGGTCACGGATTTCCAGCGAGGGTACCATGTACAACCCCGGTACTGTATACAGCATGGTTCCGTCTTCCTGCATCGTGCCGTATTCAGCCGAAAGCAGAATGTCGTTTACCGTTATCGAGAAATCTTCGGGGCAGGAGATGGTGTAATCCCTGGCTTGGGCAACAATGGCTACTTCCTGTACTTTCCATTCCTGGAAGGTGAATACCGCCAGCCGCGTTACAGGCTCACCGATACTTTCCAGTGTGATTTCCGCCAGTGTATTGCTGCCGTCGGAGAGGGTGTAGACAAGATTGTTTTCACTGTATGTACCCGGTTTGAGGGCATAGGTGACGGTATCGGCGGCAAAAGCAGCCTTGTACTGTTCCCGCAGATCGCCGGATTCAAATACGGTCTGGGCTGCTCCGGTATCGGGGAAAGTGTATTTGTTCCAGATGGAGCCGTCCCGCGCCGCAGTATGCAGAGAAGCAATCTCCGCTTCAATATGATTTTCGGGCTGGCAGTTTTCGTATTTGTACAGCAAAGCCCAGACATATACCACAGCCACAATGGACAGGGCAATGAGTATGTTGGTGAAAATAAAGTAAATAAATTTGAAAGATACTTTACGTTTTCTTCTCATAATCGGATTCCTTGGTTACATTTTATTTGTATTGGTACGCTTTGTAAAGACGTGATTGTGCTGAATACGGAAGCTGGGGAAGAATAAGAGGATACCGGCAACAGATTTCACAAGTATCACACTGCCTAAGATCGCTCCCTGGGTTTCAAAGGAATACAGGGGATACAGAGCCAGACAAACCGCTGTAATGCAGAAAAAGACAGCAGCCAGTCCGGTGTACCGTATCCAGGAGGCAAAGCCCGGTCTGCCCGGCTGGAAAACGTGCATGGCATTCAGAAAATAATTGAGCGTGCCGGAGAGGATCCTCGCACCTGCCAAAGCGGCAAGAATGGTCAGCGGATGGGTGATCAGAATACGGTTCATAAGCGTAAAGAGCAGAAGGAACAGCAAAGTATCTGCCGCTGCGGACAGTAAAGAATGTCCCAGAAACCGCAAAGGCTTTGCATAGATCCGTGCGCTGTCATGGAGGACCCGGAAATGGGAGGAGGCATTGTTGTCCAGATATACGGTTTCAATGGTCTGCTCCGTCATGGGGATCTTCTCCCGGGCAATCAGGAATAACATATGGGTTTCGTATTCGTAACGGTCTCCTTCTGCGGAAGCAACGGCAGGAAGGTATTCCCGCGGAATGGCACGAAGCCCGGTCTGGGTGTCCGAGATACGACTGCCGAGAAGGGAACGGAACAGGAATCTTGAAATATTGTTGCCCGATTTGCTTCTGGGGGGCACATGTGGCTCGGAAAAATCCCGACATCCCAGCACCACCGTATGACTTTCTGCCATAGCGGAAGCCACTTTGTCAATATCCTTCGCCAGATGCTGTCCGTCCGCATCCGCTGTAACTACCCCAACAGAATCGGGACGGTTGGCAAGATAGTAGGCAAAAGCGGTTTTCAGCGCCGCACCCTTGCCCCTGTTGACGGGGTGATGAAGGACGGTACAGTGGGGATATTCTTTGACTTTGTCGAAAACAGGCGCATATTTTTCGCCGCCGCCGTCATCCACAACGAGAATATCCAGAAAACCCTGCTTCAGGATACTGTCCAGCGTGGAGAGGAGTTTTTCGTCCGGTTTATAGGAAGGGATGATTACCGTTACCTGATTGTAAATACTCATTTTCGTCTCCGTTTATTCTGTTTTCTTTTTTTCTTCCAGGTTGTGTACATGAAAACGTGCAGAAAAATCACAAGGAAAAGGATAAAAGCGATACCGCCTAAAAGGACGAAAATCACAGGAGAAAGTTCCCGATCCGGCGCGGTATATTGGATGTCGGGGGGATTTTTTTCCGTTTCTTCCTCTGTTTCGGGAACAACGACGGAAACGACCGGCGCCGTTTCTTCCGTTTCCGGCAGGGTTTCGGTTTCTTTGGCTTCTTCCTCCCGGATTGCCGCCTGCTGTGCGTAGGAGGTAAGATTTTCAAAGAAGTCCCCGCCTATAACATCTGCCCCTACAGTGGAACGGTACAATCCGTAACGGCAGGGGGAGAGATAATTGATTTGTGCGGCTTTTGTGATGGGCGCATCCGTTGTGCCGTAGATCCACTTGTAGAACCATGTCCAGTGCTGGGACTTATGATGGGCGAAACCGTCCTGGGTTACCTGAAAAGCGGTTTTCCCGCCGAAGGATTCCAGCGGAACGTCCAAATCCAGCACGATCTGGTTTTCGGTATACAGATGCAGGTAGGTTTTGGGAACGTCCCATGTACCGTACATCTGCGCACTTTCCGGGTACATGACAGGATCGTTTGCATAAAGAAGACTGTCCATCAGGGCGGCGGTACAGAGAATGTGGGTTCCGTGACCGTATTCCCCTTCTATATCGTGGGAGATGACCACCTGGGGACGGAACCGGCGGAGGCAGTCCGTGATGTACTGACAGAAATCTTCATAGGAATAGCCGCGGGAAGCATAAGCGGATATCGCGCCTTCCAGGGATTCAGAATACAGGTCGGGGAATGCAGGAATGATGGGATAATGCCGTACACCCACCGCCCAAAGTCCATCCAGCTGTTCATGGGGACGGTTATAGGTGTCGAAGTGGTTGACAATATATACCACCTGTACCGCCAGATCCCGTTCTACGGCATACAGGGGCAGAATACCGGCGAAAAACAGCTGCTCATCATCGGAATGGGAGGAAAACAACAGCAGATCCGCCTCTGCACAAGGGGGAAGCCAGATCTGTACCCAGCCGGGAAGCTCCCCTGCCGTAAAACCGTAGATCTCATCCACCGATGTGCCGCCGGGGAAGGTCAGCACCAGAGAAGTGGGCGTATCCCCGAACAACGCCTGTACGTCCGTGAATTCGTGTAAAAATCCGTTCTCGCCGCAGGTGAAGGTTTGGGTACCGTCGGTGATCGTCCAGGGAGAGGGGATTTTGTCAAATACAATATAGACCGAACCGATGCCGGCAGAGTTGGTCAGGGTGACAGAAGCCTCGCCGGAAGTGGCGGTATAGGTGCGTTCATTCTTGTCTTTCAGCAGAGCCGGGGCAGAGAAACCGGTACTTTCCAGTGCGGTTCCGGCGTGATCCGCCTGTTCTGCGGAAACGGGCAGAACGAGAAGAAACAGGAAAAGAAAACAACCGAAAAACACGATTCTTTTTCTTGGATTCATGGTGAAAGATGTGTCCTTTCGCGAAATTGGCATATATAAACAGTATAACACAAATGATGGGAAAAATCCACCGGATTTTACGTTTTTTTTGCGTTTTTGTTCACGGCTATTTCACGTCGTTTTCAGATGAAACATATAAAATATTAACGATAACACCTGTTCCTGTATTGATTTGCCGGATGGAATTTGCTATAATTATATGGAATACTTTTTCGTGAGGAAACAATGAAGCTGAAACAAGTACTGGCAGGACTTTTATGCCTGCTGATGATCGGCTCCTGCGCTCCATCCCAACCGCCGGAAGAAAGTACATCTTCCGCCCACGGGAATCCAGTCGAGACAGAGAGTGACGATACCGTATATGACAAGTCCCATACCGAAAGCGAACCGCTGATACAAGTCCCGGCTGAAGGAACCCCCGGTGTATATTTTGCCGATTCCTTTGCAGAACTGCGGGAAATTCTGGCTTCGGAAACATTTTCAGCCGGCACAGACCGTCCGGTGCTTTGTATAACGGAATCCTTTCCGCTTGAGGAACCCCTTGTGATGGACAGGGACGCAGATATCGTATACCTGCCCGACACCTGCACCTGGGAGAATACCCTGACCATCCGCTGCGGCGAAGAGACCGGAATCCTGCACGTGTCCACCTATGCCGCATCCCTTCTGGAAAACGGATGCCTGTTTGTGGATGCACCGTATGCGTCCCTGGAAGTGGTATGCGAAAGCCTGCCCGATGGGGATGTGATGGATATGTACAGCAATGTTGCTGCCTGTAACGGACAGGATATGGCCTCCGGTTACGGCGGAACGGGAGAAGGGCGGCTTGTATCCGTCGCACTGTCCGATTCTGCCGTGGGACGACCCTATGACGGCGTATCCCTGTATATCCGGGGCAATACAGCGGAAGTGCGGTTTCCCCTGATCGTTAAGGAAAAAGACGTAACAGCGG
Organism: Clostridia bacterium; assembly: GCA_017467815.1. Taxonomy (GTDB): domain Bacteria; phylum Bacillota; class Clostridia; order Oscillospirales; family CAG-272; genus UMGS1696. The sequence goes on from JAFUKI010000035.1 coordinate 22,348, forward strand.
CTAAGCTGACCTTCAGCGGAGAAGACGGTGCTGTGCTGTATACAGGGACATTGGATCTGACAAAAGCCAATACCATAACCACCACGGACCAAAACGGAAAAGAACGAACCTATCTGCTGACCTCCGAAAGACTGTCCTACGACCTGCCGGTCATGGAGATCCACACCGACAACGGGGAAGCCATCACAGAGAAAAATACCTACATCCACGGTACCCTCACCATTGACGGCACTCCTTATCCCATGCAGATCCGGGGACGCGGCAATGCATCCTGGACGCAGTTCCCCAAAAAGGCGTACCGGATCAAGCTGGACGACGGTGCCCCCCTGCTGGGTCTGCCCCAGAACCGTGACTGGGTACTGGTGTCCAACTATACGGATAAAACACTGATCCGGAACTGCGTTGCCCATACCTTGGCGGCATCCATGTCGGCGCTGGACTACACGTCCACCCATATTCCGGTGAATCTGTACCTCAACGGCAGTTATATAGGCGTGTACACCTTTGCGGATAAGATCGAAGAAGGCAACGGCAGGCTGGATCTGGGAGAAACCGCCATTCAGAAGACCGGCAAAGCGGATATCGGCTTTCTGCTGGAGATCGGATGGGATTTTGATAAAGAAAATGTGTACAACCGGGATTATTTTGACACGGATCTGGTTTACCGGATCTTTATCAAGGAACCGGAGATCCCCCAGCCGAATACACCGGAGCTGCAGTTCATCAAAAAATATATCCTGGAAATGGAAAACGCCATCGTTACGAACAACGGATGGGAGAATTATATTGATATAGATTCCTGGGTGGACTGGCTGATCATCAATGAGCTGACCTTCAATATGGAATCTTCCTTCTACCGCAGCTGTTATCTGTGGCGTTCTGCCGGAGATAAGCTGAAACTGGGTCCCGTGTGGGATTTCGATATGGCATTCGGCAATCATTACGGGGATCTGCCCGGATATGACGGCTGGTGTACCACGGAATCCACCTATACCTACATCTCCGAAAACTGGATGAATTACCTGATGCAGTATGATACCTTCACCGACAGACTGAAAGAACGGTGGAACGAAGTCAAAGAGGAACTGCTGCAGGTGGGACTGGGTGCTGTGGATACCTATTCTGCCATGCTTGACGGCAGCCAGCAGCAGAACTTCCTTGTGTGGAACATCATGGGCGTTACCGTGGGCGCGGCTTCCGTGAATCCCACTGTGTACAATACATATGACAAGCAGGTGCAGTATCTGCGTGATTTCATCAATACCCGGTGGCAGTATATGGACAACCGCCTGAACGGGGAAGGATAAACCAATCAAAAACGGAAAGGAGAGGTGCGGATGTACCAAACGGTATTCAAACGGTACGAGCTGAAATATCTGCTGACGACGGCGCAGAAAGAAAAAATCCTGTCCGTCATGGCACCGTACATGACACCGGACAAATACGGCAGAACCACTGTCCGGAATCTGTATTTTGACACCGATACCTACCTCCTGATCCGCCGATCCCTGGAAAAACCGGTGTATAAGGAAAAACTGCGTGTGCGAAGTTACCGTCCTGCCCAGGGGGAGGATACGGTGTTTGCGGAACTGAAACGAAAATACAAAGGCATCGTATACAAACGACGGCTGGCGGCATCCGAGACCGATGCTATGGCCTGGCTGAAAGGACACGCTCCCGCACCGGAAAACACCCAGATTTCCCGTGAGATCGACTATTTTCTGAATCTGTACGGAGGACTGCATCCAACGGTTTTCCTTTCCTATGACAGAGAAGCCTACTACTCCGCCGCCGACAGCAGCTTCCGCGTCACATTCGATGAAAATATCCTGGCGAGGGAGACGGAGCTCAGTCTGGGCGGAGAAATCTATGGCACATCCCTGCTGGAAAAGGGAAAAGTGCTGATGGAGATCAAATGCGCCGGCGGGATTCCCCTGTGGATGACGGATGTCCTGTCCGCGGAGCATATTTATAAAACATCCTTTTCCAAATACGGCACTGCCTACCGGAATCTGATTTTCCCGGAACTGCAAACCGAAAATACTGTAAATAACAAGGAGAAAACATACCATGTCTCTTGAAACCATCTTCAGAGGACTTTTTGATAATGATTATACTGTGGTAATCGGCATAAAGGAATTTCTGTACTGTATCGGTACCGCCCTTCTGATCGGTATCATCACCGCCCTTTGCTATACATACAAAACCCGATACACCAAGAGTTTTGTCCTGAACCTTACTCTCCTGCCTGCGGTGGTCTGCGTGGTCATCATGATGGTGAACGGGAACATCGGTGCAGGGGTTGCGGTTGCCGGTGCGTTCAGTCTGGTGCGTTTCCGTTCCGTGCCGGGGACAGCGAAGGAGATCGTCACCATTTTCCTGGCAATGGGTGCCGGACTTGTGGCAGGAATGGGGTATCTGGCATACGCACTGCTGTTTACGATACTGCTCAACATGGTACTTCTTATCTGCAACCAGCTGGACTTCGGTACAAAGAAAAACAACGGAAAATACCGGACGGTGAAGATCACCATTCCGGAAGATCTGGATTACGCCGGTGTGTTCGAGGAAATTTTAGGGGAATACGCTGCGGCATACGAACTGGTGCAGGTGAAGACCACCAATATGGGAAGTATGTTCCGTCTTACCTATGATGTGGTTCTGAAGCCGGCGGCGAATGAGAAGGAAATGATCGACAAAATCCGCTGCCGCAACGGAAATCTGGAGATTCTGGTATCGAAGCAGGAAACGGTGACGGGAGAACTGTAATCTTTCTTCCATACACAGGACAGAGAAAATAGGGCTGCCGTACAGTAAAAACTGCGGCGGCCTTTTCTGCTGCCTTCAACCATGCCCCCCTCCGAGAATGGCCTTGGTGGAAGCGTATTATTTATCTGACAGAACGCACAAATCTATGCGGATATGCGGTATATCTCCATCAATTTTCTTTTATGAGTAAATATTTGCGCAAAATGGGTATACTGATAAAAGAAACTGCGTGAAGGAGAGAATGGCATGGATCTCACAAAACTGACTTTGTCCGAATACGGGAAATCCATCGGGGACTGTACCAAAGAGGAATTATATCGCGTGCTGGTGAAGTATACCCATACACTGGCAGAGGAAAAGCGGAACAAAAATCCCGGCAAAAAGAAACTGTATTACATTTCCGCCGAATTTTTGATCGGCAAACTGCTGTCCAACAATCTGATAAACCTGGGCGTGTACGATACCATAAAGGAAGAACTGGCTGAACATGGGGTGGATCTTACAGAACTGGAAGAATATGAAAAAGAACCCTCCCTGGGCAACGGCGGGCTTGGTCGATTAGCGGCGTGCTTCCTGGATTCCATCGCCACCCTCGGTCTGAACGGCGACGGGATCGGCATCAATTATCATTTCGGTCTGTTCCGTCAGGTATTCCGGGACAACGAACAAACCGCCGTTCCCGATACCTGGATCACCGAAAACGGCTGGCTGCATCCCACGGATACTGTGTACCCCGTCCGCTTCAAAGAAGGCACAGTCAATGCCAGAATGTACAACATCAACGTAACCGGATACGACAGCATCACCAATACGCTGCATCTGTTCGATATGGAAAGTGTGGACGAAAGTATTGTGGGAGAGGGAATTGCCTTCGACAAAACCGATATTACCCGGAATCTGACCTTGTTCCTGTACCCCGATGACAGCGATGAAAACGGACGGCTGCTCAGGATTTACCAGCAGTATTTCATGGTGTCCGCCGCTGCCCAGTATATATTAGAGGAGTGTATCGACAGGGGATGCCGGCTGTACGACCTGCCCGATTATGCGGTGGTCCAGATCAACGATACCCACCCCACCATGATCATCCCGGAACTGATCCGCCTGCTTGTGGAGAAAGGGCTATATATAGACGATGCGATCGCGGCAGTCCACGGAACCTGTGCCTACACCAACCATACCATCCTTGCGGAAGCACTGGAAAAATGGCCGGTACAGTATCTGAAAAAAGTTGTTCCCCAGCTGGTGCCGATCATGGAGATTCTGGATGCCAAGGTGCGGCGGAAGTATGAAGGGGAAGAGCTGGCGATCATCGACCGGTACGACGTGGTGCATATGGCAAAGCTGGATATCCATTGCGCCAAAAGCATCAACGGTGTCGCCTCCCTGCATACGGAGATTCTGAAAAAAGAGGAGCTTTCCTCCTTCTATCAGATCTATCCCGATAAATTCAACAACAAAACCAACGGCATTACCTTCCGGCGCTGGCTGCTCCACTGCAATCCCCGTCTCACCGCATTTCTGTGTGAACACATCGGTGACGGATTCAAAAAAGATGCGGAGAAACTGAAGGGACTCTTGGAATACCAAGAGGATACTGCCGCCCTGGAACAGCTTATCGCCATCAAAAACAGCAGCAAAACCGCCCTCGCCGCATGGCTGAACCGGAAACAGGGCGTGACGATTGATCCGGATTCCATTTTCGATATCCACATCAAACGACTTCACGAATACAAACGGCAGCAGATGAACGCTCTGTATGTGATCCACAAATATCTGGAAATACAATCCGGCAGACTGCCCCGTACCCCCATTACCGTGATTTTCGGCGCCAAGGCAGCTCCGGCATATGTAATCGCCCAGGACATCATCCACCTGATCCTGTGTCTGCAGGAGCTGATCAACCGGGATGAAAAGGTAAAAACCCATCTGCAGGTGGTAATGGTGGAAAATTACAATGTTTCCGCAGCGGAAAAACTGATTCCGTCCTGTGATATATCCGAACAGATCTCCCTCGCCTCCAAGGAAGCCAGCGGTACGGGAAATATGAAATTCATGCTGAACGGTGCGGTCACCCTGGGAACGGAGGACGGTGCGAATGTGGAGATCCACCGGCTTGTGGGGGATGAGAATATCTATATTTTCGGGGACAGCAGCAGTACGGTGGTGGAACGGTACCGCAAAGGCAGTTACAGCGCAAAGGCATATTACGAAGAAAACCCCATGATCCGGCGTGCCGTGGACTTCATTACGGGACCGGTGCTGATGAAGATCGGCAATCCCCTGCGGCTGAAGCGGCTTTCCGGGGAACTGACGGACAAGGACTGGTTTATGACCTTCCCGGACTTTGACGATTATGTAAAAACCAGAGAACAGGCGTATACGGACTATGAACAGCGCCTGTCCTGGGCGAAAAAAGGACTTGTGAATATTGCAATGTCCGGATATTTTTCGTCCGACAGAACCATAATGGAATATAACAGAGATATCTGGAAATTATAATGTCAAAGAACATCCTTTACGGAGGCTCATGTGGAAAAAACAATAACCAAAAAACCAAGTATAAATTTCGATTTTTTACAGAAGCTCGGCAAGGTGCTGATGACGGTAATCGCCGTAATGCCTGCTGCCGGACTGATGATCAGTGTCGGCAAGCTGATCGCCATGGCAGGGGGAAGCGTTTCTCTGGTGCTGACAATCGGCAGTGTTATGGAAAACATCGGCTGGGCGGTGATCAGCAACCTGCATATTCTTTTTGCGGTTGCCATCGGCGGTTCCTGGGCGCATGAAAAATCCGGCGGCGCATTTGCGGCATTGCTGGCTTTCATTCTCATCAACAACATCACCGGCGCGGTTTTCGGCGTCACATCTGCCATGCTGGACGATCCCGCTGCCGTAACGTATTCCCTTTTCGGAAAAGAAATGCAGGTTTCCAGCTATTTTACATCGGTACTGGGATCGCCTGCGCTGAATATGGGTGTGTTTGTGGGCATCATTTCCGGCTTTGTGGGCGGGGTGGTGTACAATAAATACTACAACTTCCGCAAACTCCCTGAAGCCCTGTCCTTCTTCAACGGCAAACGGTTTGTCCCCCTTGTGGTCATCCTGTGGTCCGTGATCGTCTCCCTGGTGCTGGCGGTTGTCTGGCCCATCGTGCAGTCCGGGATCAACGCATTCGGTATCTGGATTGCCGACTCTGCCGATACCTCCCCCTTCATCGCCCCCTTCGTTTACGGTACACTGGAGAGACTGCTTCTCCCCTTCGGACTGCACCACCTGCTGACCATCCCCATGAACTACACTTCCTTCGGCGGCAGTTACGAGATTCTTACGGGAGCAAACGCAGGAACCGTGGTGTTCGGGCAGGATCCTCTGTGGCTGGCATGGGTCACCGACCTGATCGGCTTCAAGCAGGCAGGGGATACGGCGGCATACGAAAGCCTTCTGGCGGCGGTACGTCCGGCACGGTTCAAAGTAGGACAGATGATCGGCGCAACGGGACTGCTGCTGGGTTTTGCCCTTGCCATGTACCGTCGTGTGGATGCGGACAAGCGGAAGAATTACCGTTCCATGTTTTTCTCCGCCTCTCTGGCGGTGTTTCTTACCGGTGTTACCGAACCCCTGGAATTCATGTTCATGTTCTGCGCCATTCCCTTGTATATCGTGTATGCCGTACTGCAGGGGATTGCCTTTGCGCTGGCGGATCTGATCCCCCTGCGGCTTCATTCCTTCGGGAATATTGAATTCATCACCCGTATTCCCATGTCGGCACGGGCAGGACTTACGGGGGATATTCTGAATTTCATCATCAGTGCGGCGATATTCTTCATCGTCGGTTATTTTGTCGCCTGGTTCATGATCGGGAAACTGAAATACGCCACACCGGGCAGACTGGGGAATTATACCACCGAGGGGGAAGAAAAAGAACCGTCTGGGGAAAAAACAGTTACCGCCGGTGACAGCGAAGCGGAACGGATCATCGAACTTTTGGGCGGCAGGGGGAATATAATTCTGGTAGACGCCTGTATGACGAGACTGCGCGTAACGGTCAGAGATCCCGATCTGGTGGCGGATACGGAAGCATGGAAGGCACAGGGCGCACTGGG
>JAFUKI010000036.1 GCA_017467815.1 Clostridia bacterium
GCTGTCAACGGTTCTGCAATCCGGTTTCCTTTTTCATCTTCACCATTGTATTTCCTCTCCAGAAGGAACAGCCTGTTGCAGTACTCCACGCCTTTCGCTGCAGCTGATGTGGAGAGCAGTTCCTTGTCTGTAGGCAAAGCATCCACAAACTTCCGTCTCACATGGGCTCAGCAGCCGCAGCGGACGGCATTCTTCAGCTTGTTGTAGCCGTCATATCCGTCACAGACGAGATATCCGCGGTAATCACCGAGGAACTTCGATGCATGATCGCCGTTTCTGGTGGGCTGGTACTCAAACAGAATATTGCTGTGGTCGTTCATCTTCCCATTGCAGTACACCCACATCCGGGAATCGGTCTTTGCTTTCTTACCCGGTTCGTTCAGTACCTGCACGACAGTCTCATCCGCATGAATCACATTGGATGTTACCAACTCCCTGTGCATCTGCTCCCATACCGGTTTTACCCAAAGCTGAGCTGCCATGATGATCCAGTTGGCCATAGTGGTCCTGGAGATATTCGCACCTTTGGCGGCAAAGTCCTTCTCAAGACGGTACAGCGGCATGGCATTGCAGTATTTCTCATACACGATGTGTGCCAGCAGTTCCGGTGAACAGAAGCTGTGCGGTATCATCGGCGCGGGGACTTCGGCTGTGCGGATATGGCATTTCTCGATATCGGGAAGGTCTGCATCTCTGGATTCATCCATACCGCAGGATGTACACTTCACTACTTCCGCCACATGACGGCGCAGGAAAAGACGGGCAGGAACATATACCAGCTCGTCCCGGATTTTCTCCTTGCCGATGACGGTCATTTCAGAACCGCATTTGTCGCAGGTTTTGTCTTCGACTTCGTGGAATACTTCCTCGACAGGCAGATCTGCCATGATCTCGTCACGGGTACGCTTCGTCCGCTTGTGAGCCTTCACTTCCGTGGTCTGCAGGGTCTTCGGATTTATGTCAGACTCCTGTTCCGCTTCATCAAACATGGAAATCTGTTCCGCTCCTTCCAGAACAACTTCGGTCTTTTCGCTTTTCTGACCATAGACAAACTTTTTCAGCTGTGCAAGCTGTTCCTTCAGTTCGGCAGCTTCGTCTTTCAGTGCGGCATTTTCCGCAAGAACAAGACGTACATCGATTTCTTCTTCCGGCGTGCCGATTGCTTCCCCTTTTAGAAAATCCCGCAATTCCATGGTGTCCCTCCGACTGTTTTGATACCTGTATTGTATCAGAAACCGACAGAAAAATCTGTAGTTTTCCTGAAAACAATCGAAAAACAGTCAGTAAAGACTTCCTCGTTTCCCAGGTTTGATCGCCTTTGGCTGTTCCAGTTCAAGCCCCTCAAACAGCCATTTGATTTGCTGCTCTGTCAGCTGTTTTACCTCTGTTTCGTTCCTCGGCCACCGGAAACTGCCGTTGTCAAGCCGTTTGTAAAGAAGAAGAAAACCGTCGCCTTCCCAGAGGAGAGCTTTCAGTCGGTCACGTCTTCTTCCGCAGAACAGGAACAAAGCCTGACTGTATGGATCCAGCTCCAGCTTCCCCTGTACGACTTCTGCAAGTCCGTCGATTCCTCTGCGCAGATCGGTGTATCCTGTGACGAGATATACCTGCGTAACGGCCGCAAACTCTTTCAGCATGACTTCAAAGCAGACAGAACGACGGTAAGCTGTTCCGGAGCTGCGTTTCCCGGCAGAGTGATTGTGATACCGCCGGATTCGATGCGGATTCCGGAAGAGGATGCCGGTTTGGGTGGATCCAGAGATACGATCTGATTCGCTTCCAGAACGGATTCGCGGATTTTTCGGAGATGGAAGTAGTAGGAGCCGGTGCTGATTCCGTTTTCGCGGCACCATGCTTTGACGCTTATGCCGCTGCTCTGGCAGTCCAGTATCCGCTGCTGCCACTCCTGCAGGGAGACTTTGCTTTTGATTTCGGTGATTGCTGTTGTGATATTGGTCATGTTTAAACTCCTGATGCGGTGTTTGGATTCACTCTGGCTGAGTGCTTTGAACAGTGTGTAGGTGTTCAGTTTGTTCGGGCAGAGTGTTTTGTACACTGTTATTTAGAGTTTAGTTTACCATTTTTTCTGGACTCATGGCAGACATGGTTTATTTGACGGTTACTAAAAATCATCCCATTTTCCCTCTGATTTAATATTCTTTTTGCTCCAGCATGGGACTCGTTTGTCTGAGACAAGTAAATTATATACCCACAGAATATTATTATTTAGACACCAATTCTGAAGATAAAACTGCGGAACATAGTGATTATGATGTGTAATTTCTTTGGATGTCATATGTAAATCTTATCCTTGTTGATTCATTAAGCTTTGTTTTTCTGATAATAAATTTGCAACATTTGTATATGATGATATGCAAATAAATAGTGACGTATATAGTACCGCTTTCCGCCTTTTTTCGATCATACCTGTTATCAAACATCAAAGGGTTAAATTCACAAGAAACCAAATCACCAAACTACCATAACCTATCGCAGCAAGTTACCAGCAAGTTAAATCAACTCGATACCCCAACTGAAATAAAATACACCAACTCAATGTACCAACTGGGACTGCAATACACCAACTGCGCAGTTGGTGTATTGCATATTATAACTGAAGGTATTGCTTAATCTGCGCTTGGAATTAGAATTTGAGAGACAATGTCTGTTGAATTCGCAGTATTCCATAGGAAATTTTCAGACGGCGTCTGGATTATTCGATCGTACGATCCCATAAATATGCCAGACACTGTCTGTTATTTTTAACACTGCCACTATATTGGATTATAGCAACAGAAAAATCCTTATAAATATTTGTATATGGTTGCAGCAAATTACCAGCAAGTTAAAGTTCACTCATAACCACGCTAAAACAATGCTAAAAAAGCTATTTTATGTGTCTTTAGGCAATTATTTATCAATGTGATATAGTCTCAGCAAGTTACCGGCAAGTTAAATCACGCCCATGCCGGAATGTATCTCATGTATCGAGGAGCAGTAGTAGGATCAAGCGGTTTAATAAGACCTATCTCTACAGCTTCTTTAATCAAACGTGAAATACTCGCAGAAGCCGAACTTGTTACCCCGAAACGTTCCCTTAAAGAACTATTCGTTAAATGGTTCCCTTGGACATGCTGTATACAAGCGTGAAGGTAGCATGCCCATAATTTTTCTTCAGGGGATATATTGGTAAACGCCATCTCTGAGAATAAAGTTACACGAGTACTTTCGTGCAACACTTCTATTTTGGGTGCAGGAAGACGATACAGTTCACACAAAACAACTATCCTATCCCAACCGGTCCCGAATTCTTCACACATCCGCAGACGTCTCATTAAAGAAGCCAATTTTTCGTTTCTTGAATGCGGCGGAGTATCAATAATGCGTTTGATATCTACAAGAGGTATGCCGGGATTGGTAATTTCAATTCTTTTGTCAAAAAGTTCTATCGTTGGTCCGGCGCCTGTTATAGCGAAATCCTGATGAATCAAGGCATTGGCAATCGCTTCACGAAGTGCTTCTAATGGATATGCCGTAATTTTTTCGCGTTTGGCACCTTCAATTACTTCTTTCGACGGAATCAATGCTTCTAAATATTTCATCAATCCTTCAAATCCGGGGACATATCCTCTTTCGATTTCTTCCGTTTTCAAAATATTTATTCGGCTGTTGCCATTGTATTGAACTACTCGAATCGCTTTCCGAGAAATGCGATCAAAATCTAAAAGTCGTTTCCCGAAAAGGATGGCACCGAGATTGGTAATTGCATACAGTCCATTATCCTGCTTCACCAATATCTTTTCTTCAAGCATATAATGTGCAATACCTTCCGCATCTGTAGGCAGGGGAATTTTGGTCGTTTCAAAATATACAGGATAATCGATTTTTTGTAATGCTGATGTAAGATCAAGATTCTGAAGCGCATAACGTTCTTCAAATTTTGAACTGCGGAGTTTAATCCCACAATTTTGCCTGTAATTCCGGGAATTCATTCAATTTCTTTGTGTAGCTCCCCACTCGTATATAATCAACCTGTTGAAACATTACTCCAAATCTGCGGATTTTTCGATGGGGACGGGGGATGCGGTGGGGTCTGTGCCAGCCAATCCTTTGCCTTGTCTGCCATTCACAGGAGCGTGGCACGCTCCTGTCATAGCTCCCAAGGAGAAGTAGTCCAGCGTGTAGCTTCACTATCGCTATGCGATAGTGTGGGCACATCCACGGCGGTCAAGATATTCCTGCCTTGCCTGTTCCCGCTGTTCTTCGGTGGGAGCTGTCTTGTATTGAGAGTAGAGCTGTCTGTTCAGCATGGCATCCAGCTTTTGCTCCAAGCCTTGTCGGATTTCTTCGTCGAAATCGTCCTCACCGTTCAGATGGTAAAGCACCAGATCGACGAACAACTCATAGGGTATCTGTACGTTTTTCATTCGATTCTTTCCCTTCCTTTCCGTGACGGTTGTGACGATTGTGACGGTATTTTTGATACCGCCGCTGCTGTCATTTTAATCGTCACAACCGTCACCAATCGTCACACGGTCTTTCTTGCCAAGCTGATGA
>JAFUKI010000037.1 GCA_017467815.1 Clostridia bacterium
AAAATGGATAAATAGAAAAAATCACAGGAATACCGGGAAGATACTCCTGTGATCCTACATTATTTTGCCATCAGTTTGACCATAACAGCCTTCTGTGCATGGAGACGGTTTTCCGCTTCTTCGAAAATTTCATTGGCATGCGCTTCGAATACATCAGCGGTAATTTCTTCACCTCTGTGTGCCGGCAGACAATGCTGTACCATAACATCCTTATGTGCCACATCCAGCACGGACTGGTTGATCTGATAACCGGTGAACACCTTGCGACGTTCAGCAGCTTCTTCTTCCTGACCCATGGAAGCCCATACGTCGGTGAACAGAACATCCGCACCGGCAGCCGCTTCATGAACATCTTCCGTCATGAGGAACTTTCCGGGATACTTCTCGGCAAAAGCAAGCACCTGAGGATCCGGCTGATAAGCATTGGGGCAGGCAATAGCCACTCCCATGCCAACGGTAAGACCGCCGACGATCAGAGAGTTTGCCATGTTGTTTCCATCACCGATGTAGCACATCTTCAGCCCATCAAAACCACCCTTGAATTCACGGATGGTCAGCAGGTCTGCAAGAATCTGACAGGGATGACAATAATCTGTCAGACCGTTGATGATCGGAATGGAACAATACTTCGCCAGGTCTTCCACTTCCTGCTGCGCAAAGGTACGGATCATAATACCGCTGAGGTATCTGGAAAGAACCCGTGCAGTATCTTCCAGGGGTTCACCGCGTCCGATCTGGAGATCACGGGGAGAGAGGAAAAGCGCCTGACCGCCCAGCTGGTAAATACCGGTCTCAAAAGAAACTCTGGTACGGGTAGAGGACTTCTGGAAGATCATACCGAGGGACTGTCCTTCCAGAATGTGATGCTTGATGCCGTGTCTGGTTTCATACTTCAGCTTGGCAGCAAGATCCAGAATTTCATATATTTCACTGGCAGAAAGATCCGCCATTTTCAGTAAATCTTTTTTCATAACAATACCTTTCGTTTATTAAGATAACGCTTCAATCAGCAGGGAAATCCCTTCATCCAGTTCATTCATGGAAATATTCAGCGGCGGAAGGAGACGAACAACATCTTTTCCGGCAGTCAGTACCAGAAGACCGAGATCAAAGGCTTTCAGAAGTCTGTCCTTCGGCAAATCCTTGATCTGAATGCCGATCATCATGCCAAGTCTGCGAACAGAAACAACATTCTCACAGCCGGCAGCCAGAATCTTTTCTTCGATCAGCTTGCCCTTGTTTTCTACGGAAGCAAGAAAATCGTCTGTCAGCTTGCCGGTAATATAACAAGCCGCAGCGGCACAAACCGGATTGGCACCGAATGTAGAACCATGAGCGCTTGCACCCAGTGTAGATGCAGCTTTCTTACCACTGATAAATGCACCGATAGGCAGCCCGCCGGCAAGACCCTTGGCTGAGGTCACGATATCCGGCAGAATGTCGTAATGCTGGAAAGCAAAAGGTTTACCGGTACGACCGATACCCGTCTGTACTTCATCCACAATCAACAGAATATCTTTTTTTTCACAAAGAGCAGCAACAGCCTGAACATAATCCTTATCCAGAATATTCACGCCGCCTTCCCCCTGGATAACTTCCAGCATAACCGCACAAACATCAGCTGTGCAGGCCGCATTCAGCGCATCCAGATCACCGGCATCGCAGTACTTGAAACCATCGGTGAAAGGGAAGAAGTACTGATGGAAAACATCCTGTCCGGTTGCCGCAAGGGTTGTTACCGTACGTCCATGAAAGGATTTGTTCAGTGTAATGATGGTATTACGACCCTCACCGTACTTGTCGAAGCTGTATTTTCTGGCAAGCTTGATGGCACCTTCATTGGCTTCTGCACCGGAGTTGCCGAAGAATACATTTTCCAGTCCCGTGGTTTTTACCAGCCATTCCGCCAGAGCAGAGGCGGGTTCACAATAATAGTAGTTGCATACATGCTGATATTTCGTAGCCTGTTCAAACACCGCCTGACTCCAGCCGGAATCAGAATAGCCAAGTACATTTACGCCGATACCGCTGGTGAAATCAATATATTTCTTACCGTTTTTATCCCAGATGGAAGCACCGGAAGCATGATCGGGTACCAAAGGCAGACGACCGTATGTATGCATGATAAAATCATTATCATTCTGAATAACTGTATTTCTATCCATAAGTAAACCTCAATTTTCGCTGGAAACAAACATGGTTCCACAGCCTTCTTCGGAAAGCATTTCGATCAGGATCGAATGCTTCACACGACCGTCAGTAATGAATGTGCGCTGGATACCACCCATAGCGGCATGAACACAGCATTCCACCTTGGGGATCATTCCCCCGGAAATGATGCCGTCGTTCTTGAGCTGGTCGATCTCATTTGTATGGATCACGGGAATCAGGGTAGATTCATCATGAGGATCCTTCAGAACACCGCGGGTATCCGTCAGAAGAATAAAATTGCGTGCCTGAAGTGCAATGGCGATCTCCGCCGCTGCAGTGTCCGCATTGATATTGTAAACACCGGCTCCATCCTGCGCGTGGGCGATGGTGGAAATAACCGGAATATAACCGCTGTCAAGAACTTCTTTCACAATGGAAGCATCTACAGAAACGATATCTCCGACAAAACCGTAATCGGTCCCCTGCGCGTCCGTATGCTTCTCCGCTTTCAGCAAACCGCCGTCCAGACCGCACAAACCAACAGCCTTACCGCCCGTACGTTCAATACGGTCAACCAACTGCTTGTTTGTCTTACCGGCAAGAACCATCAGCGCAATTTCCGCTGTTTCCGCATCCGTATAACGCAGACCGTTGATAAATTCGGACTTCTTACCGATTTTCTTCAGCATATCATTGATATCGGGACCGCCGCCGTGTACAAGTACAACCTGGATTCCGGTCAAGGAAAGCAGTACCAGGTCACTGATTACCGCATCCTGCAGTTCTTCCGACAGCATAGCATTTCCGCCATACTTGATAACAACAGTCTGACCGGTGTATTTCTGAATATAAGGCAGAGCTTCAACCAATACACTTGCCTTATCCTGATTGGAAATAGACATAATCCTGCGCTCCTTTAACTTCTGTAATCGCCGTTGATGCGGACATATTCATAACTCAGGTCACAGCCGAAAGCAGTGGCAGAAAATTCACCGGCGTGCATATTGCAATGAATCGTTACGCTGTCGCAGAGGAGAATCTTCTTGGCAATATCTTCATCAAAGAGAAGGGTACCGCCATCCTTGCATACATCAATGGAACCGGCTTCGGAACTGAAGGAAATATCAATGGTCTTCATATCAATGTCCACACCGGAATAACCCAGCGCACAGATAACACGACCCCAGTTGGCATCAGCACCGTACATAGCGGTTTTCACCAGAGAGGAAGCAATGACACTCTTGGAAAGGATACGCGCGTCCTCTTTGGTAGCAGCACCGGTAACTTCGCATTTCAGGAATTTCGTAGCACCTTCACCGTCTGCAGCAATCGCCTGAGCCATCTTCATGCAAAGGGTATGCAGCGCACCGGCAAAAGCAGCATAAGCATCACCTTCGCTGTGGATTTCATCGTTTCCTGCATATCCGGAAGCCATAACGCAAACCATGTCATTTGTACTGGTGTCCCCGTCAACAGAAACCATGTTGAAGGAATCTTCGATAGCAGCGTGAAGCGCCTTGTCAAGCAGCGCAGAAGATACAGCAGCATCGGTTGTAATAAAACCAAGCATTGTACCCATGTTGGGGTGAATCATACCGGAACCTTTGCACATACCGCCGATATGAATCGTCTTGCCGCCGAATTCGTAAGAAAGGGCAAATTCCTTTTTCTTGGTGTCGGTGGTCATAATCGCCTGTGCTGCCAGATCCGCACCGTTTTCGTTAGCTTCCAGCGCACTGTAAAGACCGGGAAGGGCATCGGTCAGAGGCTGCAGGGGCAGAGAAACACCGATAACGCCGGTAGAAGCCACAATAACATCTTCAGCAGGAATACCCGTCACTGCAGATACCGCTTTGCAGGATGCCTCTGCGGTTTCATATCCATCGGGTGTGCAGGCATTGGCATTACCGCTGTTGCAGATTACCGCCTGCGCGATACCGTTGGCAAGATGACCGCGGGTAACACCAACAGGAGCTGCAAATACCTTATTTTTGGTATATACCCCGGCAGCTGTACAGGGTTTATCCGCAACGATCATCGCCAGATCCAGTTTGGATGTATTCTTGCGGAAACCGGCGTGCATACCATATGCCTTAAAACCGGCAGCAGCACAAACACCGCCGGTAATTTCATTGTATACAATGTTCATGTCTATACCTCAATTAAAATCCGGCAGGCAGGGCATCAATACCCATGGATTCCGGCAGATTAAAATAAATGTTCATGTTCTGAATAGCCTGACCGGCAGCACCCTTGACCATATTGTCGATGCAGGAACAAACGATCAGCGTACCCGTACGTTTATCGCAATGGAGAGAAATATCGCAGTAGTTGGAACGTGTCACACAGCGTATCTGCGCCACATTGCCATCTTTTTCAAGACGTACAAACTGTTCATCCTTGTAGAATTCTACATACGCACTGCGAACCGCATCCATGGTCACGCCGTCCTTCAGCTTTACATAAATCGTTTCCTCAATCCCGCGGTTTACCGGCAGCAGATGGGGAACAAAGGTCAGCTTAATACCCACTCCTGCCATATGGGACAAGGTTTGTTCGATTTCGGGTGTGTGTCTGTGTGCGCCGATTTTATATGCAGAAATGGATTCGTTGGTTTCGGGATAGTGAGTGTTCTGGGTAAGACCGCGTCCGGCACCTGTTACACCGGACTTGGCATCAATGATAATGCCTTCCGTCTGCACCAGACCATTTTTCAGAGCAGGCGCCAGACCGAGGGCAGCTGCTGTAGGATAGCAACCGGGATTGGCAATGATACCGGCAGTCTTGATCCGATCACGGAAAAGTTCAGGCAATGCGTACACGGCACCACCGTGAAGTTCCGGCTTGTCAAAGGGCTTCTTGTACCATTCTTCATAGTCAGCTTCGGATTCCAGACGGAAGTCAGCGCCCAGGTCGATCAGAAGTGTATTCTGAGCAGCACATTTTTCGGCAAGAGGTTCACTCAGACCATGGGGCAAGGAAGCAAACACTACATCCGCCCCCTGAATGGCGGTATCTTCATCTGTCAGAACAGGCAGAGCTTTTTTCTTAAAGTTGGGATATACATCGGCAATCGGCTGACCGGCAAAAGAAACGGAAGAAAGGCCTGTAATTTCCACTTCCGGATGCCCGCCCAGCAAACGGACAAGTTCCGCACCCGCATATCCTGTTGCACCAATTATAGCGGCATGAATCATAATCTGGACTCCTCGATGTTAGTGAGATAGGATTGAATTAAAGAAATCTGATGTTCAACGGAAGCCTTGGAAGGACCACCGTAGACCAATCTGCCGTTTACACAATTCTCAAGATTCACGGCAGCATAAATATCATCTGCGAAAAGGGGAGAGAACTCATGGAATTCTGTAAGAGACAGGGATTCAAGATCGGTGTTGTGCTCAATACAGTACGCAACCAGACGTCCGCAGATCTTATAAGCATCCCGGAAAGGCATACCTTTTTTCACAAGGTAGTCAGCACAATCGGTGGCATTGATAAATCCCTTGGAAGCTGCCTGACGGAGTTTTTCCTTCTTTACGGTACAGGTAGCCAGCATGGCGGTAAACAGCTCCAGACAGATCTTGGCATTGTCCACGGCATCAAAAATGGCTTCCTTGTCTTCCTGCATATCCTTATTGTAAGCAAGGGGCAGTCCCTTCATCATGGTAAGCAGTGTGGTAAGATCGCCGTAAACCCGTCCGGTCTTGCCGCGTACCAGTTCGGCAATATCGGGATTTTTCTTCTGGGGCATAATGGAAGAACCGGTAGAAAATGCATCGTCCAATTCAATAAATCCGAATTCCGTGGAACACCAGAGAATAATCTCTTCAGAAAAACGGCTCAGATGCATCATAACCAAAGAAAGATCGAAAGCCAGCTCCAAAACGGAATCTCTGTCGGAAACACCGTCAATGCTGTTTTCCGTAACGCCGTCAAACTCCAGAAGTTCGGCAACCAGATGTCTGTCAATGGGATAGGTAGTGGAAGCCAAAGCACCGGAACCCAGGGGAGAAAGATTCATCCGTTCCATAGTCTGCGCCAGACGAAGGTCATCCCGCAAAAACATCTGGGCATACGCCATGATGTAGTGTCCGAAAGTAACAGGCTGCGCTCTCTGCAGATGCGTATAACCTGCCATAACCGTTTCGGTGTGTTTGGCAGCAGTCTGAGCAATGGTTGCAAGCAGTGAAGCGATCAGTCCGCGGATTTCCCGGATCTGATTCCGCAGATACAGACGGATATCCAAAGCTACCTGGTCGTTGCGGCTTCTTGCTGTGTGCAGTCTCTTGCCGGTATCACCGATCCGTGCCGTCAGCACTTCTTCGATGAACATATGAATGTCTTCCGCTTCAGGATCGAATGTCAGCGCACCGGAATCCAGATCGGCAAGAATTTCCTTCAGTGCCGCAACAATTTTTTCGGCTTCATCGGAAAGAATAATACCGCATTTGCCAAGCATGGTAGCATGGGCAATGGAACCGGTAATATCTTCTTTGTACATTCTTGAGTCAAATGAAATTGAGGAATTGAAATCGTTTACCCGGCTGTTTTCGGCTTTGGAAAAACGGGCATCCCACATTTTCGCCATGATAGAACCTCCAAAAGGTTAAAAAGTGAAATTCAGATGGATATCTGAAAAGCTATAGAACACTTCCGGCTGTACAGGAAAAGTACAGACCCCGGAAGTGTTCGCCTGTATGTCTGATTGAATAGGAATTACTTATCCCAGTTCTTTTCAGCGAGAGCCTTCATCTTGATCGGCAGACCGAAGAGGTTGATAAAGCCGTCAGCATCCTTCTGGTTGTAATCTTCGTCAACACCAAAGGAAGCGGTCTGTTCGCTGTAGAGGCTGTAGGGAGAAGTAACACCGGCATTGATCATGTTGCCCTTGTAGAGCTTCAGGGTAACATCACCGGTAACGTGCTTCTGTGCTTCATCGACGAATGCGCAGATGGCTTCACGCAGGGGAGAGAACCACTGACCGTTGTAAACCAGTTCACCGAGCTTCTGACCAACCATGGTCTTGAAGTGTGCGGTTTCCTTGTCAACAGTGATGGTTTCCAGAACGTTGTGTGCCTTGTACAGAATGGTACCGGCGGGAGTTTCATATACACCGCGGCTCTTCATGCCAACCAGACGGTTTTCAACGATATCCAGCAGACCGATACCGTTTGCGCCGCCGATCTTGTTCAGAGCATCGATCAGAGCAACACAGTCCATGGTTTCGCCGTTCAGTGCAGTGGGAATACCCTTTTCAAAATGAATGGTAATGTAGGTCGGCTTGTCGGGAGCCTGTTCGGGA
>JAFUKI010000003.1 GCA_017467815.1 Clostridia bacterium
CAAGCATATATTTTTGCTGTGTGCCTTTTGAACGATCCATCATGTCGTAACCCTCGCAGTCCGGTTTTTGTTGGTTTTATTATACCATAAAGACATGAACTGACGATGAATAGCAACATGGGACTTTGTCAACAGGACCGATTGGATCACCCCTTTCATCATACCCTCACCCCAATCCACACATCAGCATAAACCCGGTTATTCCTCCAAAAAATATTGACACAATATGTCGACTATGCTATAATTTATTATGAATAATTATAACAAAAATCACGATGGAGATGAATAAATGAAACAAATACCGGAAATGACCGAATTGTCCCAGGATATGTTTCTCAGAGCAATGGATGATCATCTGCAGCTGCAGGAAGCAGTGGATCTGCTGAAATCGGAAGCGTCTGTCCGCAGAGTGCGGGATACATTGGCTTACTTTGCAAAGATACCGGTCGGGCAGATTGATGAATTGAAATCCTTTCTGACAGGGAAACTCTGTGAGTGCGTGACCGATGCGAAACCGGACTCCATCCGCCGGAAAGTGCAGATGTGGATGAAAGATGATGCTTTGTCCATCAACAAGCAAGGCGCAATACAGATTGCATTCGCCCTGCATCTGAATCTGGCGGAAGCCGATATTCTGCTGAAAAGACTTTGCGAGGAAGGCTTCCACTGGCGCGATCCGGAAGAAATTGTGTATAT
Source organism: Clostridia bacterium (assembly GCA_017467815.1). Taxonomy (GTDB): domain Bacteria; phylum Bacillota; class Clostridia; order Oscillospirales; family CAG-272; genus UMGS1696. The sequence continues at coordinate 697 of JAFUKI010000003.1, forward strand.
CTATGGATTGATGCACGGTCTTAGCTATGGAGAGACTGTGGCTGTATACAATGAGATGAACGAGAAAAAACTTCTGGAATGTTCCGATAAAGCAGAAGGAATGGCGTATACGGATCAGGTCAAAAACCGGGTCTCCAAGCTGACGTCTGTTGAAGAACTGGAAGAGTATCTTCGGAAAGCAGCCGGAGAACTGGGGAAGTTCCACAACACAGCCTACAGCCTGTTTATGGACTTTCTCGAACTTCTCGGTATGCCGGAGATGGACTATGACACGGTATTCAGAAAAGATACCCATAAAGATTATGATGAAAAATCGCTGGTAGATATCAAGAAATACGCTTCACGGGATATTATGGATATCTACCTGTATCGCCGTTTCATCCCGGTCTCCCAGAGAAAATCGAAAGAAGATCCTGAGTCGGAAAAAGTGGTTTATTCTGCCATGCAGCGGAATGTGCGGCAGAATTGGCCGGATGAAGTTACATTATCCAAAATGATCCACCGGGAAACGGACGTGACACGAAAAGTACTGATCCTTCTGTTCCTGGCAACGGACGGCGGCGAGTCTTCTTATGCCGATGATTATCTGGATGAACGTACACCGGAAGAACTTTTCATGGATGTTTATGAACGTCTGAATATGATGCTCAGTGACTGCGGTTTTGCAGGACTGGATCCGAGAATACAGTTCGACTGGATGATACTGTACTGCATCTGTGTGGACGACAGCATATTTATTGACGGAAAGATCCAGCATTTTCTGGCAGAAGTATTCCCGTCCACGGGTGCTGTGCCGGATATGGCTTATTCCGACACGGATGAATGAACACCTTGCGGAAACGATTTATAAACGAATCATCCCGGTAATGCTATAATGTTGTTACAGGATGATCCAAAATTGTTTTTGAACGAGGTGTAGTAATGGATGCTCGAAAAGAACTTGTTTCCGGAAGTATTCTGGATTTTCCGGGAATGTATTGTACTGTTGAAAAGGAAATCGGCAGAGGTTCCAACGCCATTGTGTATCAGGGATCCTATCCCGATTTGCTGAACCGGGACGAAAAACATATTGTACTGATCAAAGAATTGTTCCCGTTCCACCCGAAAGCGGCAATTTACCGTAATGAACTGGATGAGATTGTCTGCGCGCCGGAAGGGGAAGCGGTTTACAGCGTACATCGCCAGAGCTTTGAATATGGCAATAAAATTCATCTGAAAATGCTTGCGAAACATCCGGAACTGACGGGTGCGAACATCAATACGTTTTCATGTAACCAGACCAACTATTCCGTACTGGGCTATACCGGCGGACGCAGTCTGGAAGCAGAACTGGCAGGAGCAGCGGGAGATCTCAAACAGCTTACCGTCCGGATGCTTGGTTTGCTGGATTCTCTGGAGGCTTTTCATGAAAGCGGATTTCTGCATCTGGACATTGCCCCGGACAATATTCTGCTGATCGGGCAGGGAACCAAAGAACGTGTCATGCTGATCGACTACAACAGTGTATATGACATGAATCAGAGCCAGCAGGACACAGCGCCGTATTACAGCATCAAACAAGGATATACTGCGCCGGAAATCCGTTCCGGTAAACTGCAAGCCATCTGTCCTGCGTCGGATATTTATTCTGCTGCCGCTGTGTTTTACCGATGTTTAAGCGGAGCTCCCCTTACGTCTTTCCAAATGATCCGTCCTACACCGCCCGATGTTGCCGGCTGCAGATGCCTGGAGGATATGCCGGATACGGTTGTCAGTATGGTAAAACAGATTCTGTACACCGGTCTGCAGAATCTTCCCCACAGAAGATATCAGAATACCGAGGATATGCGTAAGGCTTTCCGGGAATTACTGGATCGTATTGAAGGGGTGGGCATTACCCACTGGGCATTGTGGGAAGCCGGCAAGAAAACAGTACAGAATATCATACACAATAATCCGTCCTTCTCCTACTTAACGGATACGGATTCTCTGTTTCCCGCCAATGTGCGCATAGCCGAGGGGGAAAGCGCAGGGATGGATGAATATATGGGAGAGATGCTGAAAGAAAGCGGCTCGCATACGATACTGGTTGCCCCAGGCGGTATGGGGAAAACAACGGCACTGCTTCGTACCATGACGGAACAGTCATCCCGGTATTCTCCCACCAGACCGGCAATAGCCTATGTGTCTCTGTACGGCTGGCAGGAAGGCGGTACAACCTATATTCGTAACAGGATTCTGGAAAATCTGCATTTTACCGAGGAAACCGCCAGTTTTGACAGTGCGCGGCAGATGCTGCATCATGTGATGAATACACCGCTGCAGACAAAGGAAGGGAAAATGCCGTCCCTGCTGCTGTTTCTGGACGGATTCAATGAAGCAAGCGGTTCTACACAGGCTTTGACAGATGAAATATTGTCCCTTGCGTCCTTGGAGGGGGTACGGCTGTTTTTGACAAACCGAACCGAAATGCCCCACCTGCCGTTCAGACATATTTCTCTGATGCCGCTTTCCGAAGAAAATGTTTCCGATATTTTGTATGCCCATAAACTGCTGATGCCGGAATCCGAAGCGGTGCGGGCATTGCTGCAGACGCCGCTGATGCTTTCAATCTTTATCCGGTCTGCGGAAGCGGAACAAAAGCAGATCATGGCTGCAACACAGGAAGAATTGCTGGATGCCTATTTCCATTCTCTCCGTCACAAGGCATTTTCGGATCTTCCGGAAGATGCGGAGGAGAGATGGCAGATCGATGCGGCACTTGATTTTGTGCTCCCTTCGATTGCCGGGAGAATGGCGAAGAAAAACGGCGCCGTCAGGGATGCAGAACTGCTGAACACTGTTGCTTACTGCTATAAGCTGTTTTCCAAGCCGCTGCTGAGACGGGCATTTCCCCAGTGGATCGGCCATTCCAAAGCGATCCGCGGAGATTCCCAAACGGCTGAAGAATGGTATGGACTGATTGTTCATGATATATTGTGGAAACGGTTGGGTCTTCTTGTCCGGAACGATCGGGACGAGTATCAGATCATCCACCAGATCATCGGTGAATATCTGGCTGAAAAAGACCGGATAAACAACAGGCAGATCTGGCGTAAGCAGCGGATAAAACTCGGAATACTGGCAGCAGTGCTGGCGGTTTTGCTGGCAGGCGGAATGGTGTTTTACACAGAAGTGATCGCGCCGCCCCAATATCAGGAAATGCTGGCAGACCGTGTCATGTCCTACGGAATGTCTGCGTATCAGGCATATGACGATCAGTATACGCAGCTTGCAGACCTGATAGAATGTGCCCGGACCGCACCGGAGAACTATGCCGAACAGCTGAACTGGTATACAAACTCCGTTTACCGGAAATATCCGGATACGGATACGGTTTTTCTCACCCTTGAAACAATGCTTGCGGATGGGGAAGTTATGCCCTGGTCCGGTGATCCTCTGGAGACAGAGTCGTACAAAGAATTCATCAGCCGCGCAAACCGGTACGGAAATGAATACGAGCGATTGGTTGCCGCATTGAACTATGTGATGGAGGATGAAAAAGCGTATGGACGTTTCGGGGAAAAATACATTGCGTGTTTTTCGGAACTGCTGGATACAGATGCCGAAATTATTGCGCTGCTGTTTCAGGTTTCCTGCCGGTCTCATTTGCTGGAACGGTACGATGATGGGACTGTAGAAGCAAAGACATATAAAGATACCATGAAATCCCATGAAAAACTCAACAGGTATTTCATTGAGGACGCATCGGCGAAGGAGCTGACTGCACGGCTGTATGAAGTATTGTATCATACACGTGATGAACTGCTTGCTGAAATAACCGCAACCGGGATCTTCAGTATGATGGAAAGAGCCGCGGACTGAGTTTGCGGCGATTTGGGACGATAGAAATGGAGTACGGTAATGAAAATCAAAAAAGCAGTATTGGCGGTGCTGAGTCTTCTGCTCTGCGCATCGTGCGGTGAAATAACAGAGGACAATGCCGGAGATACTACGGAAACCGACAATATCATACAGGTCGAAACCACAGAGAAAACAGAAAAAATCGAAGAACTGACCGAAACGGTTCTGTCGGACTGGTTCGATTATCTGTATGCAAGTGATTATCTGTACGGGGATATGCTGTGGGCTGTTTCCTATACAGAGCAGTTTTTCGAGAACCCTACATGGGAAAATCTGCAGATGGCAAGGGTTGCCGCAGTTACAGCGGAAAAATACATCACTGTCCGGAATATGCCGGAAGCTGCCATGACCGCGGAAGACTATATTCTGATGCTCCAGGCAGGTTATGATGTGTCAGCCGTAGAGACGGAAGCCTTGTCCTATGAGGTCAACAAGACGATTGCACTGAACGACTGTTATCTGATCCGACAGGGACTTTCGTCGGAAATTTTCTGGAAAATATCCTATGAGGATTTCCGGAAATCGGTAGAACTGATGCGTGAGACCTACGAGAAGAATCTGCAATACCTGAACACTGCTACAGAACATCTGCTGCTCACGCTGAACGACGATGCATGGTCAGAAAAATTCCATACGTTTGTTGCGGAAAACTGCCCGACATTGCCCGGATACAAAACCGAAATTCCTGCTGAAATTGACGCAGTTTACGCAGAAGCGGACAGAATTTTGGATGAGATCGAAGCAGCCAACGGCAGAAAGACGGAGCATATCGGTGAACTGCAGGCAACGATATACCGGATGGAAGATATCATAGCCGGCGGAGATCTGTCCGAACTGCAGAACAACGCCATGGAATTTGCAGGTATGCCTATATCCCTGCCGTTCTCCGGATGGAACATGGCTGCGGGTACGGAGTATTTCTACTACGTTTTGGAGGATGGTTCCAACCACTATCCGGTGGAGCAGGAAGAACTTACCGGGAAACCCGACGGATGGCTGTTTGAATATCCTCTGGTTCCCAAAGAGGACCTGATTGCCTATCAGACACTGCTTTCCGACTGCGGATTGGAACCTTCCGATATTAAAGATACGGAAGATGAATACAAGCTGACCTATTTTTTAGGTGACGTGGCATTTATGCTGACCTGGGATACGGAAAAAGTAACGTTCTTTGCGCCGGAAGGGAATATTGATTTTAATCCTGTATGGTATCTGTTGAGATAAACCACAGGGGATTACAAAAAGTGCAATGGAATAAGCATATCTGAATACAAAAAATCCGCCGATATTTTCAAAAATGGGCGGATTTTTTGTTTTATTGGGTACAATGAACCGATTGATTAGTCCGGTGTTCTTCTGCTTTTGATGCACATTCCAAACGCCAGTAAGCACAGCGCAGGATAATACGTTCCCATACAAGCCTCGTTGGTCCAGTCCCATAAACCGATAAACCAGTCAAACACAAGCATAAGATCCGAAAAGAAGAACAGAGTACTCGCCGCAGCAATCGTTCCGTTCAGGAGGCTTTTCTCTTTCAGAAAATTTCCGATTGCCTTACCCAGCATCAGGGAAATGATCATGCCGTAAACGATACAAACAATCTTGAATACGGGAACTTCAAAGGTAAGCAGAGGGCAGAACAGCAGAAACATCAGCGCGCCGAAGAACAGAATGCCGCTGACCAGCAGATCAAGCCGGCTTATTTTCCGCAGAAAACAGTAGGCAGCCACAAAACAAATATGTCCCAGCGCAAAGGTGGCGGCACCGATGATAAAATCGTGATTGATCAGCACATCCCCCAGCATGGCAAGAACCAGCCCCAGCGCAGTGCCGATATAAAACCGCATATTACTCTGCCGGGTCGCAGCTGCATAGAGCAGATTGATGATGCCAAGTAAGGCAAATCCGCCGCTGCAGATACATTTCAGCGTGAAATCAAACCCGTTTTTTTGGTAAAAATAATTCAGAATAAATATGACGGCAATCAAAAGGATATTGACGGAAAGCAGTATCTTATGTTTTTTCATACTCACCTCAGAAAAATATGCAGGAGTGTTTCGTACAGCTTGCTTCTGTAAGGCTGGTACCGCATGGGCAGATCCATCCAGGTCTTTTTGTCTACAATGGATTTGTAATGGGAAAAAGCATCGAAACCGTCCCTGCCGTGATAGGAACCCATGCCGCTTTCACCGACACCGCCGAAGCCCATTTCGCTTGTGGCAAGGTGAATGACAACGTCGTTAATACACCCGCCGCCGTAGCTGAGTTCTGTGGTAACGCGCCGGATATGCTGTTTGTCCCCGGAGAAAATATACAATGCCAGAGGTTTATCCTTGTCTTTCAGTACATCCACAACGGCGTCAAAATCATCGAAAGTAAGAATCGGCATAATGGGTCCGAAAATTTCTTCACCCATCACCGCATCGTCAAAAGTGACATTATCCATTACGGTAGGCGCGATCCGGCAGGCTTCTCTGTCGGTCTCACCGCCGCAGACCACTTTATCCTTGTCGATCAGACCGCAGAGACGATCAAAATGCTTTTCATTGATGATCTTCCCGTAATCCCTGTTGTCCAGCGGATTTTCGCCGTACTGTATCCGGATCTGCCGGATCACTTCAGCCACAAACGCATCTTTTACGCTTTTCTCGCAAAGAATGTAGTCGGGTGCAACACAGGTCTGACCGCAGTTGAGATATTTTCCGAATACGATTCTCCTGGCGGCTAACCGGATGTTGGCACTGGCATCCACAATGCAGGGACTCTTTCCGCCCAGCTCCAGTACGGCAGGGGTCAGATGTTCTGCGGTATGACGGAGAACTTCCTTGCCGACCGCCTGGCTGCCGGTGAAGAATACAAAGTCAAATTTCTGGTCCAGAAGGGCGGTATTTTCCGCTCTGCCGCCGGTTACTACAGCCACATATTCGGGCGCAAAACATTCGCCGATGATTTTTTCAATGATCTTGCCGGTTGCCGGAGAATAGGCGCTGGGTTTCACAATGGCGGTGTTTCCTGCGGCAATGGCATCTGCCAACGGATCGATCGTCAGAAGGAAGGGATAGTTCCAGGGACTCATGATCAGAGTGTTTCCATAGGGGACAGGCTGTTTGAAACTGTGGGACGCAAACTGTGCGAGAGGGGTGTATACGGTTCTTCGCCGGGCGAATTTTTTGGTATGTCGGATCATATAGGAAATCTCGGACAGTACAAGACCGCTTTCGCACATGAATCCTTCGTAATGGCTTTTGCCGAGATCAGCGGTCAGGGCATCGTTCACTTCGGTTTCGTATTTTTTTACGGCGGCATACAGCTTTTTCAACTGTTCCACACGGAATTTCACGGGAATGGTCGCGCCGCTTTTGTAATATTCTCTCTGCCGGGAAAGCAGATTCTGTATTTCCATACTTGTCATTCTTCCATGCTCCGATCTGCAATCTGATAATAGAATTTTTCCAGTTCTGCCCGGGTCATCAGCTTCGGTACGGGATAGAGGGGATTGGCTTCCTTGCAGGCGTGCTTTGCCATGACGGGAATATCCTCTTTCACGATCCCTTTGATCTTATCGGGAATTCCCATCTCCCCATTCAGCTTACGGATGGCTTCAATGAACTTTCCAGCACCGGCTTCATGGGAATCTTCCGCGGAACAAACCCCGGCTGCAGCACCCAGGGTATGTAACTTCCGATACGCACTTTCCCCATAGGCTTCCAGTACATAGGGCATGATCACCGCATTGGCAAGACCGTGGGGTGTTCCGTACTGTCCGCCCAGAGAATGGGCAACGGCGTGGATGTATCCCACATAGGATTTGGAAAAAGCAACACCGGCTTTATAGGCAGCGTGAAGCATATTTTCTCTGGCTGCACGATTCCTGCCGTCCTTGTATGCTGTTTCTACGTTTTCAAACACCAGTTTTACGGCATCCACAGCAAGCCGGCGTGTTTCTTTGGTGGTGGAACGGCCGATATAGGCTTCCACCGCATGGGTAAGAGCATCCATACCGGTTGTGGCAGTAAGATGGGGCGGCAGGGAATAAGTCAGCGCCGCATCCAGGACTGCATAATGGGGGATCAGGGGGAAGCTCATCAGTGCATATTTGTGATGTTTTTCGCTGTCCGTTATGATTGCCGCCAGGGTAACTTCGCTTCCCGTACCCGCAGTGGTGGGAATGGCGATCAGGGTGGGCAGACGGCGGAGTACACGAAGGATCCCTTTCATCTGATCCAGTGTCTTTTTCGGATATGCCACTCTTGCGCCCACAGCCTTTGCACAGTCCATGGAAGAACCGCCGCCAATGGCAATCAGCGCATCGCAGGTATGTCTGTGATACAGCGCAAGGGCTTCTTCCACATTATTCACCGTCGGATTGGGCTGGGTGGCATCATAGACAGCATAGGAGACCCCGCTTTCCTGCAATACCTTTTCAAGAGGTGCGATCAGACCGTTGGTTACAATACCCTTGTCGGTAACGATCAGAACCGAGCGGATGTGTTCTTTGGCAAATACATCTCCCAGACCGGCGCAGGAATGGATAATTTCCGGTTCACGGTAGGGAAGAACGGGCAGTGCCAGACGGAATGCTGTCTGGAATATACGGCAATATGCCTTTGATACAATATTCATGATTCGGGAATGCCCTCCTTACTGAGTGTGTGCAGGTTCCGGGTAATGGAATCCAGGGACGAATAGAAAATTTCCCTTGTTTCATCGGTAAGATCCTTTCCGGCAAGCTCTACCGCCAGACTTGCCCGGTAGCATATGTGTTCAGCCGCCGATCTCCCTTCCGGCGTGAGTACCAGAATGCCGCGGTACAAACTGCCGTCAACCACCTGCTTTTCCGCAAGACCCTTTTTTTCCAGTATGGCAATCATCCGGGAGGCATCTGACTTGTCCTTACCGCACACCTCACAAAGCTGGGGAACCGTGATCCCTTCCGGATATTCATACATTGCTGTAAGATATACGGCATGGGGACCTTTCAGTCCGTACTTTGCCAGTTCCTCGGATGCTATTTTATGCAGATACCGTGAAATTTCAGAAATCGCAAGAGAAAACCGATTGAACCGATTTACCATAGTATTTCCTTCTCCTTTTGTGGCAAACAATAAAGTTGAAAACTCAACTTCTATATTATACTCTAATAAAGTTGGAATGTCAACTTGTTTGGGGAAGAAAAAAGCCGGAAATAAGGTCACTAAAAACATATTTTCCCGGAAATATGGAAAAGAAATTGCACATTCCCGATAAATATGATACAATATAGACAGAGAATACAGTTGACCGACATAAAATAGAAAAGGGTACGGAGAATATTACTTCACTGTTACTCCATGGTATCACATCGTTACAGTATTTCTGCCAATTCATTCCCAAAATCGAAAGGAAGGTTATCTCCACATGAAGCAGATGCTGCTGATATTGAATCCCACATCCGGCATGAAGAAAGCCGCCCGGAATCTTACGGATATCGTCTCCCTGTTCAACCGTGCAGGATATGTGCCCAATGTGTACGTAACAGCCGCACGGGGGGATGCTGTGCGTGCAGTACAGACCATGGGAAAGAATGCGGGACTGATCGTATGCTGCGGCGGAGACGGTACGCTGAATGAGACCGTAACGGGCATCCTCAAATCCGGACTGGAAACACCGCTTGGTTATATTCCGGCAGGTTCTACCAATGATTTCGCCGGTTCTCTGCATCTGTCGGGGGATATTCTGAAAGCGGCAAAGCAGATCATAACCGGAACACCCACGGCTTACGATGTGGGAAAATGGGGGGATCGGTATTTCACCTACATCGCTTCCTTCGGTGTTTTCACAAAAGCCAGTTATTCCACACCGCAGAATATGAAAAACGCACTCGGTCATCTGGCGTATGTTCTGGAAGGTATGCAGGAACTGTCGTCGCTCCGTACGGAACATATCCGGATGGAAATGGATGACGAGATCCTGGAGGATGATTATCTGTTCGGTGCGGTATGCAATTCCACCAGCGTCGGGGGGATTCTGACCCTGAAACCCAGTCTTGTGGATATGTCGGACGGAATGTTTGAAGTATTCCTGATCCGTGCGCCGAAAGACCTGACGGAACTTCACGAATGCATCCTTGCCCTGACGAACCAGACGTATAACTGCAAAATGATCACCTTCCGCAGTGCCTCTTCTCTGCGCATTTCCGGAAATCCGGATATGCCCTGGTCACTGGACGGCGAGAGGGCGGACGGCGTCAAGGATATTACAGTGGAAAATTTGCATAAACGGATCCAAATTGTTCATTGACGGGACAATGTATAACAGAAAAACGGAGGACAACAGCGAATGTCGGAATTTTTAACATCCCTGCATCCTGCGGTGGTATGCATTCTTGTATGCGCGGCAAAAATTGTGGAGATCACCATACAATCCCTGAAAACCTGCATGATGGTCAAGGGGGAGCGTCTGAAGGCGGCTGCACTCGGCTTTGCGGAATGTGCGATCTGGGGACTGGTTATCTCCACCATTATCAGTACGCTGGGGGATAACCTGATGCTGCTTTTGTTCTACTGCGTGGGCTATGCCGTAGGTCTGTTTCTCGGTTCTGCTCTGGAAGACAGGATCGCTCTGGGAACATCCAACCTGGAACTGATCGCCAACCGGGAGAATACGGAGAGTATCGTCGGATATCTGAAGGAAAGAAACAAGGGATATACAGTTTTTGAAGGCCATGGATCGGTGGACAAAATGAATATGGTGTTTATCGTTCTTCCCCGGAAAGAGGTAAAGAAAACCCTGAAAGAAATCCGCGAACTCTGCGGAGATAAGGTATTTGTGGTTACCTCCGAAGTCAGCAAATATGCCGGCGGATACGGCATGGTCAAGTAAACCGCCCGGAACTGAATTACATAAAAACAGCACAACCGTCGGTTCTTACCGAAAGCAGTTGTGCTGTTTGCTTTTTTACAATGATAGAAATTCCTGCTTTTATTCCTCAGACATTTCCGTATAACTGTGTGTCTTACGATATCTTGCCGGTGTCATCCCGAATGCTTTATGAAATGCCGAAAAGAATCCGGCAGCCGAAGCATATCCCACTTCACACGCAATGGCGTTGACAGTAGGTATACAGGATTTAATTTGTGTAGTTCACAACCCCCTTCTGATATGGTTTGCTTTCGAGTCCATGACAGTATTCTTCTTTATTTATATCGTATCTCATGTATCTGTCCATCTGCCAACGGAACCTGTTTTCGAAATAATGGTTTGTTCGGGTATTTACGAAAAGATTTGCAAATATCCGCTTGTTGTGTTATACTAATGATGAAAATAATACAAGCGGAGACATATCATGCTGAAAAAAGCGTTTTTGGAGATCACCAATGCCTGTAATCTTTCCTGCAGCTTCTGCCACGGCACAAAGCGGAAGATACGGTACATGACGACCGAAGAATTCAGATATATTGCGGGTGAACTGCGCGGTACGGTGGAATATTTGTATTTTCACGTAATGGGTGAACCCCTGCTGCATCCCGGACTGGGAGAATTTTTGTCCATCGCCGGAGAGATGGGCTTTCAGGTGATCCTGACCACCAACGGCACGCTGCTGAACCGACAGTCCGACCTGCTTTGTTCCGCCGGTGCTTTGAAAAAGGTCAGCATATCCCTCCACAGCTTTGAAGCCAACACCGGGGATCGTCTGCTGGAAGATTACCTGACAGATTGCTTTACCTTCTGCCAAAAAGCCGCTGAACAGGGAATTATCTGCGTAATGCGCCTGTGGAATCAGGGGGGAGAAGAAGACCTGAACCCGACGATTCTGGAACGGATGCATTCCTTTTTCGACCCGATGGAAAACACGGAATGGAAATCCACTTACAGCGGCTGGAGAATCCGTGACAGGATATTCCTGGAGTGGGGGCAGTATTTCGACTGGCCAGATCTGGAAGGGGAGTACAGGGGCAACACCCATACCTGCTACGCTCTGCGGGATCAGATCGGCATCCTTTGCGACGGAACCGTTGTACCGTGCTGTCTGGATGCGGAAGGCAGTATTCCCTTAGGCAATATATTGGAAACCCCCATTGCAGAAATTCTTGCCGGTCCCCGTGCGGCAGCCATGAAAAAAGCTCTGGAAAACCGCCGGATCACGGAACCTCTGTGTCAGCGCTGCGGTTATGCACATATGAAAAAATATTGAGATTCGGCGAAAAAAGAATGATTCTGTAAAGGGAACATTTGGTTTGAGGTCTCGTTTGAAAAAGAAAAACAACATCGAAAAACGGTGTTGTTTTTGTGTATATCCATGCAGTATTCATCCGTTACTGATGCTTCTTTCGATACGCAACGGGGGACATACCGGCATAATTCCCGAACTGCTTGGTGAAGTAGAGACTGTCCGTATATCCCAGCAGAGAAGCGATCTCATTGATGGGTAGTGTAGTTTCGGCAAGCATGACCTGCGCTTTTTCCATCCGCAGACGGATACGGAACTGCAGAGGGGTAAGTCCGGTTGCTTTTTTAAAACTTTCAATCAGATACCCTTTGTTCATGGATACCCCGGACGCATATTCGCCGATGGGTGTGTTCAGCATATAGTTCTCCGTGATATCATCAATGATCATCTGTACATAGGATTCGGTATCCTTGGAAGTCGTGGATTTTCCGTGAAGAACGGGCTTGACGGAATCCGCTGTTTTCGCCAGAACCGCACTGGCGAGAACGGACAGCAATAACGGTGGGGCAGGAGAAGCTTCGGCTTCATCCAGAATATGCTGAAAATATACAGCCAGTTTCTCCGGATCCGTTACGGAAAACAGGTTTGCCTTGGGAATATGAAAAATCCTGTCAAAAACATTAATAGGCGCGATCTGCAAAACCAGCCAGTAAATCTCCAGAGAAGTACCATTCGGTATGCATTCATATTCGGGATCTTCTTCCGGTCGGAACAGAAGAAGACTGCCGTCCCCGAAACCATTCCATTTGCCATCTGCCAGGATCCGTCCGCATCCGTTTTTGATCAATATGATCCGGTAAGCGGAAGGATCGGAAGGCAGAAAAGTATTGACAGTTTCATTTGCTGCAGATTTATCGGAATTTGCGCAGATCCGGCTGCCGACATTCAGTACATGGCATCGGTACAGCACCGGTGTCGTATCTGTATAGGATAATGTATAATTCTTATGGATCATAAGCACCAACCCGTGTTTCTCCAAACAGCCCAGAAGCAGGAGAAAAGCGTTTCTTATGCTTCATTATACCAATGAATCGGAACTTTGTCAATGGATATTGTCAAAGTATCGGATCGGATGATAAAGAAGGGACTGTCGCAAGTATAATTTTTGGGGAAGGAAAACTTTTTGAAAAAAGCTTTCCTTCCCCAAAACCCCTAACTTTTCAAAAACTATGAAAAAAAGGGCACAAAACCATTATCCGAAGACAGATATCATTAAAGCAATCTAATATTTCTGTTGCAAATCCTTTTTTGAAGTTTTTTGAAAAGAGGGAGGGGTGCAGGGGAGGGAGAAATACTTTTTCGCAAAAAGTGTTTCTCCCTCCCCTGCTTAATGCGACATCCCCTTGTTATATTCTCAGTCAATGGTCATATCCAGCTTGAAGCGCATGATCTTACGCAGGGTGTTTTTGGGGAATTCGGTTTTGCGGACCTTGATGACACCGATCTTTTTGTAAGGTACAGCGTTGCGGTTGTAGTTGTCGATGTACTTCTTCAGATATTCTTCAATGTCTTCAATTCCGTTGGTTTCGAAGAAATCCTTGTCGGGATAGATCTCCGCAACAATGGCGTTGTGGGAGATGCCGCGCTTGCTCTGACCTTCGTATACGATGATATCCAGAATACCGGGGGTAGCAGCCAGCTCGTTTTCGATTTCTTCCGGATAAACATTTTTTCCGTTGGAGAGAATGATCAGGTTTTTCTTCCGTCCGGTGATGTACAGAACATTGTTTTTGTCCAGCTTGCCGTAGTCGCCGGTCTTGAAGAAGCCGTTTTCAAAAGCATCCGCCGTAGCTTTGGTATCCTTGTAATAACCAAGCATTACATTGGGACCCTTAACCCAGATTTCCCCTTCGCCGTCTTCATTGGGCTCGGAAATTCTGACCGTATCCATGTCGATTACATTACCTACACTGCCGGGAACCACATTGCGGCTGCGGTTTACGGCAATCAGGGGCGCACATTCGGTGATACCATATCCGTTCAGCGTGCTGATGCCGATACCGTCGAAGAAATACAGAATCTGGGGATTGATGGGTGCACCGCCGGTGATGATGGTCTTGACTTCACCGCCGAATGCCGCACGGATCTCGCCGAAGAGCTTTGTACGTTTGTCAATACCCGCTTTCCGCATGGCGTTGCTGAGCTTGATCATGCGGAATACCAGTTCTTCCTTGCCTTTTTCCTTGAGGGTGGCTAGAATCTTACGGTAGAAGGTTTCCAGATACAGGGGAACCAGGATCAGGTGTCCGGGTTTCTGTTCCCGCAGTTCCTTCTGGATATACCGGATACCGGCGGAAATATATACTTCACAGCCGATCATCATATGCGCAATGAGCATTACCGTGGAACCGTAGGTATGATGCAGGGGCAGAACACCGACAGTCTTATCCGCAAAGTCGATATACGGAATAACATCGGTCATGTTGGAGAGAATGGCGTTCTGGGACAGCATAACACCCTTACCCTTACCGGTTGTGCCGGAGGTGAATACGAGCAGGGAGAGCTTCATGGGGTCGATGGGTGCTTCGTGATATACGGTGGGATCCTGTTTGTATGCTTCTATGCCTGTTTCGATCAGGGAAGCGAGACTGTTTTCCTTGTTTTCACTGAGCAGATATATGGGAGAGGAAAGCAGGGAAGTGTGCTCAGCAATGTACGCAGCCTTTTCTGCCAGTTCTTCTTCACAGAACAGGAACTGCGCATCCGCTTTGGCAGCAGTATCGGCCAGATCTTCTTTCAGCCAGTCTCTGTCCAGGGGAACCAGAATACCGCCGATGGAAAGCACGGCAAAATAGGTGAGGATCCAGTCATAGGAAGGCTTGCCGATCACTACACAGTGCTTGCCGGCGCATCCCATGGAAAGAAGCGCACTGCCGAGAGCACGGACGGTGTCGCGGAATGTGATGTAATTGATGGTGTAAGTATCCCCCTTCAGAGGATCCAGACGATAGGAGAATGCATTTTTTTCTCCATAAGTATCCGCCGACCATTCTACCAGCTGACGAACATTGGTAAATTCTACTTTCTTGTGCAGCATATCGTGCTTCATATACGTGAACCGATCCTTTCTCATCAGTAAAAAATATCGTATAATACAGTATAATTATTCTTCGTCCTTGTATTCTTTGCAGATGTTCTGCAGATTATTATGGATCAAAGCCAAGCTTTTATAAAATACAGCTCTGCTTTGTTCATCCAGCCCCTCACTGGCACTGGCAAGAACATTGTCGATTTTTTCCGCAATATGTTTACCCAACTGACAGCCTTTTTCCGTCAGGAGCAGGGGACTCTGATAACGCTTGGCGGTTTTGGAATGGCACACCAGATAACCGTTTTCCTCCAGATGCCGGATGGAACGGGAGATATTGGCCTTATCCTCCGCGCAGATGTCGCATAATTCCTTCGCCGTGATGGGTCCGGACTTATACAGATAATACAGACAGGAAACGTGAGGTCCCTTCAGATTGAATTCACTCATTTCGGCTGTCTTGATTTTTCGTATGCTCCGGCTGATTCCGGCGATCAGTATCGTAAATGTATGAAACCGTTCTTCCATATTTCCTCCAAACTTGTTGACATAACAACAAGTGATATTATATCACAAACTTGTTGTTGTGTCAACAAGTTTGTGAAAGATAATGTATATGAATTTTCAGAGGTATCAACGGATAATTTTGTGGTGTTCATTCGTGAAAGAAAAAAGATAGCGTCCCGCCCTTTGAAAATTAAGACGATTTAAAGAAAAAACAGCGGAAATCCCGTTGAGTTATGACAGGAGTTGTGGTATAATAACTACAATAATGCAAGGATGATGTGCCACGCAGCCGGTATTTGTTCCCGGCGATAAGCACAGAAAATATGGTATGGATTCGATAAAAGATTTATTTGCTAACCCGTTTTTGATGACAGGACTGTCCTCCTGGTTTATAGCCCAGATTCTGAAAACGGTCATACACTGTCTTATTCACAAAAAACTGGATCTGCATCGTCTGATCGGTGACGGCGGAATGCCCAGCGGTCACTCGGCAACGGTTACGTCACTGGCAATATTCAGCGCACTGACTTACGGTACCGGTTCCTTTGAATTTGCGGTAACGACGATACTGGCGACCATTGTGTGTCATGATGCCATGGGTGTCAGACTGGAAACGGGAAAACAAGCGGTGGTGCTGAATGAAATGCTGAGCATATTCAATGTGCTGACCACCGAACAGCTGCCGGAAGTGAAGCTGAAGGAGTTTGTCGGTCATACACCGATACAGGTTCTTGCCGGAATTCTGGTGGGGGTCGTGAATGCTGTTGTTATGTATCATTTTGTATTTTGACGATCTATCGGAGATCTATAAATAGGTAAGGAGAATTGTTATGCGTCCGTTTACTTGTCCGGATATTGCTGTGAATGAATATAAATACCGTATGGAGATGCACGCCCATACCCGTCCCGCCAGCCCGTGCGGTGACAAAACCCCTGCTGAAGTGGTGGAAGTCTACAGCAGATGCGGTTACGATGCCGTAGTGATAACCAATCACTTCAAGGCGAATTATGAAAAAGAATCCGGTGAATTGATTGCCCGTGATTATGAAGCCGCCGTGAAAGCCGGGGAAGAAAAGGGTATAAAAGTCCTGTTCGGTGTGGAACTGACTTTTTACGATACCTATGGGGATTATCTTGTGTACGGTGTGGAGCCTTCGGATATGAATGAAATGTACGATCTGCTGCAGCGGGGACATAAGAGTTTTGCAGCTTCCCCCCTCCGTAAAAAAAGCATGGTCTTCTTTGCGCATCCCTACCGCGGAAAAGAAAAGAGCGGTATTGATTTTCATTTGGAAGATATGACGGACGGAGTGGAATCTTTCAATATGCACGCGGAAGTCAACTCCGACAACGGATACATGACCCGTCAGGCATATAAAGAAAATATGCTTACCATCTGCGGCACCGATTACCATCACGAGGGCCACGAAGCCATGTCCGCACTGCTGGTGAAAAAAGTGCCGGATACTGTTGCGGAACTCCGGGATCTTCTCCGCAGCGGCGATTATCTGTTTGAGATCAATGGAAATGTGATCATTCCTTCCCACAGAATGATCCGGAATGATCAGTAAAAGGAGGAATACCTATGTTTATCAAAGCCAATGATCCTCGCATCCGCTATACAGGCAGATGGAATGTAACCGAAGAATCTGCTGCTTCCTCTGCCAATGGCAATTATATGGAGTTTGCCTTCCGCGGAGACACCGCAGTGGTGGCTATGGATGTCAGCAAATGCCAGAATCCGCCGCCGCATCTGTTTATTTCTGTTGACAACGGTGCCAGAGTGGAAGTACCGGCGGATGCCTTTGTCCGTGTCAGCACAGAACCGGGTGAGCATACGGTTAAAGTGATCATGAAATCTTCTGTAGAAAGCCAGACACGCTGGTGTGAACCGATTGAGGCAATGGTGCGGATCACTGCCTTGGAAGCGGATGCATTTACGGACTTGCCGGAAGATAACCGCAAAATCATTGAATTTTTAGGCGATTCCATTACGGAAGGAATTTCCATTGATAACGACGGTCGTTATGTATACTGGAAGGACAACCGGGATATGGTCTATTTTGACGATTCCACCGCAGGATATGCCTGGCTGACAGCCGAAGCACTGGATATGCGTCCGATTATCGTCGGTTACGGCTGTCTCGGCAGTACCCATGGCGGTGCCGGCGGTGTACCCAAAGCGGCAGATGCCTATCCCTTTTACAGCGATCAGTGCCCTGTAAAAGATTTTTCTGCGGATTACATTGTAATCAACTACGGCACAAACGACAGGATGGCGGATATGGACATACTGCGGAATGAGTATACCAATCTTCTGAAAGTCATCAGAGAATATAACCCCAAGGCACAGCTGATCTCCGTGTCGCCTTTCTGCGGCAGACTGGCGGAAGAGCTGGAAGAAATCGTAAATGCCTACAATACGGCAAACAACGATACGGTGTTTTTCATCAATGCAGGCGGCTGGATCTCACCGGAACCCCTGCATCCGACCAGAGAGGGAAACCGGATCGTCAGCCGGAATCTTTCTGCGATACTCAAAAAGCAATTCTCTCTCTGAACCACATTCTGAATTCAACGAGGTTATAAAGTTATGCCTGCATTCGGTGCATTGCTGAAATACATATTTCTTTTTACCGTTCTGATGATCCCCGGTTATATTATGGGCAGACGGAAACGGCTTATGGACGAAGCCATGACCTCCCTTGCCAATATTCTGACCGACATTGCCATGCCGTTTCTGGTGTTTTCCAAGCTGCTGGCGATTGATGTGAAAAGCCTGCGGATTTCCTATATCCTGTGCTGTATTCTGCTTCCCATTGTCATAGAACTGTCCATGCTGGGTATTGCCTGCCTGGTGTTCCGCAAGAAGGAAGACAGAAGCCGTTATCCCATCGACCGGTTCTGTACATTCCTGCCCAATGTAGGGTTCATCGGCATTCCTCTGGCATGTTCCATCTTCCCGGATGTGCCCGAGATCGCCCTGTATGTATCCCTTGCCAACATTGTCAGCACCTATATACTGTTGACCATGGGTATCTTCACTCTGACGGAAGACAAAAGGGATATCAGTGTAAAAAAGATGTTCACCAGTCCCGTTCTGTTTGCGATCATTCTGGGATTCCTTGGCTCCATGCTGCCGGAAAATCCTGTGACTGCCTTTGCAGCGGACTATTCCGTATATCTGGCAAATCTGGCAACACCTTTGTCCATGCTGGTGCTGGGATACAACCTGGCAAAGCTCTCTGTTATGAAACTTCTGAAGGATACGGGCGTGTATATGGTATCCCTCCTGCGCCTGATCATATCCCCCATCCTGACCATCTTCGTGCTGGTGATTACCCAGAAGGTACTGCGTGTACCGGTGGATTATGAACTGGTGATGGCGATGTTCATTGCCATGGGAGTATCCAATGCCGGAACAGCCCCTGCCATGGCAAAGCGGTACGGTCTGAACGGCGAACACGCAGCAGCCGTAACAATCGGTACAACCATACTCAGCGTAGCAACCATCCCGGTGGTGTATCTGCTGGCTGAATGTATATTCTGACCTATCAATTCCGAAAAGGAGAAAATATATGAAAGAATTTTTGAAGAATGCACTGGAAAATATGCCCGAGCAGGCACAGGAAAGCTTTATGCTGTCCCTGATCATGAATGATCCTTCTTCCTATGCAGCGAAGGTACGTCATGACTATTATAAGACAAAGTTCAAGCACATGGGTGAACATGTATCCATCGGTGTAGGCGTAAAGATTGTGAATCCTGAGTATATCTGGGTGGGTGACAACGTACATATCGGTGACAATGTAACCCTGATCGCAGCCGGAGAGGGCGGCATTACCCTGGAGGGGAACAACCACCTGAAAGACCGCGTGTACCTGGATTCTGAGAGAGAAGATACGGGATACATCCATGTGGGCAAAAACGTCTATATCGGAACGGGAACCACCCTGCATGGTCATATGGGACTGGAAATCGGCGACCACTGTCTGTTGGCGCAGAACATCTCCCTGACGCCCTATTCCCATAAATATGAGGATCCAGACCAGGTGATCGCAGTCCAGGGTGGACATTGCCGCAAGGTAACCATCGGCCGCGACTGTTACATCGGCATGAGTACGACCATTCTGTATTCTGCCGATATCGGAGAGGGTTCCGTTATCGGTTCCGGTGCCGTGGTAGTAAAGCCGATTCCGCCGTATTCCGTAGCGGTGGGCGTACCGGCAAAGGTGATCCGGAAGCGTAAGGAATGAGCTGTATTTGCTTTCCTGCACAAAAAATAATTCCGGAAAAGACGAAATTTTTCTAAAAAAACTCTGTACTATTGTGTCAAAGAATGTTATAATATAGTATAACGAAATTTGCCCCATTATGGGGAATGTAGTGAGGTTTTATATGAAAAAGATTTATGAAGGCAAGACCAAAGACGTATATGCTCTGGATAACGGCAATGTAATGCTGAAGTTCAAGGACGACTGCACCGGCAAGGATGGCGTGTTCGATCCCGGTGAAAACTCTGTAGGCCTGACAATCGAAGGTATCGGCAAGGCTAACCTGATTTCCTCCATTCATTATTTTGAACTGCTGAAGGAAGCCGGCATCAAAACCCACTACGTTGGTGCCAATATTGATGATGCTACCATGGAAGTTCTTCCCGCAACCGTATTCGGTCACGGTCTGGAAGTAATCTGCCGTCTGGTGGCAACCGGCAGTTTCATCCGCAGATACGGCGAATACATCGCTGACGGTACTCCCCTGGAAGGCGGTTACGTAGAATGCACTTTCAAGAATGACGAAAAGGGCGACCCGCTGGTAACCGGCGAAGGTCTGGCAGCACTGGGCGTTATGTCTCCCGCCATGTTTGAAAGCATGAAGCAGCAGACCCTGGCAATCACCAAGATCGTAGCAGATGACCTGAAGTCCATCGGTCTGGATCTGTGGGATATCAAATTCGAATTCGGCTACCACAACGACGAAGTTATCCTGATCGACGAAATCGCTTCCGGCAATATGCGCGTATATAAGGACGGCAAGATCGTAGAACCCGTTGAGCTGACCAAGCTGATCAACAACCGATAATCAAACTACGGTGCAGTGAAAAATCTGCACCGTTTTTTCTATATTCGGTCCCGCGGCAGAATCCGGAAAGGGAAACGGGGAATAAGAAAAAACAAATGGGGTAAACTGATAACAGCCATTAACCCTATGATTTTTGTGAGAGAACGGGCGGAGAAAACCATTGAAAAAGAAAAGAAAATATTTCAAAAAAAATGCGAAAAAAGTGTTGACAAACGTATTCTGTTGTGGTATAATATCATCGTTCCGAGCGCAGAGCCGGAACAAAGATGGCGGAATAGCTCAGCTGGCTAGAGCAATCGGTTCATACCCGATAGGTCGTGGGTTCAAGTCCAACTTCCGCTACCATACACGATTTACAAGGTTATGGCCCGTTGGTCAAGAGGCTAAGACACCGCCCTTTCACGGCAGTAACAGGGGTTCGATTCCCCTACGGGTCACCATTTTCCTTGTAGATCGTGTTTTTGCGGCCCGTTGGTCAAGAGGCTAAGACACCGCCCTTTCACGGCAGTAACAGGGGTTCGATTCCCCTACGGGTCATAACAGAAATTCCGGACTACATCAGTTCGGATTTTTCTTTTTTAAGACCATTCTTCTGTAAAAGTCCGCCACTCTTCTTGCGTGCGTTGACAAAGAAAATAATATATGCTATACTAAAACTAAAAATAAATGAAAATATGCCTTGTTCAGTATACCGGAAAGGGGAAATCACATATGCTGTACGGAAAGAATAACACATCGGCGCTTTCTGATGAACTATTTCGATCCCCCACGTGCGAATACAGAGGCATGCCGTTTTGGGCATGGAACTGTGCGCTGGAGGAAAAAGAACTGCTCTGGCAGATCGAAGTATTTAAAAAAATGGGGTTTGGCGGCTTTTTCATGCACAGCCGCGCCGGACTGGATACCGAGTATCTTGGGGACGAGTTTATGGAGATCGTACAGTCCTGTGTGGAAAAAGCAAAAACAGAGAAGATGCTTGCCGGACTGTATGATGAGGACCGCTATCCGTCCGGCTCTGCTGGCGGTATTGTGACCAAAGAAGAAAAATACAGGAAAAGATACCTTGTTTTCTCCCCGGAACCACCGCCGCAGGAAAGAGTGATCCTGGATTTTGGAATGTTTGATATTGTTCTGGATGATGGTAGATCATTAAAAGCCTACAAACGAATTTGTTCCAAAGAGGAAGCTGTAGGAGAGATATGGTATGCATATGAAGAGATGGCAGAATCTCGTAACGGTCAGACTTATGTGGATACCATGAATCCTGAAGCCATTGGAAAATTCATCGAAGTTACCTATGATGCGTATAGCCAAAAGGTCGGCAGCGAATTCGGTAAAGCGGTTCCTGCTATATTCACGGATGAACCTGCTGTCGCGTTTAAGACCAGACTCAAAGCTTCTTCAGCCAAAGAAAAGTTGATCTTTTCGTGGACTGACGATTTTGAGGATACATACACAGCCGCATACGGAGAATCTTTGCTTGCCAAACTTCCCGAACTTGTCTGGAATCTACCGGATCTTTCGCCATCGCTCAGCAGGTACCGCTATTTTGACCACGCGGATAACCGTTTCCAGACGGCATATATGGCACAAATCTATGATTGGTGCCAAAAGAACGGTATAGCCTTTACCGGACATGTCATGGGCGAATATATACTGGACGTGCAGAGTGCTATGTATGAAGCAATGCCTGCATATAAGAATATGACCATTCCGGGTGTGGATATTTTATATTCCCTCCACCAGTTCAATACGCTGAAGCAGTGTCAGTCGGCAGTACGACAGTATGGCAAAGAGGCTATGGTCAGTGAACTTTACGGTATTTCTTCCTGGGATTACGACTTCCGGGATTACAAAATGTCGGGTGACTGGCAGGCAGCAATGGGTGTTACGATCCGGGTACCGCATCTTTCCATGGTATCAATGGAAGGTGTAGCAAAACGTGACTTCCCGCCGTCCATAAATTATCAAAGCCCCTGGTACGAAAAATTCAGTTTGGTTGAAGACCATTTTGCACGTCTGAACACTGCACTGACCAGAGGCAAACCTATTGTTCATGTGGGTATCATTCATCCAATGGAATCCTATTGGCTGCGCTGGGGACCGAAAGAACAAAATGACGATGCCTGTAAGAAACTGGATAAAAATTTTGAGGATATCAATACATGGCTGACCTTGCATTGTTTGGACTTTGATTATATCAGCGAAAAGCTTTTTCCGGAACTATGCCCAAATGGCGGTTTCCCGCTGAACGTTGGAGAAATGGCATATGATGTAATCATTGTTCCTGGGTGTGAGACTTTGCGAGGTACAACTGTGGAACGGCTTTCGGCATTTGCACAGGCAGGCGGCAAACTGGTATTTATGGGAGAAGAGCCTGCCTATATGGATGCGCTTCCCTCTGATGTTCCTGCAGCGCTCTATCACAAGAGTACCGTCATACCGTTTAGCTGCAGTGCACTTCTGTCTACATTGGAGGAAGTGAGAGAAGTAGAAGTGCGTGAAAAGAACAACACTATTTCCCAGGATATGCTGTACCAGATGAGACAGGACGGAGCGGATCGCTGGCTATTCATCTGCCGTGGTCAGGATCCTGAGGACAAGGATGCAGCCGAATGCCGCTCATTGACGATCAAGATAAAAGGGAAGTGGGATGTCCGCTTGTATGATACGCTGTGCGGGGATATCCGTCCTCTGACAGCGGAAATCAAGGATAACACCACATATCTTTCCGTTGACCAGTATAATTATGACAGTTTTTTGTTCCGTCTTACGCCTGCGGATGAAGTAAGTAAAGATAATGCAGAAGTACCTGTTATCGAACAGGCTGTAGCACCCGTATCATTGGAGATACCGTCCGGTGTTCCGTTTACCCTGTGGGAACCCAACGCGCTCCTGTTGGATATAGCAGAATATGCGTTGGACGATGAACCCTACCGACCACAGGAAGAATTGCTCCGAATAGATACGTATCTGCGGGAGGAACTTGGCTTACCCAAACGCGGACTTGGCTGTGTTCGGTGGCGGCTCCCGAAAGCCCCTGCAGAACACCGGGTAAGACTTCGCTTCCGTATCAGCAGTGAGATAGATCTGCAGGATGCTATGCTGGCAATGGAACATCCGGAAATGGCGGAGATTTTTTGGAACGGCGAGAAAGTATCCTGTGAGATCTGTGGCTTTTACGTTGATCATTGCATCAAAACGGTGCGTATTCCCGACATATGTGCCGGAGAAAACATTCTGGAATTGATATTGCCTTTCAGCGTAAGACACTGTGTTGAACGATGCTATATTCTCGGCAGCTTCGGTATTAAGGTGGAAGATTCCGAAAAGACCATAGTACCTCTGGCGGATACCCTCGATTTCGGAGACATTGTTCCTCAAACCTTAGCTTTCTACAGCGGAAAACTGGATTACCATCTGGACATTGAGGTACCTGCAGAATGCAGCGGAGAAGAACTGCAGCTGTATATAGCCAAGTACAGGGGATCGCTGATACAGGTACTTATGGATGATGAAGAACGAGGCGAGATTCTGTATCCACCCTATACCTGTTCTCTTGGAAAAATGGAAACCGGCAGACACCGCATCACACTTCGTTTGTACGTGCCGAGAACAAACGGATTCGGACCGGTACATTATTGCGCTCCGTGGAAATGCATTTATTATGAATCAGGTGTATGGCAGAGCAAAGATAAATGGTTTACATACGGGTACAGTCTCTCTGATCAGGGGATTCTTGCAAAACCTGAATTGACGTGCGTGAAATAATGAAATAGACCCTATAAAACAGAAACACACCCCAAAAATCAGTGGTATAGACCGTGTATTTATATCCTTTGATTGTTTGGGGTGCGTTTTAAATTGTAATAAGGATTGTATATGGTCAGACAAAACAAAAAGCCTTGGGAATCTTCATTCTCAAGGCTTTGTCGATGCGGGCAAGAGGACTTGAACCTCCATGAAATTGCTTTCACTAGAACCTGAATCTAGCGCGTCTGCCAATTCCGCCATGCCCGCCTATATCGCTGACGGAACTCTGTCGCGTCAACGATGATATTATACTACTTTTTGATCCGCTTGTCAATACCTTTTTTCGAAAAAATGTCAAATAAAAGCGAAAATTTCAGAAAACATATATATGTATCCCAGAACTTAGTTTTTCAGAATGATGGCATATTCAACACACTTCTGCAGGACAGCATTGTCCGTGATATCTTCAGCCAGATGGGAAACCAGACCGCAGGCGCCGAAATAGCCGGGAAGGGTTTTCATATCGTATACAGGCATACTGTCATCCGCAGCGATCCACTTACCGGGCAGTACATTGCTGAATGCAAAGGGCAGGAAAACAAAATCCTTTACAGTTCTGTACATGCGTGTCAAAGTACGGGACAGCTTGTCGTACATTTCCATCGTTTCGTTTACGGATACATTGGCTGCAGGCACAAGGGACAGCTTCCGGCAGCCGGCATCATACGCAGTCTTAACAAAAGCGCTCAGATCATCACCGGAGGAGAATGTACAGGAAACAGCTGTATTGGCAGACAGGGCAGAGAACAGGGAAACGTCAAAGGCGGACATTTCGCCTGCCAGAAGATGATATTCGTCAGCTTCCGCGCCCGCAGCCGCAGAACCGAGGGGACAACGTACTGTAACGGAAACACCGGGGATATATTTTTTCGCCGCAGCAATCAGATTGTTCACCGTTTCGGCTGATGCTGTATCGTCAGCAAGAACGGTGAGAGAAAAACGATCAGCGTCTCCCATCTTTGCCGCATAACCGGCGAATACCGTTTCCGCATTTTCCAGATCGGCACATACCCGTGCGGCGGTCAGTCTGTCATATGCCGCATCCGGTTCTTCCATGGCTTCAAAAACCTTATGTACTTCCGCATAGGAATTTTTCAGATCTGTACTGTCGTACTTGGCAAAGGAATACCGCAGACCCATGGGGATTTCATCCGTCAGCGGAGGGGTCAGTGCTTGGAGCATATCGAAGGCAAGAGGTGTCAGAGTGAATACAGTGCCGTTTCCGGTATGTACGGCAGTACGGACACCGTTGCATTTAAAAGTATACATCATAATGATTTTCACGAAAAACGGACATGGATTTGCCTGCAGAACTGTCCGTGTGATTCTGCAGGTATTTTATCGTCTGCGTACGCGGTGACGTGGCTTGGCAGATTTTCGCTTTTTGCCGATTACGGAACCGCATACGGAAGCTGCCGGGATCAGGGCAAAAAATATGCCTGCCTGCAGGGGAGTCATCTGGGAAGGGGGAAGGGGCAGCAGAGAGAGCAGCCGGACAAGCAGCATGGTCAGTCCTCCGGAAATAAGTCCGGATAAGATGCCGTCGCCGGAAATACGCACTGCGGCAAACCCTCCCGCCAGACTGCTGATATACAGCGCACATAAGGACAAAGGCAGAATCACGCTGTCCGGGTCCTTCATCTGACAGGCAATGGCACAGAATACGAGAAGCAGGAGCAGACCGATACCCACCACAAAGAGCTGGGCGATACATATGCCGGTCAGCATTGCCGAAAAAACAGAATTGTTTTTATGGGATGTTTCCATTTGATTCAATCCTCCGAAACACAGGTTGTACTCCAGTGTATTCGGAGGATTCATTCAATATGATCGGATCAAAACAATAAATCGCGGATCAGTCAGCGTCCTCAGCGTGTACGTCAACATTGCGTACAGCAGTCTTGAGAATGCGGATCTTGTTGCGTTCATTGCTGGTTTCGATCAGAACGGTTTCGTCCTTGATGGAAACGATCTTGCCGATGATGCCGCCGATGGTGGTAATTTCATCACCAACCTGCAGACCGTCACGCATGGATGCGGTTTCTTTTTCCTGTTTCTTCTGGGGTCTGTACATGAAGAAATAGAAAATAGCGATCATGGCAACCAGCATTACCACAGTAGTGATCATGTTGGCGCTCTGCATTTCCGTGCCGGTACTTTCAAGCAAAAACATAGTTTTTAACCTCCCTTAACATTCTGTCATTTATACATTATAATATACTTTTTCCCGATATGCAAGGACTTCCGGGTAAAATTCATACTAATTTTTCAAATTCAACAGCATTTTGAAGGATTCGGAAAATACGCCGGATTTTTTTGAAAAACTATTGACAGACACCTTTGTGTGTTGTATAATATAACTGTACTAATACAAATAGTACAGTTAAGACACGAGAAATACAGAAGGGAGAGATGAGATTGCAGTGCATAACCGTTGATTTGCGTGACAGAAAGCAGCTGTACGAGCAGCTTATTGACAATATCAGACATTTGATTTTATCCGGTGAGATCAAACCGGGCGAAAAGCTTCCGTCAGTGCGTAATCTTGCGAAAGAACTGGGCATCAACCCCAATACGATCCAGAAAGCCTATAACGAGCTGGAAAGAGAGGGCGTGATTCTGACCCTGCCCGGCAGAGGAAGCGTCGTACTGACCGAAACGGATGAATTACGGCGAAAGCAGCTGGAGAAAATCGAAGAAACGCTGACAGGCATTGCCAGAGAAGCGGAAATGACCGGGATCACCGGGGCGGAATTTCTGCAGGCGGCGGACAATGCGTGGAAAAAGACCAATGCCGCAGAAAAGGAGGAAAACGAATGATTCGTACTGAAAACGTAACCAAATGCTTTGGCAGTGTACGCAGTCTCCATGAGGTATCCGTAACTGTGGAAAACGGCAGTATTTTCGGACTCATCGGCTCAAACGGTTCGGGCAAATCCACATTGCTCCGTACACTGTGCGGTATATATAAACCGGATCAGGGGGATGTGCTGTGCTGCGGCGAGCCGGTTTTTGAAAATACAGCCATTAAGGAAAAAATCGTATATCTGTCCGATGACCCCTATTTCCTGCCCCATTCCACCATGGCGGATATGTGTCAGATGTACCGCAGTATTTATCCGAAATTTTCCATGGAAAGATACCGGGAACTGGTACAGAAATTCGGACTGGAAGAACGGCGCAAGATCCAGACATTCTCCAAGGGAATGCAGAAACAGGTATCCGTACTGCTGGGGTTGTCCTGTATGCCGGAATATCTGCTGTGTGACGAAACCTTCGACGGACTGGATCCGGTCATGCGGCAGCTTGTGAAGCACCTGATCATCGACGATGTGGCGGAACGGAATCTCTGCTGTATCATCGCGTCCCACAACCTGCGGGAAGTGGAGGATATGGCGGATCACATCGCACTGCTGCATCAGGGAGAAATGGTACTGGAAAGCGAACTGGACGATGTACGCACCAATATTTCCAAGATCCAGCTTTCCTTCCCCAAGGAGCGTTGTGACGAAATGGAAGTGAAACTGCAGGAAATGCAGCCGCTGTCAGTGGTAAGACGAGGCAGTCTGTTCACTGTGATCGTAAGAGGAAACGAAGAGTCCCTGAGCGGCTGGGTGGAAGAACAAAAACCCCAGTTCTGCGAATTTATTCCGCTGACATTGGACGAAGTATTTATTACGGAAATGGAGGAGAGAGGATATGAGTTCACAAAAGACCTTATTGGATAAATTTCCGAAGAATGCCCTGAGTTATTTCCGGTTTTATCTTTTAGCAAACTGGCAGCAGTTTGTATTGTATTTGATCCTGTGTTTCCTCGCCTGCGTTCTTCCTACCATTCTGGATGTTTCGGAAGCTCAGCGGCATGGGATATATGCAAACCAGGGGTACGATATTGCACAGGCAATGGGTATTGTGTTCGTGGTCATCAGCTGTGTACTGGGTATTTTCTCCGGTATGGCGGCAAACAGTTATGTAAACTCCAAACAGGCAACCAACTGTTTCCACAGTATCCCCATGCGCCGTGAGAGCCTGTTCGTCATGGAAGGCGCTGCCAGATTCCTGTATTATGCAGTCAGCAGTTCCGTTATGTATTCCATTTCCATGAGTGTACTGCTGCTTACCTATGGTGTGTGGGAAAACGCTTTTACAATGATCTGGAACAACTGGCTGATCGGTGTTCTGTCCTATTTGGTGGTGTTCACTCTGTTCCAGCTGGCAGGCGCATTGACCGCAACAGCAGGCTTCCGCTTCTGTATGGCAGGCATCATCGCGTTTCTCCCCATTGCACTGTATTTTCTTGTAGTCGGATGTGTTGCTACCAGTATGGACTCCATCCATATGGACTACTATATAGAAGTTCCTTCATTGCGCTGGATTTGTCCTGCCTATCTGATCATCTATGTTACATTCGGATTGGCTTCGGGGGAAGTGGGGTATCCGGTTCTCCAGATTCTGTCCCTTCTTATCCCCAGTATTCTCTACTATACTGCGGCAATATTCCTTCACCGGAAGCGCCGGAGTGAGATGGCAGCCAATTCTGTGATCTGGAACAAGATCAAAGTGATCGTAAAATATTTGGTTGTATTCACAGCCGGTATCTGCGGCGCCATCCTGATGTACAGCGGATTCGGCGGCGGATTCTCCTGGATGGTATTCGGTACAGTCTGCGGACTTATCCTGTCCTTTATCCTGATGAACGTATTGATCAACCGTTCCACCAAAAGTATGTTCAAGGGTATTGCAGGACTGGGTATCACCACGGCTGCAACAGCTGTTTTCCTCCTGATATTTATGTTTGATGTGTTCCATCTGGACAGCTTCATGTATTCTGCAGACAATATCCGCGAGATCGAGCTGAAATTCAGCTATCCCGAAGAAGAGATCAGGCTGACGGAAAGGGAAGACATTGAAAGAATCCTGCCGGCGCTGGAGGCTATGAACGGGGTTGCCTATATTGACGCGGATTATGCCGTAGCGGAAACGGATAAATTCATTGATGCGGATGAAGAAACCATTGAGAAAATCAGTACATACTTCAGCGGATACTATGATGACGATTACAAAATGTTCCTGTTCGATAACTATGAGCTTTACATGAAGGAATCTATGGAATACGATACAACTTCCAGAACAGTGTACGACATTCCTGCTGTGGAGGCAACGGAGATCCTGACCGAGATCGATACCGAAACAATACCCTACTACCTGGAAAACAGTGTTTTCAACAGCCGCCGGGTATACTATGTTGTGAAACCCAAATTCGGTATTACTCTTGCAAAAACCGGCAGAATCCACCCCATTTCCGGCGCGGCAAAGCACATGGAGGAACTGGCGTATTCCAAGGGTTACATGGATTATCTTACGGAACTGGAAAACAGGATCGCGGCAAGAGAGGTTAGGGAGGTTACATTTGAGTACAACAACAGCTACTGGAGTGAGGACAGTACCAAACAGAACCGCATCATGAAAAACGGCAAGACCTATCAGGAAAATCTGATTCAGGTATATAAGGAAAGTATTCCTGCTGATGTGAATTCTGCGCTGATTGGTTCTATTGAATTCTATGTGGATAACGGAATGTGTTATCCTTTGCCCCTGTACGCCGGTATGACAGAAGTGCTGGATCTGATTGCAGAGGGATGCAGTAAAACCTACGTGATTCTGAGTCGTTACGACGAATTACCGATTCCGGAAGAAAACTACTGCCCGGCAGGAATGGATTATGTTGACTGGATCGCAGAAGAATTCACCGGTTTCCTGATCGTGGAACGCGGAACCGGCAGAAGCTGGTATACGGAAGAAAAGGACGATATCCGTGCCATTCTGCATAACAGCACCAACATCAACTACTACAGGAACAATGTTCTGAGCGGGGCAGGTGACACAGAATATCTGGCAGTAGGAGTTCGCGGTGTCGGGGAAGAAACGGAATACTACAATATCGACATGATGGTCTTCCGCGACGGTGTAATCCCCAACTGTGTAACAGAAAAATTCTCATAAAAACAAAAACTGCTGTATTCACATCGGATACAGCAGTTTTCCTATGTATCGGAATCAGATCCGGTATTGTCAATATCTCATGAAAACAGAAACAGGTAAGACTGCTGTTCCATAAAAATACAGCAATCTTACCTTGGTTACTTGTCAGATCAATTCAGAAGTGTGCGGTGTTTTGGAAATTCTGGGTGCCGCACCGGTCAGATGGGAGAGATCCCGGTATTCAGGAATGGACGGATCGTTGAAAAGTCCTTCCGGAATCTGGGAAGTCCAACCCTTTTCGTCCAGTTCCGGTGCTTCAATGTCAAAGGCATACAGTATAATAGCTGCAAGATCACGTACATTCATTGTTTCAATTCCCGTGTGCTGTACACCCTTACCGGCAGCGGCAAAGGTAACGTACCGTTCATCATGGGACCAGCCGCCATGACTGAGACCATCCCCGCCATGGTCGGCAATCACAATGAATAACGTGTCTTCGTACATCCCCGCATCCACGACCGCATCAAAAATTTCCCGTATGCGGATATCGGCATCGTGGATGGACAAAAGATGTGCGGGGGTTCCGTAACCGGCGTAATGTCCCCAGGAATCTACATGGTCCAGCTGAACGAACAGGAATGCAGGCTTGTTTTCAGCGATATAATCGCAGACTTTCAAAGTCAGTTCAATATCGTTTCCGTTACCGGTGGTGACATTCAGATCATTTTCTACCATGCCGCGGTAAATGGGTGACCAGTTGCAGAAGCATCCCAGGACGGCGTCCGGCATGACTTTCCGAATGCGGCGGAAAACGGAAGGGAAGGGAGAATCCGTGGGATAGGGAACTTTGCCGACGATCTTGTTTGTCAGTCCATGGACTTCAGGTCCCGTACCGGTCAGCATGGAACCCCAGCATTCGGCACTGATGGACGGATTGGATGCCAAAGCACGGTAAGTTACCGCACCTTCTGCAAAAATCCTGTCAAAGTACGGTGTATCGGCATCCTTGATAAACGCACCGGCACCGTCAATGCCGACAACAATTACGTGTGAAAATTTTGGTGACATATGTACCTCTCGTTCTATTCAATGAAAAAATTACTGTATCTATGAAAATACAGTAATTTTTTGTCTTGCATCAAAGCAGTTCGGAAGTGTGGGCAACCTTGGAGATCCTGGGAGCAGCACCGGTCAGGTGGGAGAAATCACGATATTCCGGAATCGCCGGATCGTCAAAAATACCGGTGGGAATCTGGGAAGTCCAGCCCTTTTCGTCCAGTTCCGGCGCGTCGATACCGAGTGCGTACAGAACGATCGCAGCCAGATCGCGGATATTCATTTCTTCAATGGAGATCTTCTGTACGCCCTTACCGGCAGCGGCAAAGGTAACGTATTTTTCTTCATCGGACCATCCGCCGTGGCTGCAGTTCTTTCCGCCGTGGTCAGCGATAACGATAAAGAGGGTCTCCTCCAGCATTCCGGCATCCTTGATGGCTTCATGAACATTGTTTATATAGCCATCAACAACATTGATCCTCTCCAGATGCTTTTCGGAACCGTAATCGTGTGCATGCCCTGCGCCGTCTACGCTGTCCATCTGTATAAAGAGGAAAGTGGGCTTCTTTGTCTTGATGTAATCACAGATAATGGGTGTAAGCTCGGTATCTCTGGCGGTATCATGGGACACACCGATGTTGTTTTCTACAATACCGAAAGTAATGGGATTCCAGTCACAGTAGGAACCCAGTTCGGCATCGGGCATAACTGCACGGATACGGCGGAACAGAGAGGGGAATGCGGAATCGGTCGGATAAGGCGTTTTGCTGACAATACCGTTGGTCAGCTTATGTACTTCCGGACCAACACCGGTCAGCATGGAACCCCAGCATTCCGCACTGATGGACGGATTGGATGCCAAAGCACGGTAAGTTACCGCACCATTTGCAAAAATACGATCAAAATGGGGGGTAACAGCATCCTTGATAAAGGAACCCGCGCCATCAATGCCGACAACGACAACATGCGAATGTTTCTGATTGGACATAAGAACCTCCGATATCGCTCACGCGATAAACAAGTATTATAGATAAAACAAGATTGCTGTTAGACAACTGTATATAGATAATTATAACAAGAATGGGAAGGAATGTCAATAGATGCCAAAGAAAAAAGATCGGCATAATCACGAAATCGTACCGATCTTTTTGTGGAAGCTGACAAAGTGTTATTCCATGCTGCTTTCGCGTTCTCTGGGGTGGAAGAGAAGGGAGATGCACCAGATACCTGCCAGTGCGACCAGTGTGTAAATGATTCTCGCCCAGAGGGAATCCTGCCCGCCGCAGATCCATGCTACGGGATCAAACCGGAACAGACCGATGGAACCCCAGTTCAGCGAACCGATGATCACGAGGATCAGGGAAATTCTGTCAAGCATATAGAAAAACCATCCTTTCGATTGTGTTCGGGAATAGTATGGACGGAAAAAAAGGATTTCAAACAGGGAAAAGATGGAAAATTCATAAGACAAGCCAAAATCGGCATATGGTATACCAATTCCACTAAAGGAGCGTCATATGCTGTCATTTTTGCTGTCCGTACTTGCCGGATTTTCCTTTACCGTATTGTCAGCCGCACCGCAGAAACAGTTCCCGCAGCCTTTGCCGAAACAGGAAGAAGAAGAACTGTTTGTAAAAATGAAAACAACGGAAGATCCGGCTGAAAAAGAAAGCGCAAGAACAAAACTGATTGAACACAATCTCCGGCTTGTTGCACATATTGTCCGGAAATACTATGCCGCCAGTCCGGATCATGAAGATCTGGTTTCCATAGGAAGCATCGGGCTGATCAAGGCTATTGATTCCTTTGATCCCACAAACGGTGCAAAGTTTGCCACATACGGTGCCAGATGTATACAGAATGAGATACTGATGTATTTCCGCTCCCAGAAAAAATTCAGTCAGGAAGTGTCCATCAATGAAACCATCGACACGGACCGGGACGGAAACCCGCTGACCTACATTGATATTATCAAATGTGACGATACCATCGCGGATGATCTGGATACCAAGATGAAGTTAAGCCGTGCGGGGGAATATATCATGAAGAAGCTGACACCCAGGGAGCGGGAGATCATCACTTTGCGATACGGCTTGGGCAGCGGTTCCGCGAAAACCCAAAGGGAAGTGGCGGATAAACTGGGAATATCCCGGTCCTATGTCAGCCGGATCGAAAAAGCCGCTTTGGCAAAAATCAGAACGGTGCTGTAAGAGAGGAGCACTTGATCGTGACGGCTAAGGAAACTGTATATCGGGCGAAAGGAAAAGAAATAAAAATCTGCAGAGAATTCTTCCCGAAATTTCCCCGGCGGACTTGATTAAGTTTTGGAAATATGCTATAATTAAAGAGTATATCTTAATAGAAGTGAGACCCTGACATGCCCGATTTACAGACATCCAAAAAATATTTACTTTGCAAGAAACAGCTTTTCGATCAGTACTATGAAAAGCTTAATGATAAGCAGCGCGAAGCGGTATACCGGATCGACGGACCGCTTCTGATCCTGGCAGGAGCCGGCAGCGGAAAAACCACTGTTCTGGTCAACCGCCTCGCGTACATCATCCGCTACGGAAATGCGTACCATGACGAAACCGTTCCCCAGAATGCGGCATCCCTTCTGACGGAAATGGAAGCGGCAAGATCCTTTGACCACGATGCCCTGGGCGAATTTCTGACCCGTTTCAAGGTCAATGCACCGCCGGCATGGTCCGTTATGGCCATTACCTTTACCAACAAGGCCGCCAGAGAAATCAAGGAGAGAATCGTCAGAATTTTCGGAGAGGACAGCAGTGAAGCCGCCGAGATCATGACCGGTACTTTCCATTCCATCTGCGTACAGCTTCTGCGCCGTTACGGCAGTCAGATCGGCAGAGACCGCAATTTCACCATCTGTGACACGGACGACGTGAAAAAACAGATCGGTCTGTGTATGAAGCAGTTGAATATCGACGACAAATTCCTGCCGGTCAAGAATGTCATGAACGCCATCAGCCGCGCGAAGGATAAACTGATCGGACCTACCGAATACGCTATGCAGGCAGGACAGGATGTAAAGAAAAAGAACATCGCCGCCATCTACGAACTGTACCAGGGCAAACTGCGTACTCAGAATCTGCTGGATTTTGACGATATCATCATGGAAACCGTGCGTCTGCTGACGGAATGTGAAGACGTGCGCGCGACCCTGCAGAACCGTTACCGCTATGTCTGCGTGGACGAGTATCAGGATACCAACTACGCCCAGCTGGAACTTACACTGCTGTTGTCCGGCAAATACCGCAATATCATGGTTGTTGGTGACGATGACCAGAGTATCTACAAATTCCGCGGTGCGGTAA
Source organism: Clostridia bacterium (assembly GCA_017467815.1). Taxonomy (GTDB): domain Bacteria; phylum Bacillota; class Clostridia; order Oscillospirales; family CAG-272; genus UMGS1696. The sequence goes on from JAFUKI010000003.1 coordinate 35,594, forward strand.
TTGAAAATATTCTGAATTTCGATAAAAATTACGACAATACCGCTGTCATCAAGCTGGAAGAAAACTATCGTTCCACCCAGACGATTCTCCATGCGGCGAACAGCGTGATTGCCCACAACAGCGGCAGACTCGGCAAAACCCTGTGGACCAGCGGCGAAGAAGGGGACAAGATCCGCGTCCGCTGTCTGGGTAACCAGAACGATGAAGCCAAATTCATCGCCGAATATATCAACGAACAGATCGTCAAAAAAGGTGCGGTACTCAAAGATTTTGCCGTGCTGTACCGTATGAATTCCCAGTCCCGCAGTATTGAACAGACCTTTGCCAAAGCCGGTATTCCCTACAGAATGCTCGGCGGTATGCGTTTCTTCGAGCGCATGGAAGTAAAGGATATCATCGCGTATCTGGCAATCATCAACAATCCCAGCGATGATCTGCGTCTCCGTAGAATCATCAACACGCCCCGCAGGGGTATCGGTGAAAAATCCGTACAGGTTGCGGAAGCGCTTGCCGCAGCGGAAGGATTCACCCTGATGGAATTTCTGCGCGGTGTAAAGCGGTACAATGCCATCTCCCCCTCCACTGCCAATGCCATGGTGAACTTTGTTTATATGATGGACCAGTTCAAGGAAATGGCGGCAAGCCTGTCCCTGACGGAACTGATCGAAAAAGTGATCGAAGATACGGGATACGCCAAAATGCTGACGGAATTGCCTGACGCAACGGAAAGGGAAGACCGCAGAGCGAACCTGGATGAACTGATCAACGCTGCAAGACAATACGAGGAAAACAACGAGAATCCCTCCCTTGTGGAATTTCTGGAAGATATCGCCCTGGTATCCGATGTGGATAAATACGACGAAAACGCGGATGCGGTCGTATTCATGACAGTACACAGTGCCAAGGGTCTGGAATTCCCCGTGGTATTCCTGACCGGTATGGAGGACAATATCTTCCCCAGTTTCCAGTGTATCATGAATCCGGAGGAACTGGAAGAAGAACGCCGTCTTGCCTATGTGGCGATCACCAGAGCAAAACGGGAACTGATCGTTACCCATGTTAAGGAAAGAATGATGAACGGCAGAACCAGCGCCAACCCCCTGTCCCGTTTCATTGGGGAGATTCCCAAGGAATACATGGATATCAACGATGAGGCAATGCATTCTGAGGATGTACGGCAGAGAATGCCCAGACCGCCCAAGATGAAGCCTGTGAATCATTTCGTGGAGGAAACCAGACGGCCAATCCCCACCATCAAGCCGAAACCTGCGGTTACTGTCGGAGCTTTTGCGGCAGGAGACAGGGTAAAGCATATGACATTCGGAGAGGGGACGATTCTGACTGTCAGACCCATGGGTGCGGATATCCTCTACGAAATTGCATTTGAAACCGTCGGTACCAAGAAGCTCATGGCAACATACGCCAAGCTGACCAAAATTGAATAAACAGTATGGAGATAAAGAAAATGAAAAACGACAACAAAAACAACAAAAAACTGGTGGAAGACATTACTTCCATGGATGAAGATTTTGCCAAATGGTATACGGACATCTGCAAAAAGGCTGACCTGGTTGACTATTCCAGCGTTAAGGGCTGTATGATCATCCGTCCTTACGGTTACGCCATCTGGGAAAACATCCAGAAGATTCTGGATGGAAAGTTCAAGGAACTGGGACATGAAAACGTATATATGCCCATGTTTATTCCGGAATCCCTGCTGCAGAAGGAAAAAGACCATGTAGAAGGCTTTGCACCGGAAGTTGCCTGGGTAACACACGGCGGCAGCGAACCCCTGACCGAAAAACTCTGTGTTCGTCCCACCTCCGAAACCCTGTTCTGTGAACATTACGCCAATATCATCCGCTCCTACCGCGACCTGCCGAAGCTGTACAACCAGTGGTGTTCCGTTGTACGTTGGGAAAAGACCACCCGTCCCTTCCTCCGTTCCCGTGAATTTCTGTGGCAGGAAGGTCATACCATGCACGCTACCGCTGAGGAGGCAATCGAAGAAACCGTACGTATGCTGAATGTATACGCCGATTTCCACATCAATGACCTGGCTATCCCGGTTATCAAGGGTGTGAAGACTCCTTCCGATAAATTTGCCGGTGCGGAAGATACCTACTGTATCGAAGCATTGATGCATGACGGTAAGGCACTGCAGGCAGGCACCTCCCATTACTTCGGCGACGGTTTTGCAAGAGCGTTTGACATTCAGTATACCGATAAGGACAACACGCTCCGGTATCCTCACCAGACATCCTGGGGTGTTACAACCCGTATGATCGGCGGTATCATCATGACCCACGGTGACGACAACGGTCTGGTTCTCCCCCCGGCAGTAGCTCCGATTCAGGTAGTTATCGTACCCATCGCACAGCATAAGGACGGCGTACTGGAAGCAAACCGCGCCATGTACGACCGCCTGAAGAACAACTTCCGCGTAAAGCTGGACGACAGCGACAACAGTCCCGGATGGAAGTTTGCGGAATACGAAATGAAGGGTGTGCCGCTGCGTATTGAACTTGGTCCCAGAGATATGGAAGCCGGTCAGTGCGTAATGGTAACCCGTCACAACATGGAAAAGACAATCGTTCCTCTGGAAAATCTGGAAGAAGCGGTTGCCGCCAAGCTGCAGGAAGTACGCGACGGTATGTACGCCAAGGCTCTGGCAAACAGAGAAAAGAGAACCTACTCCTGTACCACCATTGACGAGATCAAGGAATCCCTGAAGCAGGGCGACGGTTTCGTTAAGGCTATGTGGTGCGGCGAGGAAGAATGCGAAGATAAGGTTAAGGAACTGACCGGCGTCGGTTCCCGCTGCATCCCTCTGGAAGAAGAAAAACTCTCCGATGTATGCGTATGCTGCGGAAAGCCTGCAAAGCATATGGTCTACTGGGGCATTGCATATTAATTCCGGTATGTAAGACAAAGCGTCGGAGAGATATTTCGGTATTTCTCCGACGTATTTTTTGAATCATCCTGCCTGTTGGGGGATGAAATTTTGGAAGTGCAGAAGCAGAGAGTATGAAAAGATTTTCCATAACATTACAGGAAAAAGTCCGTTCTCTGGATATGGTAATGATGTTCTGTGTAATCGCCATGAGCGGATTGTCCATCCTCACACTGGCAAGCGCGGCAGACAGATTTGCCGGGAATTATGTCCGCAACCAGCTTTTGGCATTGATACTGGGTCTGATCTGTGTGGGAATTCTCTCCATGATCGACTACGATGAGCTGATCCAGAAACTTGAATATGTGTTTTTTGGTATTTCCATACTGCTTCTCATTATTGTAATGATATTCGGAGAAGGGGAAAACGGAAACCACAACTGGATCTACCTGACCGAGACATTATCCATCCAGCCTTCGGAATTTGTAAAAATTACGTATATCATTACCTTCGCCCGCCATCTGGACAGGCTGAAGGGAAAGATCAACCATCCGTTCAGTGTACTGCAGCTGCTGCTCCACGGCGGTCTGATCAGCGGTATGGTCATGCTTACCGGTGACCTGGGTATGGCACTGGTATACATAGCCATCATGGCCGTTATGGTGTTCTCGGCCGGTATCTCCCTCTGGTATTTTGCCGGGGCAATCGCGCTTGTTCTGATCCTGTTCCCCTTTGTCTGGGATCACATGGCGGAGTATCAGCAGATGCGTATTCTGGTTGGGTTCAATCCCGACCTTGACCCCACCGACAAAGGCTGGCAGGCGATCATGAGCCGTGAGTGCATCATATCCGGCGGATTCCGCGGTGCCGGTTTTTCCGGGGGAAGCAAATATTACAGTCTCCCGGCAGGACAGTCGGACTTCCTGTTTTCGGTGCTTGCGGAGAAATTCGGTTTCATAGGTTCCTTTACCTATATTATTCTGATCACGATTCTGATCTGGCGGATCATCCTTCTGGCGAAAAACTGTCGGAAGAATTATGCGTCCTTCATCTGCATGGGAATGGTGGGAATGCTTCTGGCGCAGACGCTGGAAAACCTGGGAATGTGCCTTGCCATCGTTCCGGTCGTCGGAATCACACTTCCGTTTTTCTCATACGGCGGCTCTTCCATGCTGTCCATGTTCATGTGCATCGGCGTTTTGCAGAGCATCAGTACCCATAACCGAAAATACTTCTTTGAACGTGAAAATGGATAAAAATTGTGATCTTTTTCATGAGCTTGTCTGAGGACGGGCTCATTTTTTGTATAGATTTTATGGAATCTACAGAATATAGTTTATTCATAAAATAGTTGTTGACAAAGGTATGAGAAATGCTTATAATTAGTTTATAAATAAATTAAATAACAAAGAAAGGAAGAAAACAAATGCCTGTAAAACGAAATGTCAACGGGAATCCGCCGGAGATGGAAGACGACGCTCTGAACAAGGACAAACCGACTCCGATGATGGTCCTGAATGAAATATCTCGTATTATGGGAGCAAGGATCCGCAGCAAGGACATCGAGGGCGTGACACTGCAGAAATCGGCAAGACTGCTTTTGTGTGAACTGGCGCATAAGGATGACAGAACCCAGTTGGAACTGGTGAAAGCCACCCACCTGAAAGCGCCGACGATCAGTGTAGTTCTGCAGAAACTGGAAAAGGAAGGAATCGTAAGCAGAAAGAGCGATGAGTACGACCTTCGTGCAACACGGGTGTCCCTGACGCAAAAGGGGCGTGACATTGATACACAGATCCGCAAGACCATCCATGAAGAAGATAAGATCGCCATGGAGGTTCTGTCGGAAACGGAATATGAAACGCTTATGAAGATCCTGTGTAAAATACGGGATCATCTCGTGGAAGACGAGAGCAAGGAGGAGCAAGATTGAAAAAAGTTAAAATTCGCAAGTATCTGAAACCTTACTGGCTGTTCGCACTGATCTCCCCTCTGTTCATGGCTGGAGAAGTGATTGTCGATCTGTGGCAGCCGAAGCTGATGTCCACCATCGTAAATACGGTTGTGGAAAGCAATGATATTTCGCTGGTAATGTCCACCATTCTCCGTACCGGTCTTCTGATGCTGGGACTGGTACTGATCGGGGGACTTATGGGTCTGCTGTGCTGCTACACTGCCAGTATTGCCTCCCAGGGATTCGGAAACGACCTGAGAGTGGATGCATTCAATAAAGTAATGTCCCTGTCCCTGCAGCAGACGGACAAATTTACCACCGGCTCGCTGGTAACCAGACTTACCAATGACATCACCTCGCTGCAGGATCTGGTTATGATGATCCTGCGTATGTTTGTGCGCGCACCCATATTCATGATCGGTGGTCTGATCATGTGCATGGGATTGAACGTTAAGTTCGGTACGGTAGTGGCGGTCTCTCTGCCGTTCCAGCTTCTGATCGTCCTGATCATGGTATTCAAAGCGTTTCCCTTGTTTTCCGTTGTACAGAAAAGACTGGACAAGGTCAATGCCGTTGTACAGGAAAACGTGACCGGCGCCCGTGTGGTTAAGGCGTATACCCGTGAAGATCACGAGATCGACCGGTTTGACGAATCCAATATGGCATACAGAAACACGAACATGAAGGTGCTGATGCTGATGTCCACCCTGATGCCGTGTCTTATGATCATTATGAATCTGTCCATCCTTGCCATCATCTACATCGGCGGTCTGCAGGTGGAAGCGGCTGCGATCAAAGTGGGGGATGTAATGGCGGCGGTACAGTATATTTCTCAGGTACTGATGTCCGTCATGATGGTTTCCATGATGTTCCAGCAGGTAGCCCGCGGTAAAGCCTGTGCGGATCGTGTACGCGAAGTTCTGGAAGCGGATCCTGCCATTCAGAACGGTACCGTTACCGAAGGCAAAGAAGAAGGTACCGTCCGTTTTGAAAACGTATCTTTCTCCTATCCGGAAGGACAGGGAAACAAGGTGCTGGACGGCGTAAATCTGGAAGCGAAGAAGGGCGAGATTATCGCAATTATCGGTGCAACCGGTTCCGGTAAGTCCTCGCTGGTCAGCCTGATCCCCCGTTTCTATGAAGCTGTTGAGGGCAATGTATACGTGGACGGAGTAAATGTCAAAGACTGGGATCTCCATGCGCTGCGTCAGAAGATCGGTTATGTACTGCAGAAGAGCGAACTGTTCTCCGGCAGTGTGAACGAAAATATTCTGTGGGGTAAGGAAGACGCCACACAGGAAGAGATCGAACAGGCGGCAATGGTTGCCCAGGCAGATGAATTCATCAGCAGTATGCCTGACGGATATGAATCCTATGTTGCGGAAAAAGGCGCATCCCTTTCCGGCGGTCAGAAGCAGCGAGTTGCCATCAGCCGTGCCGTTCTGCGTCATCCGGAGATCATTATATTCGACGACAGCACATCGGCTCTTGACCTGGGAACGGAAGCGAAACTCCGTTCTGCACTGCACACCCATTTTGCCGATACCACGATCATCATGATTGCCCAGCGCGTTGCCAGTGTTATGCACGCGGACAAGATCGCGGTTATTGAAAACGGTAAGATCACGGCTTTTGACGATCACGAAAACCTGATGAAGACCAGTGAAACCTACAGGGATATCTACAGTTCCCAGATGAAAAACAACGGAGGTGAAGAATAATGGCTGAAGTAAAAAACACGCCCGAAATGCCCGGTAAGATGCCTCTGCCGGGACAGATGCCCCCTCCGGGAATGGATCCTAAAAACAAAAAACACGGCGGAGAGAAAGAAATGTCCGCCGAAGAACTCCGTAATCTTGCCAAAAGAAACGGTGCCAACATGAACGGTGGTCCCCGCGGCGGTCCGATGATCCGTGAAAAACCGAAAAACGCCAAAGCGACCATCCGGAAGCTGCTGAAATACATCGGCAGAAGCAAATACCTGATCCTGGTTATTCTGCTCACAACCATCCTGACCACCGTGCTGAACCTGCTGGGACCCATGCTGCAGGGGAAAGCCATCGACACCATGCGCCTTTCCGAATCCCGTCTCCACGTGGATTTTGACAGCTTGATACACTATCTGGTGCTGCTGGGTGTGGTATACATTGCCAACTCCCTTATTACCATGGTACAGGGTGTTGCTGCCGCGAAGATTTCCCAGACCACCGTATACATAATGCGTAAGGATCTGTTCCGTAAGATTTCCTATCTGCCCATCCAGTATACGGACACCCACGCCCACGGGGATATCATGAGCCGCATGACCAATGACGTGGACAATATTTCCAACACCATCTCCCAGTCCATCTCCTCCCTGATTTCCAGTGTACTGACGCTGATCGGTGCATTCTCCATGCTGATCTATTACGACTGGCGCATGGCACTGATCGCGCTGATCACCATTCCGCTGACGATCATCGTTTCCATGAATCTGTCCAAATTCATGCGTAAATATTTCGTGAAAAAGCAGGTTCTCCTGGGGCAGATGAATGCACAGGTGGAAGAAATGGTTACGGGCTACAAAACCGTTGTGGCATACGGCAAAGAGCAGGATGCCTGCGAGGAATTCGCCAAAATCAGTGAAGAATTCCGAAAATGCAGTATTCGTGCCAATGTATGGGGCGGTGTAATGGGTCCCGCAAACAATATTATCAACAATATGAACTACCTGATCGTAGCGGCAAGCGGCGCTTATTTTGCCATGACGGGTGTTATTTCCGTCGGTGATATTCAGGCGATTCTCCAGTATTCCCGTCAGCTTTCCATGCCGATCAACCAGATCGCCAACCAGTACGCCAATATTCTGACAGCCATCGCCGGCGCGGAACGTGTATTTACGATTCTGGAATCCCCGGATGAGATCGACGAAGGCAGATCCGATATCAAAGTGGAAAATATTCAGGGAAATATCGAATTCAGTCATATCGACTTCTCTTACAACCCTGAAAAGCAGATCCTCTTTGATTTCAATCTTGACGTACAGAAGGGGCAGAAGATCGCTCTTGTAGGGGCAACGGGTTCCGGGAAAACCACCGTTGTAAACCTGCTCACCAGATTCTACGATGTGGATAAGGGTGAGATCCGGCTGGATGATATAAACATCAACGACATCCCGAAGAATACCCTCCGCAGTGCGATTGCGATCGTTCTGCAGGATACGGTACTTTTCCAGGATACCATTGCCAACAATATCCGCTACGGCAAGCTGGATGCTACCGATGAAGAAATCAGACAGGCAGCGGAAACCGCCAAAGCAAGAGAATTCATTGAACGTCTGCCGGAAGGATACGAAACCGTGCTTACGGAAGGCGGAAGCAACCTGAGTCAGGGGCAGCGTCAGCTTCTGGCAATTGCCCGTGCTGTGCTGGCAGATCCGAAGATACTGATCCTGGATGAGGCAACCTCCTCGGTAGATACCCGTACGGAAATGCACATCCAGCAGGCAATGGTGGCTCTGATGAAGAACCGCACCAGCCTGATCATAGCCCACAGACTTTCCACAATCCGTGACGCCAATGCAATCATCGTAATGAAAGACGGCACGATCATGGAATCCGGCAACCACGACGAACTCCTGGATAAGAAAGGCGTATATTACGACCTGTACCAAAACCAGTTCGCCGGCTTTGAGACTTGATTTTTGATATAATATTTACAGGGGGAGAGAGAAACTTTTTGAGAAAAAGCTTCTCTCTCCCCCTGACCCCCTCTCACTTCAAAAACTTTGAAAAAGGGGGATCGGCGACAGAGATAGGGACACTTCAGACTTGTTTTCAGGTTTGAACGTGTCTTTTTGTTTTATAGTCTGCCTTCCATTTCGGCGACTTTCAGAAGGATTTCTTCCGAGAAGGAGGGGATTCTGCCCAATCCGTCGGGACCGACATTCAGCAGATAGTTGATGCCAAGATCATTCAGATGTTTCTTGTTCTGCAGAATGGTTTCGGGTTTCTTCCAGTTATGGTCGAAATACTTGAATCCCCAGCTGTCGTTCATTGTGGCAGCGGTTTCGTATAAGTTGTAAGGTGAATACTTGAAGCCGTTGATATCGTTCAAGTCGATCTCCGTCTGATCGGGGTCAAGTGTGGGAAGATTTTCGGGGATTTCATTGTCTCCGAAGGAAACATAATCGTATACTCCATTTCCTAACCGGGAGTTGATCAGGCAGTCTGGCTGATACTGCTTGACCATATCAAATAATTCTTTGCTTTGTGCAGGGGAGATCACACCGGGCGTATCAAACCAGATCAGACACAGATCCCCGTATTTGGTTAAGATTTCCTTCACCTGAGGCTTGATTTTTTCTTCGAAACAGATGGTGAAATTCTTGTTTTCCGTACCGGGGAAATCCCAGCAGTTGTACCATCCCTGACCGGCACAGTAATCAGCGTTTTTATCGTATCCGCCCCCGTGAGGATGATGCCAGTCCAATTCCTGCGAATAATACAGACCGAACCGGATTCCATGTTTATAACAGGATTCCGCCAGCTCTGCGATAATATCCCTGCCGAAAGCGGTGGCATCCTTCATATTGAAGGGATCCGCATCGGACTGGAACAGAGCGAAACCTTCGTGATGTTTGGATGTAATCACAAAATATTCCATGCCGCAGCGTTTGGCGAGGGAGATCCATTCATCGGCGTTGAAATATAGGGGATTGAAAACTTTTGCCAATGCTTCGTATTCCTTGTTGGGAATGGCAAAATAAGATTGACCCCATTCCGCGTAGGATGTACATCTTTTTCCCTTGTACTCTCCGCCCAGCATGGAGTATAAACCGAAATGTACCATCATTCCGTACTTTGCCTGTTTGAACCATTCGTGTGTTGTCATAAATATTCTCCTATACGAAGTATTATAAGGACAGTAATTTTTTTGCATTCAGAGAAAAGATTTTTTCTTTTTCCGAATCACGGATCAGCGGATCCAACATAACGCCGCCGATGAACATAGCCGGATTGCAGGTGGGATAATCCGAACCGAACAGGATACGATCCGCCCCAACTTCATCAATCAGCCGGCGGAGTGTACCGTAACGGAACAAGCCGGTACCGGACAGATCGAGATAGCAGTTGTCGTATTTCTTCATACGTGCAATGTGGCGCAATACGGAATCGCATTCTCCGGGATGCGCGGCAACAATGGCGATATCCCTGTGTCGTTCTGCCATGGCATCCAGAAAATCGTGACCGCCGGTATGGAAACTGACCACCATATTATATTTTGCGGCTTCTTTCAGGAGAACGGACAGATTATCAAGACAGTCGTCCGTCCAACCGTCAATGTAGGGAACCAGTTCACCGATCAGATGAACCCCCTTTTCATGCATGGAACGGATTTCAGCCAGGGACTCTTCCACATAACCGGGATGAATATGAAAACCGGGGATATAGAAGTCTCCGTACCGTTGTTTCAGCTCCATAGCGGTGTCGTTGTTGCAGCGAACTTTTTCCCAAAGGGTGGGGAACATTTGGTTCTTAAAGCAGACCACCGAACCGCAGATTGTGGAAATCTTCAGCTCACGGAAAACGGAAAGTGTACTGTCGGGGCTCATATTACAGAAATCTATGTGATTACAGATATTCTGTTCACGAAGCATAAACGGATGTGTGTGAAAATCAATAATCTCGAAATTCATATTTTGCTCCTGCATTTTCTTTATTAGAGCATATGCTCCTCAGACTTCGTCAAGCAGAGACAGTACTTCCGGGAACAATTCCAGACTCCGGCGCAAAATCCCGTGCATGTGCGCAATCGCCACACCGTAATTCACCACAGGAACCCCAGCATCCACAGAGGTACGGATACGATGTTTCATTTCTGTTTCGTTCAGCATACATCCGCCGCAGTGTACGACCAGTTTATAAGCGGACAAATCGGAAGGGAATTCGCCGCCGCTGGTGAAGGTATATTCCGGTTTTACATCGGTAAATTTTTCAATCCAGGCAGGTATTTTCACCGATCCGATATCACCGCACTGTCTGTGATGGGTACAGCCTTCCGCAATCACGATTCTGTCACCGTCCCGCAAACCGGAAAGACGTGCCGCACCTTTTACCTGCTGTACGAGATTTCCCTTGTAACGGGCAAAAAGAATGGAGAAGGAAGTGAGGGGAATATTCTCCGGTACCATTTTGGATACACGACCGAAAGCCTGAGAATCCGTAATCACCATGCGCGGCGGCTTGGCAAGGGCGGACAGGGTGGAGGGAAGCTCCGTGTCCTGACAGACCATCGCTGTGCATCCGGCGTCCAGAATATCCCGGAGTGTCTGCTGCTGGGGAAGGATGATACGTCCCTTTGGAGCAGAATCATCAATGGGCGTAACCAGAACCACAATATCCCCCGGTGTCAGAAGATCCGCAACGATTCTGCGGTTGTTTTCCTTGGTTTTGGCAAGACTGCCGATTTTTTCTTTCAGTTCGTGAATATACAGCTTTTCCTTCGCACTGACCCAGATCTCTTTATCCTCCGGCTGGGGAATCTCAGAAAGCAGATCGGCTTTGTTGTGGGCGATGATGTACGGCAGATTCTTTTCCCGGATAACAGAGAGCAATACTTCTTCTGTCTCTCCCATAGCTGCGGCTGAATCCGTCACCAATACAGCCACATTGGTTTTGGCAAGAATTTCTTTGGTTTTCTCCACACGAAGCTGTCCCAGATCCCCTTCGTCATCGAAACCGGGCGTGTCAATAATCATAACCGGTCCGATGGGAAGAAGCTCCATGGCTTTTTTCACCGGATCCGTTGTGGTTCCCTTGACATCGGAAACAACGGAAAGGGACTGACCGGTGACCGCATTGACCAGACTGGATTTTCCGGCATTCCGCCTGCCGAAGAAGCCGATGTGTATCCGTTCACCGGACGTGGTTTCATTCAGACTCATGTTTTACCTCCTTGGGAGATTCTTTGGCGCAGTACATCAGAAGCGGAAGTCACGCCGGTTGGAGTTCTTGATATCGGCGATATTCTGTTCTGCAATGGCGCGTACTTTTTCCTTGGGGATTTTGTTCAGTTCCCGTGCAATCACTTCAAAGCCCAGTTTTTTCGTTTCATCACCGGCGTAATCCACCAGATATTCCGTCAGTGTCATCAGCGCATTGGGATGGCAGCAGTTGAGAATCTGACCGGTTTTGCACAGGCTCATGAATCTGTCGCCGGTTCTGCCTTCTCTGTAGCAGGCGGTGCAGAAAGAGGGAATATGTCCGTTTTCCATCAGCCAGTGGACAACTTCATCCAGAGAACGCTGGTCGGAAACATCGAACTGTTCGGTATCGTGGGGACGTTCATTGGAAGTGTAGCCGCCTACAGAAGTACGGGAACCGCCGCTGACTTGGGATACACCCATTCTGAGGAGCTTGCTGCGTACCGCTTCGGATTCTCTTGTGGAGATGATAATACCGGTGTAAGGAACCGCAAGACGGATGCAGGCTGTGATCTTTGCGAAAGTCTCATCATCAATACCGTTGTCAAAAGCGTCCGGGTCAATATCATCGGCACGCTTCAGACGGGGAACACTGATGGTGTGAGGACCGACACCGTGTACGGCTTCCAGATGTTCAGCGTGCATGATCAGACCGGCGAATTCGTATTTGTACAGTTCCAGACCGAACAGTACACCCAGCCCCACGTCATCAATACCGCCGTCCATTGCTCTGTCCATAGCTTCCGTATGGTAATCATAATCATGCTTGGGACCGGTGGGATGCAGTTCCAGATAGCTCTTTTTGTGATAGGTTTCCTGGAACAGAATGTACGTACCGATACCGGCATCCTTCAGTTTGGCATAGTTTTCCACGGTGGTGGCGGCAATGTTTACGTTGACTCTGCGGATCGCACCGTTTTTGTGGTTGGTGGTGTAGATGGTGTTGATGCATTCCAGAATGTATTCGATGGGATTGTTTACCGGGTCTTCGCCGGATTCGATGGCAAGACGCTTGTGTCCCATATCCTGCAGAGCGATCACTTCCGCACGGACTTCTTCCTGTGTGAGCTTTTTTCGGGGGATGTGCTTGTTCTTCAGATGGTACGGACAGTATACACATCCGTTTACGCAGTAGTTGGACAGATACAAAGGGGCGAAAATAACAATACGGTTGCCGTAGAACGCCAGTTTGATTTCTTCTGCGATCTCGTAGATCTTCTGGATCTTGTCCGGCAGATCGCAGGCGAGGAGAACGGACGCCTCTCTGTGGGTCAGTCCCGCACATTCACAGCCCAGTGCTGTCTTACGGGGACGTGCTTTTTCCAGGATCTCGTCGATCAGAGCTTCGTTGTGCTTGTTCTTTTCTGCATATTCCAGCGTTTCAAGGATTTCCGCGTCGTTGATAAATTCTTCCGCATGGCGGGATTTGGGGTTGTAAAGTGCCATATTTTCCTCCGAATGAAGTAATGATTATTTTTGAATATCTCCTCTGGTGATCTCGATCGTGCAGCCGATCGCGGCAAGGCGTGCCTCCAGGGAAGCTTTTGCCTGAGCAGATTCCGCACCGTCGGAGAGTTTGTTGTCGTAAAGCATATATTTCCTGCGAACCGAAGCAGGGGAAAGATTGGGCATGACTACGTTTGCACCGCAGAGAATCCCTTTTTCCCGTCCGTTTTCACTGAGGGTCCCCAGAGCCGTAGTCGCCGGCAGGAGAATGGGGGGATGAATGAGACGGATGCAGGATAACAGCAGGCAGGTCATATCCACCGAACCGGCAGGATAATCCCGGAACGGCGTATCTTTGTGGGGAATGAACGGTCCGATACCGCACATATCCGGCTTGAAGGTTTCGATGAACTTCAGCTCTCCTGCCAGCATTTCCGTTGTCTGGAAGGGGGAACCCACCATAAATCCGGCGCCTACCTGATATCCGCATTCTCTCAGCTGATGCAGACAATCCATACGGGTCTGCCAGGAGAGATTTGCCGGATGGAGCTTTTCATAGTGGGATCTTGTGGCGGTTTCGTGCCGCAGCAGATATCTGTCCGCACCGGCATTCCGCAGTGCCCGGTAACTGTCGGCTGTTCTTTCCCCCAGAGAAAGAGTCACCGCACAATCAGACCAGTTTTCCTTGATCGTTTCCAAGAGAGGGATGAGAAAAGCATCGGAAAAACTGCCGTCCTCGCCGCCCTGCATTACAAAGGTGCGGAAGCCGAGGTCATAACCTTCCCGACAGCATTCCAGAATGTCTTCCGCAGTCAGCCGGTACCGGTCACAGTTTCTGTTGCTTTTGCGGATACCGCAGTAATAGCAATCATTCTTGCAGACATTGCTGATTTCGATCAGTCCGCGGATGAATACGGTCTTTCCGTAAATCTTTTCCTTGGTCTCTCTCGCCAGATCGTTCAGAAAACTTGTTTCTTCCGGGGAGATCTCCGTCAGCAGGGTGTGGTATTCATCGACGGACAGAGAATGTTCCGCGGCAAGACGATGAATGAGTTCTTTTACATTATGCATGGTTATCTGACACTACATTGGAAAATGCCGTTTTTACGCTGATGCCGGGAAGTTTGCCGATTTTTCCGGACAAAGCGGAGATGGTATTCTGCGGCGCGTCTATGGCGATGCTGATAATGCTGATCCCTTTCTGACGGTATGGAATCCCCATCCGACCGATGATGTATTCCCCATATTCATGGAGAATGGAGTTCAGTATCTCAACCGTTTCCCGCTTTTCCACAATGATGCTCATAACGGCTACACGCGTTTCCATAAGTTCTCCTTTTCAATAAATAAAGCCGTACCCTTCAGAAAAAGAAAGGCACGGCAAAAAAACTATAGGTATATCATTTTTTGTCGACGCCTTTCACGCAGAAAATCTTTGTGTCAGGGGTACATTTATATTATATATTATTGATGGGAATTTGTCAATAGGGAATGGAAGGTATGGGAGGCAAAACAAAAATACAGGATTCTTTTCCGTCGGACGGATAAGTACATCCTGTATTTTCAATTTCTCATAAAAATTTCCCAATATAACGCCAGGGCTTGTCTTTGTCCTCGCCGGCATAATCAATCCCGACCCTTGGCAAAGCTTCCACCGAATCGGGTACCACACCAATATCGGATACATACATCCTCGTATCCGCCGCACAAAGATCCAACCCGTTCAGCTCTCTGGTTATGCCAAAAGCAGTACACAGCTTTCCGGGACCGTCCGTCATGGTACGAACATTCCGTCCGTCGGAAACAAAGGAATCTTTCTTTTTCCCTCTGCCGTACAGCAAACGGTTTTCCGCCATCTGCAGGATACCGGTGCGGGGAATCACGCCGCGGATCAACACCGCCTGGGGATCCCCATCCACCGCCGCCGTGATATTCAGACAATGGTAAATACCGTAAATCAGGTAAACATACACATAACCGCCGCAGAGATACATGGTATCATTCCGTGCTGTCCGTTTTCCGCCGTATGCATGGGATGCCCGATCCGTGATGCCGCAGTAGGCTTCCGTCTCGGCAATAATGCCGGAAAGTCTGCCGGCCGGTGTTTCCAATACCAGTTCCTTTCCCAAAAGTGCCTGCGCCAGAGTACAGGCATCCGTAGTGTAAAAAGAACGGGGAAGGGGGAACTCAGTCAAAGGCAATGGGAGTTGTGGGGATGGAGGAACGGGGGGATGCCATCATGGGCGCAACCGTTTCTCTCCACACTTTGTAATGTTCGGTTTCTTTATGAGCAGCAGCGGCATCTTCGTCTGCAAATACTTCGTACAGAATAAATTTGTTTTCGTCCTTACGGTCGTGCAGAACATCGAATCGTACATTGCCGGGTTCCTTGCGTGTGTTGTTATGGTTGTACAGGGTGATTTCCTCAAAGGCAGCAACACATTCCGGCTTTACGTCAACAAAAACCAGTGTAGCGATCATGTTGATGGTACTCCTCATTATTCAGCTTCCAGAATACGGAAGAATTCCAGTTCTTCGCCGGAAGGACCGTATACGAATGCACAGTTCAGGGTCAGTCTTACCGGTGCGGAGGTCAGGGGAGCAACTTTGGGAGCAGTCTTCGGCTTTGCGCCGGCTGCCAGAGCAGTGTTGTATGCTGCATCCACATCGTCCACCTTCATTGCAAAGTGGATATACTTGTTGTTGACTTCCGCTTCATCATTGCCGCCGGCAAAAAGTTCCAGAATGGAACCGTCGCCCAGGTCCAGCATACCGACACGGCTGTCACCTTCGCCCCACTGTGTATAGAACTTCATACCCAGACCTTCTGTGTAGAATTTCAGAGAAGCATCATAATCTTTTGCCTTCAGCGCGATATGGTGAAAGCCCATTCCCTTGATAATTTCATTTGCCATGTTGTTTGTTCCTTTCTTGGTGAAAAAATTATTCATAATAACGGATGCTGGAGATCACTCTGCCGAGAATCACAACCTCATCCACAATAATCGGTTCCATGGTTTTGTTCTGGGGCTGAAGACGGAAATGTCCGTCCTCTCTGTAAAAGGTTTTGACTGTCGCGGAATCATCTACCAGCGCCACCACGATCTCGCCGTTTTCAGCGGTCTGGGTGCGTTCAATGATCACCAGATCCCCATCGAGAATACCGGCATCAATCATACTGGTACCTTTGACCCGCAGAGCAAAAAGTTCACCGTCATGACTCTTTCCGTCCTCTTCGGGGTAACATACAAAACCGTCAAAATTTTCCACAGCCAGAACCGGCTGACCGGCGGTAACACGACCCACAATCGGCACTCTGGTGGCAATCATTCTGCCGCATTGAGCAGACGGGGAGTCCGCTTCCACACGCAGGGTTCTGCTTTTTCCGTTTTCTTTATGTATATAGCCCTTCTTTTCCAGACGTTCCAGATACGTATGCACAGTGGAGGTACTTTTGATGTCCAGTGCGGTACGGATATCGCGAATCGAGGGAGAATAGCCCTTTTCCTGAAGATTATCTTTTATATAATCGAAAATCAACTGTTCCTTGGGAGTTAAACCGTTCATTGACCCTCTTCCTTTCATTTGACAAGTATCATTCTGTTAAACAGTATACCATATTCTGCGGAAAAAGTAAACACTTGTTCTGTAAAAAAACAAACTTTTTGTGTTTTTTACAGACTCCGACACAAAAAATAAAGCAGCGGAAAAAATTTTTTCTCTGGAATTTTTATGCATTTTCCGTGGGATATATGGTATAATAAAAAGAGAAATATGTGTTAAATGTTGTAAATTGCTGATTCCCCCACAAAAAAACTGTCTGAATTAGCGGAAATAAAAGAAATTTCATTCATAATTGTTTGAAAAAATTAATATTCCATTTCTTGAATTTCTTTATTTCTTGGGGTATAATGTATAATAGAAAACAATTGATTTATATAAAGGAGACTTCTCAATGACACAGAACAAGTATGTCCTTTCTTGGATCGACGAAATGGCTGCTATGACCCAGCCTGATAAGATCGTCTGGATCGACGGGACCGAAGAACAGGCAGAAGCACTGCGTGCAGAGGCTTGCTCCACCGGCGAGATCATTAAGCTGAATCAGGAAAAACTGCCCGGCTGCTATCTCCACCGCACCGCTGTAAACGACGTTGCACGTGTAGAAGGCAGAACCTTCATCTGCACTTCCAAGAAGGAAGATGCCGGCAACATAAACAACTGGATGGCACCCGCTGAATGCTATGAAAAGCTGTCCAAGCTGTACAAGGGCTCCATGAAGGGCAGAACCATGTACGTTATCCCCTACTCCATGGGTATCGTAGGTTCCGATTTTGCCAAGTACGGTGTAGAACTGACCGACTCCATTTACGTTGTTCTCAACATGCTGATCATGACCCGTGTCGGCAAGGACGTTATGGATGCTCTCGGCGATGATCCCGGATTCATCAAGGGTCTGCATGCAAAAGCTGATCTGGATGAAGAAAACCGTTATATCTGCCACTTCCCGGAAGACAACACCATCTGGTCCGTTAACTCCGGTTACGGCGGAAACGTTCTGCTGGGTAAGAAGTGTTTCGCTCTGCGTATTGCATCCTATCTGGGTCGCAAGGAAGGCTGGATGGCTGAACATATGCTGATCCTGGGCGTAGAATATCCCAACGGCGAAGTTAAGTATATCTCCGCTGCATTCCCCTCCGCTTGCGGTAAGACCAACCTTGCTATGCTGATTCCCCCGGAAATCTACCAGAAGCAGGGTTACAAAGTA
>JAFUKI010000038.1 GCA_017467815.1 Clostridia bacterium
AGTTGAAAGCAAATCTGTCCGATTATACGGTTGCAGCATACATCAACACGACTGCGGAATTCAAGCAGATCTGCGATGTGTGTGTGACCTCGTCTTCAGCGGTGAAGATCATCCGCAAAATCGACAATGACAAGATCTTGTTCATTCCCGACTGTAATCTCGGTGACTGGATCGCAAAGCAGGTTCCTGAAAAGGAGATCAAGTTAGTACACGGTGGCTGTCCTACGCATCTGCGAATCACAAAGCGGGACGTGGAGAATGCCCGACGACTGTACCCCGATGCACTGTTGCTGCTACATCCCGAATGCAGTCCGGCAGTGGTGGAGCTGGCTGACTTTATCGGCAGTACTACCGAAATTATGGAGTTTGCAGAACAGAGTGCAGACCGAATTTTCATCATTGGTACAGAAAACAGCATTGTCGAGCATTTGCAATTCCGCTGTCCTGACAAGGAATTTATTCCTCTTTCCAAGGACAGCGTGTGCCACAATATGAAAGTCACCACGCTGATGGATGTATACAGCTGCGTCACTGGCTCGGGCGGCGAGGTAATCGAGCTGTCCGATTCAGTCATTGTACAGTCTCGCAGATGCATTGATGAAATGCTGAGGCTTGGCAGATGAGCAGGGCAATGATTGCGATGAGCGGCGGCGTGGACTCCAGTGTTGCCGCTTTTCTGATGAAGGAACAGGGATATGAATGCGTGGGCGCAACGATGAAGCTGTTTCACAATAAGGATATCGGTATCCGGCGTGAACATTCTTGCTGTACGCTGGAGGATGTGGAGGATGCACGGAGTGTCGCCTATCGGCTTGGAATGCTGCACTATGTATTCAATTTCTCCAATCGTTTTCAGGAATGCGTTATAGACAGGTTTGTGCGTGCCTACGAAACCGGAACGACTCCGAACCCTTGTATTGACTGCAACCGCTATCTGAAATTCGAGAAGCTGTTTGAACGTGCGGACATTCTGGAATGTGATTATATTGTCACGGGACATTATGCACGGATCGAGTACGATGATACATCCGGAAAATACCTTCTCAAAAAGGCGGTTGACGAAAACAAGGATCAGAGCTACATGCTCTATACCATGACGCAGGAACAACTGAAACGCACCCGATTTCCGTTGGGGATGCTGACGAAACCGGAGGTTCGGGCAATTGCAGAAGCAAACGGATTCTGCAACGCCCACAAGCATGACAGTCAGGATATCTGCTTTGTGCAGAATGGCAGGTATACGGATTTTATCCGGCAGTACACAGGACAAAGCTATCCGGAGGGAAAGTTCATCGATACGGACGGCAATGTGCTGGGAACGCACAAGGGCATTATCCATTACACCGTTGGTCAGCACCGAAAGCTTGGAATTTCTCTCCCGAAGGCGATGTATGTTTGTAGAATTTGTGCGGAGCAGAATACGGTTGTACTTGGAGAAAAGACGGATCTGTATGCAAAAGAGACTGAAATCTGTGACTTTCACTGGATCTCAGGCAGAATCCAAAAACAACCGGTACGCTGCAAAGCTAAAGTACGCTATCGCCAGCCGGAGCAATGGGCAACGGTCATCCCCCTTGCAAATGGGAATGTCCGCCTTGTATTTGACGAACCACAGCAGGCTGTGACTCCTGGACAGGCAGCGGTATTATATGAAGGAGATATTGTGCTTGGTGGTGGGGTGATCGTATAGAAATTTTTCATTGCCTCAAAAAAGTTCAAGATGATCCACCCACATATTCCAGCCATTTAACATGAATCAACATATGCGAAATCAAGGGATTGGTTGTCAATTCCACAGCTAAAACACAATAATGGACTTCAAGGAGTTTTATATCCTCTGGGAATTCTCGGTTCATAGAAGTCAATCAAGCGGCTCCGGTCTGTCATGACAGGAAGCCGCTTTTTTAGGCTCTTGTTCGTTCATAAATAATTTACAATTAAATTTTCCATCCGCTTTCCGATTTTGCTTCCCTGATTAGTCTTGGTAATACATAAGGAGGCGATGAAACTCTAAGCACAACTGTATACGGAGGGAGGAAATGCTATGTCGACTCCCTTGTATGATGAAGCCCAGAAGATGGCTCTTGCCATTTTTGATAGCTTCAGCAAAACAGCGATGCGAAACGCTTGCAGAAGTTATTTGTCTGCAAAACGAAAACGTAAACAGAAGGAAGTTGTCGGTTCGGAAGCGGTGCAGTATGTAATTGATACACACGGGGAAACGGATATCTACCCGTCAGAACATATCATTACAGATAGTCATGGTCATAGCTGCGTAATTACAACGGAATGGCTGTATCAGGCAATGCTTCAACTGACAGAGCAGCAAAAGGAGGTGCTGATACTGGAATTCTGGTATGGAATGATGATTTGCAGTATTGCAGAAATGCTGCATATAACAGAACGTACTGTCTATAACCGGAAACAAAGTGCATTTCGTTCCATCCGAAAATACTACGAGGAGAAACGGTGATGGAGCAAATTGAACTTGATTATGAGACAGTACAGCTGGCGGTTCGCGGCAGCCGCAAAGCACAAGAAAAACTTCTGATTTACTATGACAGGTATATCAATACTCTGTCAATGGTGGAGGAAGAAGATGAAGAAGGACATCTGCGTCGATATGTAGATGAAGACCTGAAAGCTGAGATACAGAGAAAATATCTTGAGGCAATATCAAAATGCAAGGTGATAAAATGATAATGACAGATCTATTCGAATTTGCCTATGTTCCGGACTGGTACGGACATCTTGATGCATTACAGCAGATGGCATTACCGGAGCCGTGGCGATTCAGAAAACCGATGGTGGAAACAAAAAATACGGACAACCCAATATTAGAGCGATATATACATACAATTTTCCGAAAACAGAGCATTGACTACAATACTGCATCCGATGAGAAAGCGGCAGCACGCTTTTTTCATGTAGAAAATGAACATGCCTGTTTTCATACAGGACTTTATACACAGCGGTACAAACCGATTTTTGCCTGCTTTGACCGCAATAAAAAATTAGATACCAGCCTGCAGTGGTTTTTCAGAGGCTTTTGCGATGAGGTCTCTCCCCGGCTAAAATATATTGAACCGCTGCCGGAAAAGCCGAGCTATCCCATGATGCAGAGCGGCATCAACTTTAATCCGGAGTGGTCGATTCGTGTGAATGTAGATCATATTCTGGGTGATGCAGAGAATCTGGAACGCATTCCACCCAAACTCCGTAAGGCAAAGAATCTTCCTCTGCTTCTGGAAACGGCTGTAGAGCTGGCAAGAAGAAAAGCGACCATAGAACCGGGACTGGTCGTGCCGCAAGGTTACCAGTGTAGATTACAGTACCTCCTCCCTATTTGTCTGACCAACATGAAAAAGCCCGATCTTGCCATGACGCTGACTGTGATGGACGGATACTATCTGGGGAATACCTGTCTGACGCTGGAAATGGCATATCTCAATGCAAGGCTGATCGCACGCCCTCTTGCACCCTGGCTGACAGAGCTTGTAAAGTAAACTTATTCGTATAAACCAAATCCGATGAGATGCAATGAAACATTGTACCTTGTCGGATTTTTCTTTTTCAGTTTATTCTTGAGAATGCTGAGTTTTTGCTATATAGAATGCAGACGAACAGAAACGCCGCAGATGCTCTAATAAAAACCTTATATGTAAGTGGATTGAAATTATTTTTCTAAAGGTGCAAAAAGCTTGCACCTTTAACCTGTATGCTGTATTCAGACAAAACAAAGGAAGGAAGTGAAAAGCGTGAAAAAGAGTATGCGTCCAAATGAGCGGCGAGAAGCAATTCTGAAAGCCCTGTGCCGCAGGCGGCAGGATACAATTGTAAATCTTGCAAATGAATTTGGTGTCTCTATTCGGACTATCAAGTACGACATTGATGAATTAACGCTTTCACATCCTATCGAAACCATTCGAGGAAGATATGGCGGAGGTGTAAAAGTCGCTGACGGATATTACATAGGTCGAAAGTACCTGAAACCACGTCAAAGAGAATTGCTTTTAAGAGTACAAACCGAACTGTCAGATGAAGATGCAATTCTTATGCAAAGTATTCTCGATGATTTCACCCTATAGCAGTTTTGTCAAAATCGCAAAGGAGGAAAAGCAATGAGTCAAATCAAACTTCTTCTGGACGTCATCAGCGATGTCCGCAGCCTTGGTGACAGCTTACAGGCGTATGCTGACGCACTGACAGCATCGGACAAGCTGGATGTGGAGGGCTTTGAACAAATCTATCCCCCCACAGAAGAACCGCCGCAGCCCGAACCCGCCAACCCCGAACCGCCTGCAAAGCCCGTCACCCTCGCCGAGGTCAGAGCCGTGCTTGCCAACAAGTCTCGTGCAGGATTCACGGAGGAGGTCAAGCAGCTTGTGATGAAGCACGGTGCGGAAAAGTTGTCCGGTGTTCCCGAGAGCGAGTATGCGGCACTGATGAAGGAGGCGGAGAGCCTTGGCAGTTAAACACAAAGAACGAGCCCATGCAAAGCTGTCCGCATCTGCCAGTCACCGATGGCTTGCCTGTCCGCCATCGGCTCAGCTTTGCGCCGATCTTCCGGATACGGCAACGGACTACGCAAAGGAAGGCACCTGTGCCCATGAACTGGCGGAGTACAAGGTAAACAAACTTCTCGGTATTGTTTCCGCAGACCCGACAGAACATCTTGAGTACTTCGATCAGGAAATGGCGGACTGCACCGACGCTTATGCAGAGTACATCGCAGAGCAGATCGCCAACTACACCGACTCCATTGTTATGGTGGAACAGCGGCTGGATTTCAGCAGATATGTCCCCGACGGCTTTGGCACTGGTGACTGCGTCATTGTTGCGGATGATGTACTTACCGTGTGCGATTACAAGCACGGGAAGGGTGTGGCGGTGTCAGCGGAACACAATTCCCAGATGATGCTGTATGCACTTGGAGCATTGGAGCTGTTCGACAGTCTGTATGATATCACAGAAATCTGCATGGTCATCTTTCAGCCGAGAATGGACAATGTCAGTGAGTTTTCAATGTCTGTAACCGATCTGCTTGACTGGGCAGAAAACACACTGAAACCTACGGCAGCACTCGCCGCCAAGGGTGAGGGCGAATTCTGTGCCGGAGATCACTGCCGCTTTTGTAAGGTTAAGGCTACCTGCCGCAAGCGTGCGGAGTATAAT
>JAFUKI010000039.1 GCA_017467815.1 Clostridia bacterium
CTCCGAGATGTATTGTTGGGAGCAATATTTTTACTTAAATATACACAAAATTATTTTAAAAGTCAATACATAAAACAGAAAAAATGATTATTTGGTGATACTACAAAAATAGACATCTTGATTATTGTGAAAAATGTCCAGAGCGATCTGCCGACAAAAAGAAAGAGAAGAAGAATCACACGTTGGAATTCTTCTTCTCCTCATCAGCGCGGTATTTTTCGATACCTGTCGTCAGGCACATACAAAACCTGTCGGGCAATTATTGTATGTTTTGGAAAAACTTCTTATTTCTTCGCCATGGCATCGCAGTATACACAGCGGTAAATGCCTTCGTGACGGTCGGTCAGATGGAAAATATTGGGCAGTTCCTGTTCGGTGGAGGTGATGCAGCGGGGGTTCTTGCAGCGGATTACACCGTTGAGCTTTTCCGGCAGTTCCAGATGCTTCTTTTCCACGCAATTGCCGTCACGGATGACATTGACGGTAATGTTGGGGTCAATGTATCCCAGTACATCCAGATGCAGATCCATATCCGCGTCGATCTTGATGATATCCTTCTTGCCCATTTTCTTGGAAGGCGCATTTTTGATGATGGCAACAGAGCAGTCCAAGTCCCCCAGCTTCAGGAAATTGTAAATATCCATACTGCGGCCGGCGGTGATGTGGTCCAGTACGAGACCGTTTTTGATGGAATCAATTTTCATGTTTGTTTCCTCCGTTCCTTATTCTGCGCTCAGTTCCAGCAGCATCATCATCAAAGCCATACGCATATATTTCCGTACAGAACCTGCTTGAAGTAGCAGGCACGGGGATCTTTGTCAATGGAAACGGAAATTTCGTTTACGCGGGGCAGGGGATGCATGATGCAGAGATCGCTCTTAGCCGCAGTCAGCTTGTCTTCGGTGAGAATATAGCTGTCCTTCAGGCGGAGGTATTCTTCTTCACTGAAGAACCGTTCTTTCTGGACTCTGGTCATGTACAGCACATCCAGCTCCGGCATAACGGATTCCAGATTGTTGGTTTCCTTATAGGGAATACGGTTCTTTACCAGAATGTCACGGCGTACATATTCCGGCAGCTTCAGTTCTGTGGGGGAAATCAGCACAATGTTGATGCCCACATAACGGGAGAGAGCCGCGATCAGGGAATGTACGGTTCTGCCGAACTTCAGGTCTCCGCAGAAACCTACGGTCATATTGGCCAGACGTCCCTTTTCAGACTGAATGGTGAACAGGTCGGTAAGGGTCTGTGTGGGATGGTTGTGACCGCCGTCACCCGCATTGATTACGGGAATGGAAGCATTCAGGGAGGCTACATAAGGCGCACCTTCCTTGGGATGACGCATAGCGATGATGTCGGCGTAGCAGCTGACGGTCTTGGCAGTATCGGCAACACTTTCACCTTTGGAAGCGGAGCTGCTCTGGGCTTCGGAGAATCCGAGTACATTTCCGCCCAGCTCATACATAGCGGCTTCAAAACTCAGTCTTGTTCTGGTGGAGGGTTCGAAAAACAGGGTAGCCAGTTTCTTGCCCTTGGCAACTTCACAGTATTTTTTAGGATTTGCAATAATATCGGCAGCTGTTGCCATCAGTTGATCGATTTCTTCCGTGGACAGCTCCAGAATGTCAATCAGACTTCTCATGCTTTGGCTCCATTCACACTCAGGTAGTTTTTGATTCTTTCCACATTTTCAGCATTCGCCGGATCTTCTTCCAGATATTCGATGATATCATAAACATCTACAACGGAGTAGACCGGGAATCCGAATTCTTCTTCCACTTCAGCCATAGCGGACTTTTCGCCCTTGCCCTTTTCCTTACGGTCAACCATAACGAAGGTAGCGGCAACTTTTACGCCATTCAGGGAGCTGAGGTTTGCCATGCTTTCACGGATAGCGGTACCGGCAGTGATAACGTCTTCCACGATAACCACTTCTTCGCCTTCCTTGGGTACATACCCTACAAAGATACCGCCTTCACCGTGGTCCTTGGCTTCCTTGCGGTTGAAGAAGAAGGGAACATCCAGGCCGCTTTTTGCCAGTGCGATGGAGGAAGAAACCGCAATGGAAATACCCTTGTATGCAGGACCGTACAGAACAGTTCTCTTATTGCCTACCTTTTCCAGATAGCTCTTGGCATAGAATTCACCCAGCTTGGCAATCTGTTCACCGGTCTTGATGTCACCGGCATTGATGAAATAGGGGATCTTACGACCGCTTTTGGCAGTGAAATCACCGAACTTCAGTACACCCGCATCCTGCAGGAACTTGATAAACTCTCTCTTGTAGCTTTCCATATCTATCTCCTTGTATCAAATATTACTTACAGAATTCTTCCACACAGCGCTTGTAAGCCGCCAGAGGATCGGCTGCAGCAGTGATGGGTCTGCCCACTACGATGAAGTCGGAACCGATCTCCTTCGCCTTGGCAGGAGTGGTAACGCGTACCTGGTCACCGATGTCTCCGTCAGCAAAGCGAACACCGGGGGTTACGGTGATGAACTGCTTACCGCAGGTCTCATGAACCTTTCCGGCTTCCAGGGGAGAACATACAACACCGTCCAGACCGGCTTTCTTGGCATTTGCCGCATAGTGCATAACCACTTCGTCAATGGGATGATCGATCAGCAGTTCTTCACGCATACGGTCTTCACCGGTGGAAGTCAGCTGGGTAACGGCGATCAGCAGGGGACGGGTTCCGTCGGGACGGGTAAGTCCTTCAATGGCAGCTTCCATCATGGCGATGGTACCGGCAGCGTGCAGGTTGGTCATGTCAACACCCAGACGGGAGAGAACATTCATGGACTTCTTAACGGTATTGGGAATATCGTGGAGTTTCAGGTCGAGGAAGATCTTGTGCCCTCTTTCCTTGATTTCTCTGACAATATCCGGACCGGCGGAATAATACAGTTCCATACCGATCTTTACAAAAGGTCTTTCATCACCGAAACGGTTCAGAAAGGTCATAACCTCTTCCTTGGACGCGAAATCGCAGGCAATAATTACATCTCTGTTCATCTGTGTGCTCCTCCTGTGCATTCTTCTAAATTTGTGATTCCGTATTTTTGCATAACCTCCGGCAGTGCGGCAACGATATCCCGGCAGATGTAGGGATTGACCAGATTGGCAGCACCGATCTGTACGGCAGCCGCACCGGCAAGCATCATCTCAATTACATCTTCCGCGGAAGAGATACCGCCCATACCGATAATGGGAATTTGAACAGCGTCATATACCCGATATACCTGTGCCAGCGCCACGGGCAGAATGGCAGGACCGGAGAAACCGCCGGTCGTGTTGGCAATAACAGGCTTCTTGCGCTTCAGGTCAATGCGCATACCGACCAGTGTATTGATCATGCTGATCCCGTCCGCACCGGCTGCTTCAACCGCTTTTGCGATGGAAACGATATCGGTAACATTGGGGGTGAGCTTTACAAAAACGGGCTTGGTGGTCACTTTTTTCACCGCTTCCGTTACAGAGGCGGCAGATTCAGCGGTAGTACCGAAGCCCATACCGCCGCCATGAACATTGGGGCAGCTGATATTGACTTCCAGGATCCCCACATTGTCGCAGGCATCCATCTTTTCCGCGCAGTATACATATTCTTCCAGGGAGAAACCGCCGATATTGGCAACTACGGGCTTGCCGAAAATTTTCTGGATATTGGGCAGTTCTTCACTGATTACCTTTTCAATACCGGGGTTCTGCAGACCGACGGCGTTGATCATACCGTTGGGGCATTCCGCGATACGGGGGGTGGGATTGCCGAAACGGGGATCCTTGGTGGTACCCTTGATGGAGAAGGAACCCAGACAACGGATGTCGTACAGTTCCGCAAATTCTCTGCCGTAACCGAAAGTACCGCTTGCCGGGATGATGGGGTTGTCCAGTGTCAGACCGGCAAGGTGAATTGTTGTGTTTACCATACGATGATCTCCTTTTCCAGAACGGGACCGTCCTTGCATATACGCAGACTGCCGTATTTTGTCTTGCAGGAACAACCCATGCAGGCACCGAATCCGCAGCCCATACGTTCTTCAAAACTGTATTCACCGCTGCAGTCCAGCTTGTCGTAAACCGCTTTCAGCATGGGAATGGGACCGCAGGCGTAGCTGTAGGAATACGCACTGTCCATCAGATCGGTAACAAATCCTTTTGTACCGTAACTGCCGTCCACAGTTGCCACACGGACGGTGCATCCCAGGGCAGCAAGTTCTTCTTCATAGAACACATCTTCTTTGGATGCAAATCCCATCACAACAGTAACGTTCTTACCCATTGCACGCAGCCGCTTGGCAAGACCGTACATGGGCGGAACACCGACACCGCCGCCTGCCAGTACCGGATTGTTTCCGGCTTTTTCTACATCAAAACCGTTTCCGAGACCGGTGAGGATGTCCAGCTTTGCGCCGGCACTGTATCGGGACATAGCTTGTGTACCGCGGCCGAGGATTTTGTATATCAGCGTGAGTTTTCCGTCTCCCCAGTCACATACGGAGATGGGTCTGCGCAGATAGAATCCATCCAGCTGAATGTTCACAAACTGACCGGGCGCTGTGATATCCGATGTATCCCCGCTTAAAGTCATGCGGTAAACATCCTTGGCAATATTCTCATTGGTCTCAATCGAAAAAATACTCTGTCTCATATATTTCTCCCTTCATAAGCGATCTTACCTTCCGCCAGTGTCAGCACACATTTTCCCTGAACCGTCCAGCCGGCAAAGGGCGTTGCCTTACCCATGGACAGGAAATCCGCCGGATCCACCGTGTATTCGCTGTCCAGATCAAATACGGTGAGATCGGCTCTGGCACCGGCTTTGATCTGCGGATCTTCCAGACCGAATCTTGCCGCAGGAGCCGTTGTCAGCATGGAAATCAGCTGTTTCAGGGGAAGGATTCCCGTTTTTACCAGCTTCGCATACAGTACCGGGAATGCGGTTTCGATACCGACCACACCCATGGCACTCTTTTCCAGCCCTCTTGCCTTTTCCTCTGCACTGTGGGGCGCATGGTCCGTGGCAATCATGTCGATGGTACCGTCCAGAACTCCTTCCAACAGTGCAGTTTTATCCGATTCACTGCGGAGAGGAGGATTCATTTTGAAGCGTCCATCTTCCATCAGATCCTTGTCACACATAGTCAGATAATGGGGACCGGTTTCGCAGGTAATGTCCACACCGCGCTTTTTCGCATCCCGGATCAGGGAGACACTTTCGGCGGTGGAGATATGACAAACATGATAGGGACAGCCGGTTTCTTCCGCCAGACGTATATCTCTCTCGATCATTTTCCATTCGGAAGCGGAGCAGATACCCC
The DNA here is from genome assembly GCA_017467815.1 of Clostridia bacterium. Lineage (GTDB taxonomy): Bacteria > Bacillota > Clostridia > Oscillospirales > CAG-272 > UMGS1696. The sequence goes on from JAFUKI010000039.1 coordinate 5,320, forward strand.
TGTGTCCGTGAGCCTTGGCATATTCGCCGTCGTGAATGTAACCGCCGTTCAGCAGATCGTTGACTTCACAATGTGCTGCCGCAATTTTGCCCAGCTCCTTTACGGTAAGCATCAGCTGACGCATCATTTCTTCATTCTGGACACCCTTGCCGTCATCGGAGAACCCACCGACATCCGCCGCCATACCTGCCAGATCCGCCATTTCCTTACCGTTCTGTCCCACTGTCAGAGAACCGTAGGGAAGAACCCGGATGCAGGCGTCTTTTCGGATGGCATCCAGCTGCAGTGCCAGATGTGCGGGACTGTCCGGCACGGGATTCAGATTGGGCATGGCAAAAACCGTGGTGTAGCCGCCCCTTGCAGCTGCTTTCGTGCCGCTTGCAATGGTTTCTTTGTATAAAAAACCCGGTTCTCGCAAATGCACGTGCACATCGATAAAACCGGGAAAAACAGCAAAATCACCTAAAAAAATGTCCGCCTTCTCCGTAAACGGATCCACACGAACAATTCTTCCATCTTCAATACAAAGAGCAGCGGGTGTAAACTGATTGTCGATCCAAACATTCTTACTGCTGATGATCATCATACTACTCTCCATTCTGTTGCATGATTCGACGGACAGCAGTGCATCCATAGCTCCATCCGGCGCAAGTCCACACTACTCTCCATTCTATCTTATCATATAGTGTACCATATCCATCCGGGAAAGTCAATGGGCAAAAGTGGGAATTTCTGTTTTTCCGCCGTCGTGAAACTGTAGCTTTTGCTATGATTTGCCGATTTCTGTAAACATAAGAAATTCTTAAGGTTTTTCCCTCTTTCTTTTTAATATATTTTCTGGTACAATAATATCATGAAAGAACTGCGGAGGTTTAATAATGTATACAATATTGGTATGTGATGATGAAAAAGATATAGTTTCCGCCGTGGAGATCTATCTGAGTGCGGAAGGATACAATGTGTTGAAAGCCTACAACGGTCTGGAGGCTATGGAAGTACTGGAAAACAATGAGGTGCATCTGATCCTGATGGATATCATGATGCCCGGCATGGACGGTATTTCCGCTACCGCACAGATCCGTAGATCCCACAACCTGCCCATACTGTTCCTGACTGCCAAGAGTGAAAGCAGCGACAAGATCCTGGGACTGAACATCGGTGCGGATGATTATGTCACCAAACCCTTTGATCCTCTGGAACTTACGGCAAGGGTACGTTCCCATATCCGACGCTATGCCACACTGGGCGGTATGCCCCAGACCACGGATACCCTGGTGAACGGCGGTATTATCATGGATGACAAAACCAAAACGGTAACAGTGGACGGGGAAGCGGTATCCCTCACGCCCATTGAATACAGTATGCTCCGCCTGTTCCTCCAGCATCCGGGACAGGTATTCTCCATTCACCAGATCTACGAACAGGTGTGGAAAGAATCCCCCATCGGCAGTGAAAACTCCGTAGCGGTACATATCCGTCACCTGCGGGAAAAACTGGAAATCAACCCTTCCGAACCCCGGTACATCCGCGTTGTCTGGGGATTGGGATACAAAATGGAAAAGATCCAATAATGCAGCAGGACTGCATACAGAAAGGGGAATCTGCAGATGAAAATTGCTTCCTGGTTCAAACAGATCTTATTGGTGTTCTCTACGTATGTACTGGCGATTTTTATGATTTTTCTTGCCGTTATGATGGTAATCTCCGTGACCCTCGGCGTATACAGCCGCAACGAAGCAGATACGCTGCAATATCTGTACGAGCAGATCACCGTCCAGAAATGCTATAATGTCATGGAGGAATACTACTGGCTTGGAGACGACACAGCCGAATACTATAACGCCTCATCCGATCTGCGCGGTACCAACAACTTCCGGTATACCCTTTATACGGGCGATGCGGAAAAGGGAACACTGACAAAAGCCAAAGAAACGTATGACGACGAAGAATACCTTGTTTCTACAGAACGTACCAATGTATTTGCCCAGGATATGTTCCATGAATCCACAGGTACCTGGAACATTGTACGTGCACAGGTTCGTGTGGAGGGGTATTACTGTCCCCAGGACGGTATCGTGGATGTATATACCATCGTCACTGATGTAGTACATTTCGGCTACATAATGCACATCGCCTTACCGATCATTCTTGTCGGTGTGGTACTGCTGTGGCTGATTTCCGGCGTAGCCATGACCTTCTCCATCGGACATATTTCCGGTTCCAAGGAAATCACACTGTTCTGGCTGGATAAGATACCCTACGATATCTATACCGCCCTTCTGGTGGCAATGGGTATCATGCCGGTATTTTTTGTCATAGATGCCGTGGAGCAATTCTATTACCTGAAACCGGAACTGCTGCAGTTTGTACTGGGGGTAATATCCGTTCTGCTGCTGGTTCTGTTCATTCTGGCATTCTACTGTACGACAGTAGCAAGACTGAAGAAGGGGACCATATTCCAGAATACTCTGATCTGGTACTGTCTGGTGATTGTTTTCCGCGTGATCCGATGGATATTCCGCGGCATTGCCAAAATGTTCGGCTGGGTACTGAAACTGCCCACAGTGTGGCAGGCAGCGATATTTGTGCCTGTGGTCTTGCTGCTAAACAGTTTCCTTATTTATATAGGAAGGAACAGCGGCATCTTTTTCCTGTGTGCCTGTTTCTTCAATCTTGTGATCTATGGCATATTCCTGTACGCTGCCATAGCATACCGTACCATTGAAAAAGCCGGACGGGAACTGGCAGCGGGGAATCTGGCATACAAAACCGATGCTCCCAGTGTATTTTACCTTTTCCGCGAACACGCATACAATCTGAACGCCATCGGTTACGGCATGGAACGTGCAGTGGATGAAAAAATGAAAAGTGAACGGTTCAAAACGGAACTGATCACCAATGTATCCCACGATATCAAAACGCCCCTGACCTCCATTATCAATTATACCGACCTGCTGGCAAAGGAAGACCTGCCCGACACAGCCCGCGAATACACGGAGATCCTCAGCCGGCAATCCGCAAGACTGAAAAAGCTGACGGAAGACCTGATCGAAGCCTCCAAAGCCTCCACCGGCAACATCCCCGTATCCCTGGAAAGACTCAGCATCTGTCAGATCGTGCGCCAGTCCGTAGGAGAATACGAACACAAAATGGAACAGGCAGGACTGACCGTTATGACCGTAGTTCCGCCGGAGGATGTATATGCCAACGTGGACGGACGCCTGCTCTGGCGCATACTGGATAATCTGTACTCAAACGTATGCAAATACGCCCTGACGGGAACAAGAGTATATATCGTCGTCACCGAAGACAATAACACCGTCTGCATCAGCGTCAAAAATATCTCCAGAGAAATGCTGAACGTATCCTCTGAAGAACTGACAGAACGCTTCGTACAGGGAGACAGCAGCCGATCCGCAGAAGGAAGCGGTCTCGGCTTGAACATTGCCAAAAGCCTCACAGAACTCCAGCACGGCCAGTTCAACGTCCACTGCGACGGCGACCTCTTCCGCAGCGACATCATCTTCCCGATTGTTCCTTGATTTGATTTCGGTTTTTTGCAGGGGAGGGAGAAACACTTTTTGCGAAAAAGTATTTCTCCTTCCTGAAGATTTGCGCAGCAATTCTTCGCTGCACACCCACCCTCTTTTCAAAAAACTTTGAAAAAGAAAGGGGGCTTTAGAATGATAATATCTTAATCACAGGTCAAATCATGTAGTCTTACGTCTGATGTATGATTTGATATTTCTGAATTGGTGTTCACCAAATACCGCAAAACACTTTCAAAAGTTTTTGCGGAGCTTTTTGCAAAAAGCGACCCGTTTCCCCTTTACAAACATAAAAAAATATGCTATAATAAAACCCAGTCGTGAAGGTGAGAGCCTGTCTGCGGCTGGGTTAATTTCATAAAGTGAGTTCGTGACCATCCTCACTGCGGGCAAATGCCCCGAATCAAAACTACGGAAAAAGGACCGTGCATGACGGATTTTTTCGTCTATGGCGGTTTTTGCTTTTTCAGAAAGCGTGAAATTATGAAAAACAGAAAGACAAGGAACTTAGTCCGTTCCGCAATGATTGCAGCCCTGTATGTGGCACTGACAATGGTATCCGCCCTTCTTGGTCTGTCCTCCGGCGCCATACAGGTGCGTATTTCCGAAGCATTGTGCGTTCTGCCGGTGTTTACCGCATCCGCCATCCCCGGTGTGACCATCGGCTGCTTTATCGCCAATCTTCTGACGGGCGGTACTGTCTGGGACCTGACCCTGGGTGTACTGGCGACCCTTATCGGCGCTGCAGTGGCGTATCTCCTGCGGAAATGTCCTTACGCTGCCTCCATTCCCACCATCTTGTCCAATACCATCATCATCCCGGGTGTGCTGATTCTCTCGGGTTTTTACCCGCCGGAAGCCTATCCGATCACCTGCCTGACCGTGGGCATCGGAGAAGTGATTTCCTGTGGTTTGTTCGGCACCGTACTGATCTGGTACCTGCGGAAAATGGGAAACAAAACAAAATAACCATAAAAATACCCTCATACAGATATCATGTGGTCAAAATATTCTGTATGAGGGTATTGATTTTACATAGACAGCTTCCGCAGCTTCGCCTTATCCAGAATCAGAACCCCTTTTCTGGACACTTCCACAATTCCTTCGGAAGCGAAATACTTGAGCATTCTCGACACAACCTCACGGGCAGACCCCATATAGCGGGCGATCTGTTCGTGTGTCAGTTTTATAGTATCTTCACCGTTTTTCGCACATTCATCCAGCAGAAAAATCGCCAGCCGCCTGTCCATACTCATAAACAGAATCTGCTGCATGACCCACATCACATCGGAAAACCGGCTGACCGTTGTTTCCAGTGCAAAAATCTTCACCTGCGGCACCCGTTCCGAAATGTCGGCAAAAGCGCATCCCCCCACAATACAGCATTCGCTTTCCTCCTCCGCATCCACAAATACATCAAAGGTAATACTGTTCAGTACACAGGATGCCGAAAGAATACAGATATCCCCCGGATACAGCCGGTACAGCGTGATCTCCTTGCCTTCATCGGACAGCATATACACACGCAGACACCCGCTGCGGACAATGATAATACCCGTGCATTCACTGCCGTCATGAATGGTAGTACCCTTCGGATACTTCACCATAACCGAACTGCGGCACATGGTTTCCCTGTCACTGTCGGACAGCTGTTCCCAGAAGGGAAACTGTTTTATGTATATGGATTCAAACAGACAGGTTTCCATAAAGACCTCCACTCAGATTGCCCTGTAACCGGATATGGATAAAAAGATGCCGAAAATCTCCGACATCTTTTTTTCAGTCAATCCGCTGTAATTACAGTCACTTTTTCCAGAATTCCGTTTTCCTCCGGCTCGATGACCACAGCATCCCACTGTGCCTTTGTTCCGGCATAGGAAATGACTTCCACAGCAGGACATTCGGAGAAAGCATACGCGGCGATTTTGGTAACCGGCGCACGCAGAACCAATTCCTCCAGCGAAGTACAGCAGCTGAAAATATAACTGGGCAGTTCCGTAATTCCTGCACCCAGCGTTACCTTGCGGAGATCTCCACAGCTGTTGAACGCCCGGAGACCGATGCTGACTACCGTATCGGGAATGGTGATCTCCGTCAGGGAATAGCAGTTGATAAACGCTCTCGGACCGATATTTTGGATACCGGAGCCAAAATGGACTTCAGTCAGGGATTCACAGTTGAAAAATGTCTGTTCCCCCAGCACTTCAATACAGTCGGATAAAGTAACTGTCTTCATATCCCGACAGTTCAAAAAGAAGCTCTTTGCCAGTTCTCTGACAATAATTCCGTCCACCAGATCCGGTACAATAAAATGATCCCAGCTTCCGATATATTTATCTTTCCGCAGGGAAAGTACCCCATCTTCCGAAATCACGAACCAGGGACATTCTGCAGTGGTTACCATATTTACTTCGGAAAGTCCGGTCATAGCCTGGGCTTTTCTGTACATTGCCTCTGCAGTCCGTTCATTGGCATCCCGGAAACTGCCGAGATCCGTGAAAACTGCCGCTGCTTTATCATATTCCCCTGCCGCCAACGCTTTTTCCGCGCCGCTGTAGCGAATAGAGGGAATGATAAAGGTGAAAAGCAGGATCAGCAGAACCACTGCCGCAGCAATGCCGCCGCCCATCAGTTTCATACGCCGCTGATCGTCACGAACCTTTTCGTGACGGAAATTGACATTCTTTTTTTCGGCAGAAACGGTTTTCTTCTCCTCGGAAACACTCATCCGTTCTTTCAGATAGTCCGGATCAAAATGCCGGATCAGCCAATCATGTCCCGTATGACAGGCACCGCAGCTTTCTGCAGAGTCCAGATTGATGTGTCCGCAGGTACAACGCCAGCCGCCGTTCACAGTATCCGGCCGATATACGGGATTTACCACTCCTTCACACTCCCGGCGGATCTGGGCATACAGAGGATCGGTCTGCCAGAGAATTTCCTGTTCCGGCAGTACAGCAGGTGCAAGATCCCCTTTTTCCCAAAGCAGGGAACCGTCCTCTCCGTAAATCTTTTCGGCAGTCGTATGGGCATACACCGCATCTACGGGACACGGCAGATCCGACGACTGTCCCGGACGGATCGTATAACCGACGGTGTCGATTTTTACCCGTCTTGCGTTGGAGAATACGGTTTCGATCTCGACTTTCCCAATGGCTTTGTCCGTACAGGGAACCATGGAAACGGACAAATATGCCGCATCCTCCCCTTTGGTGATTGTATTTTTGGTAATGACCAGAGGACAAAGGGCATACCATTCCTTCTGTTCTCTGTCACTGACGATTTTTCTGTTTTCCATATACAGTCCTCGCCCGATAAAAATTCAGTATCAAACGATTGTATTGTACCACGAAAAAAGACAACATTCAACTGTTTTTTGTGAATGGAGAAAGAAATTTTCTTTTGGGTAAAATCACGCCAGTACACCCAGAACCGGCACAGCCCGGTCACAGATCATCCTGCAGTGCTCATTTATGTAGTAATAATAAGAGCTGGGGCAGAGTTTTCCCAGATGTTCTCCGGCGAAAAAGGTTTCTTCATCCAGCGACAGATAATAAGTCAGTGCACCCGGATCATGATAAGCACTGCTGTCCCCGCTGTATCCGCTGCGCCGCAGACAGGCACAGGTAGAAAGCATATGCCCCATTTCGTGAAAAGCATAGATAATGTGACCGCTTTTGTAGCGCCGTTCCGATGTATACCGTTTGTACTCCGTCAAAGTGCGCTCACCTCCGCTGTGCGTCAAGGGTTCTTTTCCGCCGCGCATCTCCAGTTTGGTGACAAATAGCTCGCATCCGCCCCGTTTGCAGGGATACATCTGCACAAAAATTCTGCCGGCAGTGGCATCAAAACCGCAGTGTTCCTTGGCTTTCTGCAGAATTTCCGTCAGTGTTTCTCTGGTGGCCAGTCGGTTTGTATCGGTAATATGAAGGTCATCCAGATCTGCCTGATCTAACATAACCTTCAGTTTGGATTCGTTGATTACAATGAGCTCCATTACAGCTCCTTCCCGCATTGCTGCATTCTATAGATATACTATATTATAATCCGCAGACGGGAAAAATGGTACCCCTAATTTTTTGGTAAAAAGGGCAGGGGAATGGAGACAAGAAAATAAATGGAAAAACAAAAGCCGCGGATCGCCGCAGCTCTTGTTCTGTACCCTATATCTGACCGGACAGACATATTTTCCCTGTCCGGTTATCTGTATAATTTCCGGCAATCCGTACCGGGGTATACACGGATAAGGTCGTTTTTGTCCTTCAAAGGCGGTTTGTGCAAGCCTTTTCGGGTAAAAACATCGGGATTATCCGTGTCAGCTTAAAGGATACGCGGGACTCAGAACAGGTCTTTTTCGTCGCGCTTGTTCTGATTCTGGTTCTGATCTTTGTTCTGGTTCTGATTGTTTTTCTGGTTCTGATTGTTTTTCTGGTTCTGATTGTTCTTCTGGGTCTTGTTCTGGTTTTGATTCTGGTTGTTTGCCTGATTCTTGTTCTGATTCTGGTTGTTGTTCTGATCGTTCATGATTTGACCTTCCGTTTCTTTACATCTCAGGGTACGGATATAGTATGAGAAAGGAAAACGGTTTTTATACAGGGATCCTTATTTCTTTTACGAATCGGCAAGCAGCTGCTTGATGGTCAGAAGGATCTGTGCGGTCTGGGCACGGTTCAGAGTGGCATCCGGAGAAATATTTCCGGAACCGGTACCGCGCATGATCCCCAGATCATTCAGGGCATACAGGGAAGGACCTGCCCATACGGGGATCGTGGAATTGTCTGCAAATACCGGCTGGATCTCCGGGGTTTGAGCACCGATGATCGCATTGAGAATCACCGCAGCTTCCGCTCTGGTTATAGTATCCCCTGGACGGAAGTTCACACCCACAGTGTCCTCCGAACCGCGGATAATGCCGAGGGTATACGCTCTGTCCACATATCCGGTGGCTTCCACGGGGATCTCGTCGTGATCGTTGAAGATCGTCTGACAGGGGGCGATCTCCCCGGCACCCAGCGCCTTCATGACCGTTACCAGAAAGTCGGCTCTGGATATTTCTTCTTCGGGAGAAAAATAGATATTCCCGTTTTCGGCATATACGGGCATGGCATTTTCCGCCACCATCACCACTGCGGCATTCAGCGCCCAGTGACCATCCATGTCGGCAAATTCAATATCGCAGGCTGCCTTGTCAATGGCAACACTGACCGTTTGTACTTCGGAATAATTCCCGTAATCGTCCCGTACCCGATACGAGAAAACATCCTCTCCCTCCGCTTCCATGTACGGCGTGTAAATGAAATCCCCCACAGCCGTATTGGTTACGGTCAAAAGTCCTTTTTCAGGGTAGCTTACGATTTCAAAATGCAGAGCATCACCATCGGGATCGGAGGCGGACAGGGTACCGTATGTGCTGATATCCTGTTGGGTCCAAACCGAAGGATTCTGCATTGTCGAAGTCTGCAGGGCAGTGATGGGGGACGCATTCACACTTTGGGTAAAACGTATTGTACAGTTATGACTGTAATCCCCGTCCCCTTTGAACCGGAAGGAAGCTGTGGTACAGGAAGAAGCCGGAACAAACCGCAGAAGTCCCAGATTGACAGATGAGATCTCCTGATTCACGGCAGCCGGTTTACCGCCGAAATATAAAGTACCCTGTGCGGCGGACGGCAGGGAAGTTACGGTAATACTGTCCGGCAGATAGCCCAGCGAGTTGGTGAAATCGTTTTGGGAAAAGGAAATATCCGTGCGGACAATACCGGCTTTGACCATATCACACCGGTCCGACAGCAGATTCAGACCCGGCGACAGAACGGATGCGGATACGGGCAGAGCCACCAGCATAACGGCAAACACTCCGATTACCAGAAAAACAAAATTCTTCCTGAACATAAGCATATCTCCTCCCCCACGGCATAAACAGCCATGGCATAAAAAATGAATAAATATATAATTTTATGAGAATATATATTGCAAAATTTCCGAAACGGGTGTATAATAAAAGAAATTTTACGATTGTGAGGATATTCCCATGCTGAATATTAAAATTGAAAAGACAACCGCGCCCAAAGCAAAACCGGATTCTTCCAAACTGGGCTTCGGTAAGATCTTTACTGACCATATGTTTATCATGCAGTACTCTGTGGAAAACGGCTGGCATGATGCAAAAATCGTACCCTACGGCGGCATTACTCTGGAACCTTCCGCAATGGTATTCCATTATGCACAGGAATTGTTTGAAGGTATGAAGGCATATCGCACAGCGGACGATACCATCCAGCTCTTCCGCCCGGATAAGAATATCGAAAGAATGAACAACACCTGCGACCGTCTGTGTGTACCGCGTATTGATCCCGACGATGCACTGCAGGCAATCAAGGCTCTGGTAGATGTAGAACGTGACTGGGTACCTTCCGCTGAGGGGACATCCCTGTATATCCGTCCTTTCATCATCGCTACCGACCCCTTCCTGGGTGTGCATCCTTCCCATACGTATATGTTTATTATCATTCTTTCTCCTGTAGGTTCCTACTATGCAGCAGGTCTTGACCCTGTAAAGATCTACGTGGAAAGAGAATATGTACGCTGCGTTAAGGGTGGTACCGGTATCGCCAAAGCCGGCGGTAACTATGCGGCATCCCTGATTGGCCAGAAGCGCGCGGAAGATCTGGGTTACGCGCAGGTACTGTGGCTGGACGGCGTACACAGAAAGTACATCGATGAAGTCGGTGCTATGAATGTATTCTTTGTAATCGACGGTACTGTTGTTACCCCGGACCTGACTGACGGCAACATCCTTCCCGGTGTAACCCGCCGTTCCTGCATAGAAATGCTCCAGAGCTGGGGTGTTCCCGTGGAAGAACGTAAGATTTCCATTGATGAAGTTGTGGAAGCATACAAGGCCGGCAAGCTGGACGAAGCATTCGGCACAGGTACCGCAGCCGTTATCTCCCCCATCGGTGAACTGTTTGACAATGGGGAAAAGATGATCATCAACAATAACCAGATCGGTACCATTTCCCAGAAGCTCTATGACGCCATCACCGGCATCCAGTGGGGCAAGACACCCGACACCATGGGTTGGACCGTAGTGGTTGACTGATAATTGAACCATACAGAACCGCATTGCCGGAAAAAGCAGTGCGGTTTTTTCATTTGCCATACACCTTTTCACGGAGAGTACATACACTGAAAAAGAGAAAAAATCTATCGAATTGCCAACGGAGGGTGTATGAAAACCATTTTTGACGGCTACAGAACCATTTCTGCCGGGGGACGCGTGACATACTTTGCAGGCAGCAATACGGAAACGGGATTCAGAGGACTGTATGATGATATTGCCGAAGAGGACAGAATGGAGAGGGTCTATATCATCAAAGGGGGCAGCGGAACGGGGAAAAGTACACTGATGCGCAAAATCGCCGACGATGCGGAGAGACAGGGATTTGGCTGTACATACTATTTGTGCGGTTCCGATCCGGATTCGCTGGATGCTGTGGTTTTGGATAACCGCATTGCAGTACTGGACGGCACACCGCCCCATGCAAGAGAAATGAAATACCCTGGTGCCGCATCGGAACTGATCGATGTCACCCGTTTCTGGGATAAGGATGTGCTCACGGAAAAACGGGAGTCTATACGGACCCTCTGTACGGGAAAACAACAGGCATTCGGAACAGCCTACCGCTATCTGAAAGCCGCAGCCCTGCTGGAAAGAGAAACATACGAGATCACCCGGCAAATGGTGGACACGGACAAAATAAGCGGATTCTGCCGCCGGATGCTTACCAAAGCCGGAAAACAGATCCCACCGAATGGTCCCAAAGGAAAAGTACAGTCTGTGTACACCCACGGCATAGGTATGCAGGGCATGGTGTGTACGGATGCCTTCTTCCTGCTGACGCAGAACCATTACTTCATCGAAGACGCCTACGGAACTGCCGGCTGCTTCTTCGACTGTCTGACGGAAGTCTGCCGGGATGTGGGGTATGATGTACTCCAGGCGAGACTGCCGCTGAACGACCGTATCGCCGCCGCCGTGATTCCGGCATTGTCCCTGTCACTGACGGTGGGAGGGGAGTATGCCTCGGACAAAACTATTCATATGACACGCTTTCTGAAAAAAGAACCCCTTGACAAACAAAAAGGGAAACTCAGACTGGCAAACAAATGTATGACCTCCCTCCTGTCAGACAGCGCGGAAAGTTTCGGAGAAGCTGGTAAAGCCCATTTCGCACTGGAAAAGATATACGTCTCCGCCATGGACTTTACCGCCATGAACCGATACACGGATACCGTGCGTGAGGATATCCTCAAAAGATTAAATGTGTAGTTAAGTTACAAAAAATTAAAAGGAATAACAACAAAAATACTTTATTTTCTGTGCCGGAAAGCATATAATAAAGCTAACCAAACAGAAAGGAAACCGAAATGAATTCATTCAGATATAAACTTGCTACTTTTATGCACGGTCGATACGGTATTGACCAGTTATACTACGGTCTGCTGGTGACTTATGTAATTTTTATCATTCTTAATATTATTTTTCCTTCCTTCATCTGGGGCATCCTTATGACCGCATCTCTGGTTTACGCTCTGTTCCGGATGTTCTCGAAGAATATCGCCGCAAGACAGCGTGAGAATCGGGTGTTTCTGAAACTCTGGAATCCTCTGAAAACGGAACTTGTACTGTGCAAGGACAGATGCAAGGATTTCCGTACTGCAAGATACAGACACTGCAAACACTGCAGAGCCATTATCAAATTGCCGAAGAAAAGAGGCAAACATACCGTAATCTGCCCCTGCTGTAAGGAAAGATTTTCCGTAAGGATCATACTGTAACATACACAAAAAAGGATCGCCCATCTGCCTTGACGGGTGATCCTTTTCGTATAGCGGAACAGGCAGAAGTCAGGAGTTTCCGCCCGTCCGTGCTATCTCTCCGATCTCCTTCCGCATAATCCAGAGAACGGCAATATTCAGACAGGTCATAACACTCACCACAAGATCCGCCGTATTCCACATCAATTCCGGGGAGATCACAGCGCCGATCACCGTACAGAGAATCGTAATACCGATATAACAACGCCTGATCCTGCAGGATGCGGAAAAATACTGCAGTGCCGTGATCCCGTAGTACAGCTGTGCCAGTATGGAGGAATAGGCAAACAGTACCACCGAAAAACCGAGAATCCGGTAGGACAGCATACCGCCGAACAAAGCATATGCTTCCAGTGTGGTCAGCGGAGAACCGGCGGAAAGAATCCCATACCGCATATCCGCCGTCAGAATCACAAAAGCCGTCAGACTGCACAGCAGGATCGTATCACAGAACACTTCAAATATTCCGTAAATCCCCTGATGATGGGGACTTTTGGTATCCGCCGCCGCATGAGCAGTGGGGGAGGTACCGCATCCGGCTTCGTTGGAGAAGATCCCTCTGGTAATGCCGAAACGTACGGCTTCCCGTATGGTAAATCCCGTGATTCCTCCCTGCACGGAAGAAAACGTAAATGCCTCTTTGAGAATCCGGGACAGTATCGCCGGGAAAAGAGAAATATTGGGCAGAATGACGCCGAAGGAAAGAAGGATATACAGAACCGTCAGCGCCGGAATCAGCTTCACCGTAATATCTCCCACCCGCCGGATGCCGTAGATCGACGCCGCCAGTACAAGTACTGCCAAAAAAACACCGCAGACCCATTCGGGTACCGGTGTACATACATCCGCCGCCGCATTTGCCTGTACGATCGTCCCGGTAACCAGGGAATTGACGATGCAAAGTACGGCAAATACATTTCCGAGAGCAAAAGCTCTGCCGCTTCCGATGTATTTCCCAAGACCGTCCCGGATAGTATACATCGCACCGCCCGTATGGGTTCCGTCCCGGTTTGTACATCTGTACCGGACCGCCAGTGCAACCTCACCGTATTTTACCGCCATGGAAAAAAACGCACCCATCCACATCCAGAAGACCGCACCGGCACCGCCCTGCAGAATCGCCGCGGAAACACCTGTGATGTTCCCCACGCCAAGCGTACCGGCAAGGGCAGTACTGACCGCTTTGAAAGGTGTATTGCGGCTGTTTTCCGGAATATCGGCAAGTTTTCCGAAAAATGATCGGGGATTCAGTATTTTCGGAATCCGTATCCTGCATGACAGCACCAAACCGCACCCAAGAAGCATCACAGGTACCAATGTGCCGCTGAGCAGACCGAGAAAAGCATCCCACCATATTCCAACCGTCATAAAATACGCCGCCTTTCTGAAAGTATGACTGGTAACCAATATAGAACCGCCCGTGGAAAATATGCATGAACAAAGGAAAATTTTTCAAAAAGTGCGTGAAACGGGAACATTGCGAAAAACGAAACGTCTAATAGAAAAAATCCAGAAAACGGATGTGAATACAGAAATATGAAAAGAAAAACAAAACGGCTCTGGCAGATCGTATCCATCGGATTCTGTTCCGTGTCGGCAGTCCTGATCGGTGCGATGCTGAGTTTTTACATACTGATCGCAGCAGGTGCGTCTCCGGAACTGCAAAGTGTCTGGGTATGTACAGCCATGACCACCATGTCCCATAAATACCTTGCCACCATGTTTATTCCGGAGGAGAGAATCAACGAGATCATGGATGAAAACCGGGTAGACGACTCCGCCCACGACTCCATCATCCTGAATTTCAACAAAGAGGAAACCGAAGAAGAGACCGCCGGCATCTCCGAAGAGGAAACAGCCCTGCCGGAACCCGAACCCACTTACGAGGACGAGGGATATACTTTGCTGGAAGACGGCATTTATGTCAAGGAAGTCAGCGGCAGTACCTGGAAGGGTTACGTAATGCTGGTGGAAAATCCCATGCGGGTAAAACTGGTGGACTCTTCCAAACAGTATTCCTGCGGTGAAAAAGTCATGACCATGGTAGCAAACAGCGGTGCTGTGGCGGGGATCAACGGCGGCGGTTTCCAGGACGGTGTGAATTACGACTCCAACGGCGGAATGCCTGCCGGGATGCTGATTGAAGACGGCGAACTGATCTATCCCTATGTATCCGATAACAGTACGGTTTACAATATGATCGGCATCAACAAAAACGGCGCGCTGGTGCTTCGTCACTGTACAACCGCATGGGCATTGAGCAACGATATCGTCAGTGCCGTATCCTTCTGGCCATTTCTTGTGGTCAACGGGGAAGGGATGATCACAAACGGCACAGGCGGCTGGGGCATTGCGCCCCGGACAGCAATCGGTCAGAGAGAAAGCGGCGAATTCCTTTTTCTCGTGATCGACGGCCGCCAGGTGGACTGGAGTATCGGCTGTGACCTGGATGTACTGCAGGAAGTTATGTTGGCGGAAGGCGCATACAACGCAGCCATGCTGGACGGCGGAAGCTCCACGGCAATGGTATACAAAGATACATACATCAACAAACCCAGCCTTGGACATGAAAGATGGATCAACAACGCATTTGTGGTAATGCCTGAATAAGTATAAAAACATCGTTATGGTTTCTGCACCGTAACGATGTTTTTTGCTTGTATATTTTCAGATATACAGAATTGTCAAAAACAAACAAAAACGGGGGGGTACACTGTATTTATGTGTATAAAGTAGAATATTTGTGTTTTGCCGGAAAGCTGCTTGACATTTAATTTTAATTAATATACAATATATAATAAATCGGTATATTGTCACATTGTGGAATATATACCAATCTATCACGCATAGACACTAACCCCAAAACATAGAAATGTTTTCTCTTCCGTACCGGAGACTGAAAATGATCTTCTGATGGTTTTGGGTATAAAATCAGAAAGGAATAGTTTTATGAAGAAGTTTTTAGCCATTCTTTTGTGCGCTGTAATGGCAGTATCCGTTATGGGTATGACCGTTTCCGCAGCAAACTACATGAGCGAAAAGGCTGTTATCTACCAGCCCGACGAATTTACCGGTGCTGAAGATCCGTGGCTGACTGTCAATGAGGAAGAAAATAAGATCATTGAATGGTGGTCATACGGTTACGGCTGGTTCACCAACATTGACGGTTACCCGACCTTTATGACCACCCCTGTTGGCGACAGCTACTGGGATTCCCATGTTGTGGATTCTGAAGATGTTAACCTTGCCTGGCAGGTTCGTCCTGCAAGATACCCCATCATGAAGCTGCGTTACTGTGTTCCTTACTACGGTCAGGACATTGTTGTCAATGTTCCGATCTGTGACGGACAGGGTTTTGATTTTACTCTGATCGGTGACGGTCAGTGGCACGATGCCATCATTGATCTGTATTCCTTTGATTCTCTTGACTGGGATCAGTATGTGGAATACTGGAACAGCCCGGAAAACAATGCAGGTCTTACCGAACCCATGCAGGCAGGTCTGCTGATGCAGCCCCAGGTATATGGCGAAGAAGTAGCTATTATGTTCGAATACCTCGGCTTCTTCGCAACTAAGGAACTGGCTGAAGCCTACAACGGCGACCCCGCAAGCATCGAAAACATCGGTGTAACCGAAGCTGTAAATGAAGCTGAAACCGAAGCTGCAACCGAAGCCGCAACCGAAGCCGCAACTGAAGCTGCAACCGAAGCTGCAACCGAAGCTGCAACCGAAGCTGCAACCGAAGCTGCAACCGAAGCCGCAACCGAAGCCGCAACCGAAGCTGCTACCGAACCTGAAACCGCAGAAGTTATTGATCCTGCAACCGAAGCTGCAACCGAAGCTGCTACTGAAGCTGCTACTGAAGCTGCTACTGAAGCTGCTACTGAAGCTGCAACCGAAGCCGCTACTGAAGAAACTGTTGAAGACGTTCCTCTTGCCGCTCCCCAGACCGCAGACATCGCTCTCGTTCTGGCTGCAATCGGTCTCACCAGCGGTGCTCTTGTTCTGAAGAACAAGAAGAACAGAAAGTAATATTAGTTTCCTATGGTACGGTTATCTCGGTTGAGATAAAAGGGAAAATATATTACGATAAAAAAACGGGTTGTCTATGAAGGACAGCCTGTTTTTTATATTAAGTCAAGTATATTAATTTTATCATGATCCGATTGGTAATAAATTATCATTGTAAATTGCCTGGATCAGATCATCCCCGCGATACACCAGTTTCAGTGAGAAAAAGGGAACATCCTCTCGCAGAAGCCTGAGAAAAATCTTATCCCCTTCCCAGATCGGCAGATGCTCCACATCCGGAACAGGTACCCATTCCAGCGTACCTTCATCGCATTCCCGCATCTCACCGGAAAAGTCCCGGCATAGAAACAGATGCATATACTCACCGAAAGGGTTACCGCCTTCCGCATCGGTACACCAGAACGTGACGATGCCCCGGTATTCCATTTTACCAAGGGTAAGTCCCGTTTCCTCCAAGGCTTCACGGCGCATACCTTCTTCCGGTGTTTCGCCTTCTTCCATACCGCCGCCGATACCGATCCATTTGTCCTTGTTGATATCCTTTTCCTTCTTGACCCGATGCAGCATCAGATAGCATCCGTCCCGCTCCAAATATCCCAATGTTGTATTCCGCATAAAACTCTCCGAAAATACTGATAGTATAAAATGCAATTAAAAAACATAAAAACGAAAAGGGATTGCTCGCAATGAACAATCCCCGATATTCCGATTATCTGTTAGCCAGACGGCGAACAATAGCATTCATTTCGTCCATCTTGGCTTCGATCTCTGCAACCAGCTTGAACTGGGTACGGCATCTGTCCAGGTTGTGTTCCGGATAGTGGGTCTTGAAATAAACGTCGCCGGCGAGATAGTCTGCCAGGAAACGGGAACCGCATTCCAGAGTCATCAGCTTAATGGAGAAGGGCAGCAGAGCCAGCTCTTCATCGGTGATGGAGGTCAGTTCTTCAAGGAAGCCTTTGGTGAATGCTTCAAACTTTTCCATGTCGAACCAGATCTTGGACAGATCCTTTTCGTCTTCCGCACCGCTGGAACCGCCGAAACGGAGCGCATCGCCGTAGTCATACAGCAGGGAACCGGGCATAACGGTGTCCAGGTCGATAACGCAGACACCTTCACCGGTAACATTGTCCAGCATGACATTGTTCAGCTTGGTATCGTTGTGGGTAACCCGCAGAGGAATTCTGCCTTCCGCGATGGCATCAACAACTACATTGCAGTCAGCTTCTCTGTCCAGAACGAACTTGATTTCTTCCTGTACGTCCTTGGCTCTGCCGACAGCGTCTTCATTGACAGCCTTGACAAAGTTCTGGAAACGAACCTTGGTATTGTGGAAGTTTACGATGGTTTCGTGGAGCTTTTCTGCCGGGTAATCTGCCAGAAGGTTCTGGAACTTACCGAAAGCTCTGGCAGCATGATACAGCTGCTGGGGATTTTCCACGAGGTCGTAGGAAGTAGCACCGGTGATGAACTTGTACAGACGGAAATAGTCACCGTTTTCGTTCTTGTAGTAGGGAAGATCTTCCTTGGTTTCAATCAGAGTCAGGGTTTCTCTGTCGGGATCACCGCCGGCAGCGATGATCTTTTCACGGAGATAAGAGGTAACACCCTGAATGTTTTCCATAACATCTTCCGGCTTGCTGAATACATTCTTGTTGATGCGCTGGAGAATGTAGTCCGGCTTGGCGTGTACGATAAAGGTGTCGTTGATGTGACCGTTACCGTAGGAGGAAGGAAGCACTTCAATGTTGAAATGCGTCAGAATCTCATGAAAATTGTAGGGAGCATTTGCAGATTCATTCAGATTAGACATAGTATCAGAATCCTTTCATTCAATAAAGATGCGGTTTGCACCTGATATTCAATAATTTGAAATGGGGACATTTCCCTCTATATATAATAACATAAATCGCCAAAAAAGTAAATAGTGTTTTAAGACTTTACAATTCTTTAACATACTTCGGTTGTAATAAACCCCATAATCTGGTATACTGCTGAAAAACAGGAAGGGATAAATGCGTATGAAAGTGAAATATTACGGACACAGTGGCTTCTCCGTGGAACTGGAGAACCATTGGCTTCTCTTTGACTATTATACCGGTGCGGCACCCGTACTGCCGGAAAATAAAGCGGTCTGTGTATTTGTAAGCCACCACCATCCCGATCATCTGAATCCGGAAATATTCACCTGGCAGAAGCATCACCCGGACATCCGCTATATTCTGGCAAGCGATATCCGGAAAGACTATCCCGAACAGTACGGTGCCGTGAACTGCCATTTTGTCCGCGGAGAAATGACTGAGGAATACGACGACATTCAGGTACAGACCCTCCGTTCCACCGACTGCGGCGTGGCTTTTCTGGTAACTGTGGAAGGCAAACGGATCTATCACGCCGGTGATCTCTGCCTGTGGCTGTGGGAAGGCATGGATAGAAACGAATCCCGGCAGATGATGGGTACCTTCATGAAGTACGTCTCCCCTTTGAAGAATATTCCCATCGACCTTGCGTTTCTGACACTGGACAACCGGCAGGAAAAAGGCGCGTATCTCAATATGGATTATTATATGCGTCATTTTATGATCGAAGCCTGTGTGCCCATGCATTATTTCGGAGATACCGCCATTGCAGACCGGCTCAAAGCGGACAGCAGCAGCGAACCCTACCGTGACCGTATCTTCAAGATGAACCCAGGCGATACACTGGATGTGTAAAACGCGGAAATAAATCCGGAAAAGTTTTGGAATATCCTGTTTTCCCCTTGATTTTACAGCACATTTGGGGTATCATATAAACACAATAATTCCATCCCGTCCCCAAACGGGCTTTTTCGGCGTTCAGATATATTGACCCAGAGGAGGTAAACACAAAATGAGCGATATTATGGAACTGTTCAAGAAGATCAGTAAAGAAGGACCTGCATCGGGTCCGCCGGAATATATTATATGCGGACTGGGAAATCCCGGCGACAAATATGCCCGTACCCGTCACAACGCCGGATTTATGGCGATGGATTATCTGTCCCAGAAGTGCGGAATCGAGATTAAAAGAATCCGCTTCAAAGCCCTGACCGGAGAAGGTACCGTAGACGGCAAACGGGTTCTGTTTATGAAACCCCAGACGTTTATGAATTTGTCCGGTGAAGCCCTGCAGGAAGCCATGGCTTTTTATAAAATCCCGATTGAAAAAGTGATCGTATTCTCCGATGACGTAAATCTTGCCCCCGGCAGACTGCGTATCCGTAAATCCGGTTCGGACGGTGGTCAGAGAGGGCTGAGAAGCATCATCACCCTTCTGAATTCCGATCAGTTCCCGAGAGTACGCATCGGTGTCGGAGAAAAGCCGCATAAAGATTACGATATGGCAGATTGGGTGCTGGGCAACCTGAGTGACGCGGACTGTGAGGATATGTACCCCTGTCTGGAAGCGTCCTATGAGATTATCAAACTGATTATGGCAGGCAAAACGGAGGATGCTATGGGCAGATTCAACGGCATGAAACCGAAGAATAAGGAAGAAGCAGCTCCTGCCGACGAAGAAAAAACGGTGACCAAATGAATATAACCATACTTCAGGATGTTTTCCGCAGAAGCAGGGAATATACCGGTCTTGTAAAAATGCTGAACGAACCCCACCGCGGTAAACACAGACCTTATTACGTAAGCGGACTCAGCGAAGGGGCGGAAGGGATCTTTCTCGGCGCATTCTGCCGGGATTTCAGCGGAACGGGGGATCCGATTCTGCTGGTATGTTCGGACGAGAAAAAAGCCGCCGCTTACCGGAATCTTCTGGAAAACACAGGTCTGCATACGGCATTGTACCCGGTGCGGGATTACAACTTCAATAACATGACAGCCTCCCATGATTTTGAAAATGAGAGGCTTATTGTGCTGTCCGCCCTGTACGGCATTACTACCGGGGAATACGAACCGGCGGAAGTACCGGACGTGATCTGCACCACCGCGGAAGCACTTCTGCAGGTAACGGTTCCTCCGGCGTTGCTGGGTGAAAAAAGCATCCGTCTGCCGAGGGAAAACGCGGAACTGGATATAGCGGATATGACTGCCCGACTGGTGGACGCGGGATATTACCGTGTGGATCTGGTGGAAGGTGCCGGACAATTTGCAGTCCGCGGCGGAATCATTGATGTGTATCCCCCTTCCAGGTACCCGATCCGCATTGAACTTTTCGGGGATGAAGTGGACAGAATCGGTTACTTTGATCCCATAACCCAGCGGTTCATCGAAACCATCGAGGGGGACTCGGTTATTCCGCCGGCAAGAGAAATTCTGCTTGACGGGGAACTGAGAGACACCCTTACAGCCCTGATCCGCCGGCAGATCCAGAGAATCGGAAAAATCGATCATGCAGACGAAAAATACAGCCGCGCCTGTACGGTACTGGCAGCAGAACTGGCGGCTGTTGAGAACGAATTGGATGTCCCGTTTCTGGACAAATACCTGCCCATCATCTATCCCGACGGAGACTGCCTGCTCGATTATGTGGAAGGCATGATGATCCTGGTGGACGCACCTGCCGCGGAAGAACGGGTCTATGCCGCAGATGCCCTTCTCACCCAGAGCATCGAGGATATGCTTGAGAACTTTGAACTGCCGCCCATGAAGGACAGCTGTTATATGCGCGAATGGGAATCGGTCATTTCCAAAACGGAGAATTATCCCACCGTCTTTATCGACTCTCTGGCAAGATCCCATGCCGGTCTGATCCCGGCGGGAAATTTCGCATTCACAACACGCCATATCCCCGCCTATGCCGGACGGATGGAGCTTTTGCTGGAGGATTTGCGGAACTACACGGACGGCGGCTGTACGGCAGTGGTTCTGTGCGCCACGGAAGGGGAACAGAAGGCGGTGCTGGCGGCATGTACCGAAAAAGGCTACACTGCCGCATCTCTGCCGGACAATGGAGATATGGACCAGTGGAATGCCCAGCTTGATGAACTGTTTGTACGGAAACTGCCGAACACCGTTCTGACCATGACGGGCGAATACATCGGCGGGTTTGAGTTGGTGTCCCCCCGGTTTGTATTCCTGGATTTCTCATCCGCCGCAGCAAAATCCGGTATCGGAAAGATCCTGCGCGGTAAATCCAAACAGAAAAAGAGTGCCGCAGAAACCATCCTTTCCTACGCTGACCTGGAGGTAGGGGATTTTGTGGTACACGCAGCCTACGGTATTGGACAGTACATGGGACTTGAAAACCTCACCATTGGCGGCAGTTCCAGGGACTATGTACACATCAAGTACGCCGGAACCGATAAACTGTTTCTCCCTGTGGATCAGTTGGACCTGGTATCCAAATATATCGGTGCCGGTGCGGACAACGGTATGGTGAAGCTGTCCAAAATGGGCGGCGCAGACTGGACCAAAGCCAAAAACAAAGCCAAAGCCGCCACCAAGGAGATGGCAAAGGAACTGATCGATCTGTACGCCAGAAGAAAGCGCACCAAGGGAATACAGTTTGATCCCGACGACGATATGTGCCGTGAATTTGCCGCTTCTTTTGAATATGAAGAAACAGACGGACAGCTTCGGGCCATAGAGGATGTACGACGGGATATGGAAGCAGGTTATCCCATGGACCGTCTGCTGTGCGGTGACGTAGGATACGGGAAAACCGAAGTGGCACTGCGCGCGGCTTTCAAAGCGGTAATGAGTGGAAAACAGGTAGCGATTCTGGTACCCACCACCATCCTCGCCTATCAGCATTACCAGAGTTTCCTCAGCCGTATGCGGGCGTTTCCCGTGCAGATTGATATGGTATCCCGATTCCGAACCCCGGCCCAGCAGCAGGCAACCATACGGAAAGTACGCAGGGGCGAGACGGATATCATCATCGGTACCCACCGCCTGATCTCCAAGGATGTGGAATTCCACGATCTCGGTCTGATCATCATCGACGAAGAACAGCGTTTCGGCGTTGCCCAGAAAGAAAAACTGAAGCAGATCGCCACCAATGCCGATATTCTGACCCTGACCGCCACACCGATCCCCCGTACCCTGAATATGGCGATGGGCGGTATCGTGGATATGAGTATCTTAGAAGAAGCCCCCGGACAGCGTTCACCGGTACAGACCTATGTGCTGGAATACGACGAAGCCATCATCCACGAAGCCATTCGCCGGGAACTGCGGAGAAACGGGCAGGTGTTCTACCTGTACAACCGCGTGGACGGCATATTCAATGTAGCCGGAAAACTGCAGAAAGCCATACCGGATGCCAGAATCGCCGTTGCCCACGGAAAAATGGACAGGGACGAAATCGAGGAAGTCTGGGAAGAACTGATGAAAGGGAATGTGGATATCCTTGTCTGCACCACCATCATTGAAACCGGCGTAGACATTCCCAATGCCAATACACTGATCATCGAAAACGCCGACCATTACGGCTTGTCCCAGCTTCACCAGATCCGAGGCAGAGTCGGCCGTTCCAGCAGACGTGCCTTTGCGTATTTCACCTACAAAAAATCCAAAGTACTGTCGGACGTTGCGGAAAAACGACTGACCGCCATCAGAGAATATGCCGAATTCGGCGCAGGTTTCAAGATTGCTCTGCGTGACCTTGAGATCCGCGGTGCCGGCAACCTGCTCGGTGCGGAACAGCACGGTCATATGGAAGCGGTTGGATACGACCTGTACATGAAACTGCTGAACGAAGCGGTGATCGAAGAAAAGGGAGAAACCAAACCGCCCAAACCGGAATGTGCCATTGATATAAAATGCGATGCTTTCCTGTCCAAGAGCTATATCCCCTCGGCGCCCCAGCGAATGGATATGTACAAGAAAATCGCAAGAATCGAAAACGAAGACGACTACAACGATGTGCTGGACGAAATGTGCGACCGATACGGAGAACCCGGTTCATCGGCGGTAAATCTGTGTCGGATCGGGTATATCCGGGCAATGGCACAGAACGCCGGTATGCGGAAAGTGGAAGAAGCGGATGGGGTTGTGCGGATGTATCCGTATCAGATGGACGCAGGAGCCGTGACCAAGCTGGCAGAAACCTTCCCCAGAGCCGGTACCCGTGTTTCCCTCGGACAAACGCCCTGTTTCCTGATGAAAGTCCCAAAAGGGGAACGAAATACGGAATTTATCCTTGACATTCTGAAAAAATACAGTCTTTTCATACAAAAGTGATAAAATGTTCACATTCATGTGGTAATGTAATAAAAACAAAATGATGAGGTATAAAATGAAAATAAGGAAATGGCTGAGCGGTATCACGGCAGCCCTTGTTACAGCCGGTATGCTGACTTCCTGCGGGACAGGAGAGGTTGTTATGACCTTCGGAAAAAGTCATATTACGGAGAATCAGTTTTGTTACTGGCTTTCCTCTTATAAAGGTATCTATCTGAATACCTACACGGATATGGAGGATACCGCCGCCCATTACCGTTCCACCCTGGACAACGGCATGACAGTGGAGGAATACCTGTTCCAGTCCACCATAGACAATATTTCCATGACCCTGGTATGTTCGGAACTGTTTCGTCAGGAAGGGTTTACGGTACCGGAATCCGTGGAGGAATCGGTTGACGAATATATTGACGATCTCCTGGTCAACTATGCCGGCGGAAACAAAAACACATTGAATGCAGCTCTCGCACAGTATGGCATAAACATGAATATGCTGAGAGAAATCTGCATCATGCAGGAGATCAATAACCTGATGGTTGCCTATACTTACGGAGAAAACGGTACCCATACAGTATCCGAAACCGAAAAGCAGCAGTATTATGAAGAAAACTACTGCAGAGTCCGCCAGATTTATGTAAACAACAGTTACGTTTATGAAATGGACGAGGAAGGATACCGTAAAACGGACGAAAACGGCAATTACATCATAACAGCCATGTCCGAGGAAGAAAAGGCACAGAAGGATGCTGCCATCGAAGCCATCGAAGCGGCAATAAACAACGGTGAGGACTTTGAAACCATATACACCACCTATTCCGAAGACCAGTACTACCCCAACGGCTATTACCTGACCAGAACCATTGATTATATCCCGGAAGTAGTAAGCGCCGCATACGAGCTTGCAATCGGGGAAATCACCCGTGTGGACAGTAGTTACGGTACCCATTTCCTGATGCGGCTGCCCCTTGACGAAGGTGCATACAACAATAGCGAAAACGCCGATTTCTTTACCGATTTCGAGGATTCCCTGAAAGATAAGCTGTTTATGGCGTATATCGAAAGCTACTTGCCGGAAGTATCGGTGGACTATGACATCCTGTCAAAGTATTCCATCGAAGAAGCAGAAGTAAACAATCGGTTCTGATAGTTGCGTACGATAAAAAAATAATGATAATCATTCTCAATAAGTATTGTAATTTGGAAAATAATGTGCTACAATGGTACTAAGAGGTATTGTGTTGAGATAGAGTCAGAATCAAGGTTGAGAGTATTGATTTGTTGGATGGAACGACTCTAGGCATTGGTTGAAATTTTCTATACAGGAGGTATATGACGATGAAAGAATTTAAAACAGATCTTTTCCCTTTTTCAAGAGGATTTCTTGCCTGTGAGGGAGCAAGCAAAGGAAAAAGGTTGGCAGCCGGTATGTTATCTGCCATGAAAGAAATTCCGTTATCTTCATTCCGTGTGGATGAACATGGATTTTGCCGTGGCGTATCTTTAGGTGAAGTATACTTTAGTTTTCAGAATTGTATTGTGTTTTTCAAAAAAAATGTGGAAGCACAGATACAGAATCACCCTGAATGTGCAGAAGAATTAGAGTATATCAGAGATACCATGCCTAAGTGGGCACATAACAATTATGTAAGAACTGATGAACATATAATGCATGAAGATGAAGGACATATGTGGGCAGGCAGCTGGATGGGCCACGCCAACCCGGATTTCGCCGGTTTTGCTGCAAACGGAACAGGGTATTATCGCGAAAAAATCAAAAAATACCGTGCAGTCAATGCGGGTAAAGATGATTTTTACGATGGCTTGGAACTGATGCTGGATGCCTTTGAGGTTATGTGTAAGCGATACGGCGAAAGAGCTGCTCAGTTATTGGAAGAATGTACTGACGAAACACAGAAGGCGTATTATGCCCGTACCGTGAAAACCTTCGATCATGTTCCGCAGCAGCCCTGCCGGGATTTTGCAGAAGCAGCAATACTGTTTTTCCTGAATGTCGCATTTGACGGCATCGACTCTCCCGGACATTTTGACCAGTATATGTATCCCTTCTGGGAAAAGACAGATGAAGCGCTGAGAAGTGAGTATCTGCATCTGGTTTGGCAAAAGCTCATTGAAGTGGATATTTGGAATATCTGTATTTCCGGTTCGGATGAGAACGGAAAGGATTTAACCAATTCGCTTTCCTATGCCATGCTGGAAGAAACAGCAAAAGCACACGCTCCCAAGCCCAATCTTACACTGCGTTGGCATAAAGGAACACCGAGGGCGCTTATGGAGGCTGCGCATAAATCCCTGGCTACCGGATGCGGTCTTCCCGCACTGTACAATGATGAAGTCGTTTGTCCTGCACTGGAAAGTATGGGTATTCCCAAGGCTGATGCTCATGAGTATGTAATGAACGGCTGTAATCAGATTGATATCCAGTCCAAGAGCCATATGGGACTTGAGGACGGACAGTTCTGTGTTGCCAAAGCGGTGGAACTGGCACTTAACAATGGTGTTTCGACGGTTACCGGAAATGTTCTGGGACCCAAGACGGGGGAACCGGAAACATTCAGAACCTTTGAAGATTTCTACAGCGCGTTTATCATCCAGGCACAGCATTTGATGGATGTGGTAACCGATCTTGCCATTTCTGCCCAGAAAGGATTTGCGGAAAATTCCCCGAACCCCTATCGTTCCATTTTAATTGAAGGATGTATTGAAAAGGGACGGGATTATAAAAATGGCGGACCGCTGTACGGTCATGGTCAGATACTCCTTCACGGTATTGCCGAAACTGCCGATTCACTTGCTGCTGTGAAGAAATATGTATACGAAGAGAAAAAGTATACACTTCGTGAGCTGGCGGATATGATGGCAAAGAATTTTGAAGGCGCTGAGGAAGATTTCCGCTTCTTCGCCAACAACGAGCTTAAATACGGAAACGACATTGATTATGTAGACGAATTGGCAGAAAGAGCGGTCAATCATTGCAATCGTTATCTGCGTACGATCAAGACATTCCGCGGCGGTTATTTTTCCGGCGGTTGTTCTCCCTTTATCAATTCTCCCGGCATGGGACGTGCATTGGGTGCGCTGCCCAGCGGAAGAAAGTGTTCTGATCCTATTATTGCCGACTCTATCGGTGCTACACCCGGTCGGGACACAAACGGACCTACCGCATTGCTGAATTCCTGCCTGCGTCTGGATCAGACCCTGCCTGCCAGCGGCTTTATTCTCAATCTGAAATTTGACAAGACCATCTTCAATTCCGAAGCAGGTAAGGAAGCATTCCTGTCACTCTGGGAATCCTACTTTGAACGCGGCGGTCAGCAGATTCAGATTGGCGTAGTATCGCCGGAAGATCTGCTCGATGCACAGAAAAATCCTGATGCACACCGGGATCTTATCGTACGTGTTGGAGGATACAGCGACCGGTTCGTAAACCTGAACGAAGACCTTCAAAAGAATATAATCGAGCGTACTCTTTATTAATAGTCTGTATAGATAGGAATACTCCCTCCGGTATTACCGCAGCAACAGCGATATCATATCAGAGGGAGTATACTATTATGATCAGAAAAACTTTCCAATTTCCTGAGAGACTGCGTTCTTTCGAGAAATTCAGTCAAAAAATGTGTGGGATAATTGGAATACACACAAAAATTTTGAATAAACAATAAAGGAGAAAGACCATGCCTTATATCGAAACCAAAGTATCCACGCCCATCACCCCGGCACAGGAAAAAGTTCTGAAAGAAAAACTCGGTGCCGCCATTGAAAATTTCCCCGGCAAAACAGAAAGATGGCTGATGCTGCATTTTGAAGATAACTGCCGCCTGTGGTTCATGGGCAACCAGGACGCACCGACCGCCTATGTGGAAATAAAACTGTTCGGGGCTGTAAACCGGGAAGCGGCTGCCAAGATGACCAAGGATGTCTGTGCTATATTAGCAGAAGTCCTACGGATTCCCGAAGACCGCACCTATGTGAAATACGAAGGTGTGGATACCTGGGGATGGAACGGAAACAATTTCTGATCTGTTAAAAATAAAAAACGTACCACTGTATATGATTGGGAACTTTGATGGCTCTAAGCTGTTTTTTGTGGGGAGCTGCTGCAAAGTTGAAAAATTGCGTTGTCATTATATACAAGAGAAACAAAAATCCAGAGATGTCACTACTGCATCTCTGGATTTTTTTGTTAATGCTATGAAACAGACCCTTGTTTTGTTACTCTTGATCTTGTGTCAGCTTATCAGATTGGAGTCGTTGTATGCACGTCTGCCCGTGCAGGTGTCCAGTGCTAACGATACCGCACAGTTATCGATGATGTTGTGATGAATCGACCACGGAACACCGCTCGGATGATAAATGCGGAAACTGTCGCCTTCGGTGAGTGTTTTCGGCTGTGTGAGTTTGAATTCTGTCGACACAGGGTCAAAGTATTCGATCTCGGATTCTGATCCATCATCCCAAACAAGATGCCAACCGCGATACAGATCGGAAAGACGACGCAGCAGCATGGGCTTCACTGCCGGTCCGGTCATCGCGAAGAAAGTAGTTTCCCCAGATACCAAACCGACTTTCCCGACTGCATTTTCAGATTGGATACCGACACCAGCACCCGCGATGGTGTTATCGTGTACGGAAATTCTCGCCGCATCGTCGCTGATGATGATACCTTTGAACTTTTCATCTCTCTGTCCTCTTACGTAGATCTGGTTATCCGAAACCGCAGCAAAATGCGCGGTGATTTTTACAGCGAATCTCGGTTTGCTTGCCGCCACAGCCGCCGTCATGTCTATAATGTTGCCGCGAACAATCAGGTTTTCACATGGCGTATCGACGGGACCGCATTCCCCTATGAGCCAGATAGCATTCGCATTGAAATTGGTGAAATTATTGTTGCTAACGATAACCTGCGAGGCTGCGGAAGCGATTTGGATCATCGCAGCACCGTAGCAGTTGTCGTTTTCAAAATAGTTGTCCGTAATGATATGTTGACCCGTACCGAGCGTGTTTAAATAATCGCTTCTTCCGCGGACATTTCCGATTGCAATGCTTCCGCAGTTCCTGAAGTAACAACCGTGGATTTTAACAAATCTCGACGCACCTTCCCATGAGCATCCGCCGACATTGATTACGCGGCAGTAGAGCAATGAGGTGTTCTCAGCCCTATCATTGTTATTGAAGGTATCGGAATGCATAATTAACGCCGTCCCCTGTGTTATTGGCTTCTTGGGAAAGATAAATCTGATTTCCCTCAATTTTTTCGATCAGAGCAACCATTTTGTCATCGCAGACAAACCATAACATATTTTTCGTACATTGTCAATCGATTTCAATAAATGAATAAATCAAGTTTCAGGAGTTTATTTAGACTGTGAGAAAATCATTGTGTAATCCTACTGATAATTTACACTTATCCATAATGAGCAACATTTTTCTCATTATGAATACAAAGAAGGGGTTGCTGCAAATAGCGTTTGTGGAGGAAGGAGAACTTTTTTTGGGAAAAAGTTCTCCTTCCCGCGCTAAATGCACAGCCCCCGTTGTGCGATAGTCCTTTTATTTACATCAAACTAATACTATCAATTCAAAAATCGGCTTCTTTTGCAGCCTGTTCAATTTCATCCAGCAGCTCTGAAAGAGACCGCATAGAACCATCAGCATTATCCATAACAAGCGGATAACCGCTTCCGCGCTTGAACCAGGTGATCTGCCGTTTCGCATACCGTCTGCTGGACTGGCGTATCTGATCCGCAGCTTCTTCCAGGGAACAGAGTCCTTGGAAATACGGAAGCAGTTCCTTGTACCCGATTGCCTGTCTGGCTGTACCTGTCTGACTGCAGGAATCATAAAGTGCCTTTGCTTCTTCCAAAAGCCCCGCATCCAGCATAAGTCCAACGCGCCGGTCAATCCGTTCATATAAAACATCCCGGTTCTGATAGGTCAGGATCAGACGGAATTCCCGGTAAAGCGAGTTTCCGGCGGTCTGCAGTTTGTCCGTTTCGGTTTTCGTCATGCCCGTGACACGGTAAATTTCAATGGCGCGGATGACCCGTTTCACATTGTTGGGATGGATCGCTTCCGCTGCTTCCGGGTCGATTTCGGAAAGCATTTTGTGCAGTACCTCAGCTCCCTGTACTTCCGCAATCTGCTGCAATTCTTCCCGTACAGAAGAATCCCCCGTGTTTTCACTGAACTGAGAGATCTTCGTCAGGGAATCCAGATACAGTCCGGTTCCGCCGCACAGAATCGGCAGTTTCCCGCGTGCGGAAATAGCATCAATGCACTGTCTGGCAAGCGCCGTCCATTCTGCCGCAGAAAATGTATCGTCCGGAGAACATATCCCGATCAGATGATGGGGAATGCCGTCCATTTCTTCGGCGGTCGGTGCAGCGGTTCCGATTGCCATACCCTTGTAAATCTGCATGGAATCACAGGAAACCACCTCACCGTTCCACTTTTTGGCAAGGGCAATGGAAAGCCCCGTTTTACCGGAAGCCGTAGGTCCGGCAACCGACAGGATTTTTTGCATGGTTATCACCTTATCCGAGGGGGAAGTGTTCTGCCAGAATCATATTGGCGTTGCTGACAGTATCTTCAAACTTGTCGGGAATCTCACCTGCTTTGAAAACATCTCTGATCAAAGCATATGTACCCCGTGCGATGTTGGGATACGCATTGCCCACGGAGAGGGAGAAATCAAAGGCAGGTGTGTCGAAAATAATATCGAGCATATTCACGGAACTGTTATCCCGTAAAGTATAGATCATCGCGTGGTTGACATATTCATCATACAGCTGATGATAGGAAAGCGCATTGATAGCGGAGAGAATGACGGAAACCATCTCGTTGTTCACAGTACCGGCAGGAACCGTAAATACCAGAGAGGTGTTGGAAACCAGGGTACGGTAATCGTCTTCCGCAGATGCTTTGGGAAGGGGAAGTACACCCCAGTTAGCTTCCGCATTGGCAAGCCAGTCCGCAACGTACACATGATCAATGAAGAACAGAGAACGTCCTTCGCTGAATACAGCAGAGGCATTGGCTGTGTCGCTGGTGATGGCAAGAGGATCCTTGAAAATTCTGTTGCTGACATCAAGAGCCCCGGCAACGGTCTCTTCCGTGAAATCAATGACGGGAATAAGCATTTCTCCCGATTGAACAAAGGAATTGCCGAGAGATACGTAAATCAGATCCGGCAGACGACCGGCAGCATACTGTGTGGTGCTGGAATAATAGGAAGTGCCGTTCAGATCGTTGTACTGCTGCAGAGCGGCGGTGTAGGCGAAATATTCATCCCAGGTCCAGCTGCCGTCAAGCACCTTGGCATAGG
This sequence comes from Clostridia bacterium, assembly GCA_017467815.1. Lineage (GTDB taxonomy): Bacteria > Bacillota > Clostridia > Oscillospirales > CAG-272 > UMGS1696. The sequence continues at coordinate 36,285 of JAFUKI010000039.1, forward strand.
GCGTTTCCATCTGCATTTCCGCAACCAGTTCTTTATTGAAATAAACTGCAGAAAAATCCGCCGGGGAGGTGGAGGCATGACCGGCGATACCCCATGTATCATATCCGGCAGAACACATTTCCGCGGATTCGGCATAGAAATACGGTGCAGACATATCCAGATAGGGAAGGGAACGGAGATTTTCAAGAATGCCTGCCGCACGGAAAGAACCGAGCATATATAAGGGCAGCATCATGAAATCCGTGTAATACGTGCCGGAGGAATTGGCAGCTTTGCATTCTTCGTAGATCGTATCCGCATTGGCAATGGAGGTAAAGAGGGTGATATCGTACAGTTCCTCCAGTTCCTGATTCCGTTCATATGCTTTCTGGGACATGGTGGTGGTCAGAACATCCGGAGAAATATAGGAACGGTCGGGGGTTGTAATGAAGAATGAGGTGCTGTTGAAGGTAAGGGACGGAAGGGACTTCAGATAACTGCGTCCCAGTGCGGCATAATCTTCTTCCGGTGTATAAGGTGTAAAAGGGGTTGTGGTTTCCGGGGGACTGGTTTCGATGATTTCTTCGGTTTCCCTGGAATTGCCGAAGAGCATATCCGAAATATCATTGTTGACAAAAAGACTGCATCCGGTAGAGGACAGGAGGGAAAGAGCCGCCGCAAAAGCAGCAAAACGAATTTTTCTCTTGTCGTGTACTTTCATATATGATTCACTCCGATAAGGATTTAAATTTTATATATAGGGATAATAACATTATAGTATAAAACGCTCGGTAAATCAATCCGATATTGTAAAAAAATATAAATTTCGCAGGAATAGCATGGGAATTCCGGAAAAAACAGCCGGAAATAACCGGGGAAATATTCCAAAAAGGGGAGGGGAAGATATTACCGGTTCCATTTGTGGAAAAACTATGGTATACTGTATCAGTACAGAAGAGAAAAGAAAACATTATCGGAGGTCATATGAAAAAATATCGAATACTGATAAAAAACATACTGATAGCATCACTGCTGTGTATATCCATAGCCATTCCGACGCAGGCGCAGGCTATAAAGATAATTGCAGACGGATGGGACTATGAAGGAATCATAGAGAAAAACGGAGGGTATGCCTATGTATCCGTCCGCGAATTTGCATCGGCTATGGACAACGCGGTGGTAAGCTGGGATGAAGCTGAAAGAAAGGTAACGGTTGTCACCGATCATCTGTACATGACAATATGGGAAAACGGCAATTATATCATTGCCAACGACCGCTACCTCTGGTGTCCGGCGGGAACCTATACGGAAAACGGTATTATGATGGTTCCCCTTACCGCAGTCAGCCGTGCTTTGGTTTCAACCATTTCTGGAGTGCGGCGGAAGGAACAGCGTATCTGACCAGACAAACCGGCGGTATTGATGCGGGAGAAAATACTTACGATGAAGAAGATGTCCTCTGGCTGGCGCGGATTATCCACGCAGAAGCCCAGGGTGAACCCTTCCTCGGAAAAGTAGCAGTCGGAGAAGTGGTGCTGAACCGGGTGAAATCCGAAGAATTTCCCGACGCAATCTACGATGTAATCTTTGACGATGCCCACGGCGTACAGTTCACCCCCACCAAAAACGGCACCATTTACAATGAACCCGGAGAAGATTCCATCATCGCAGCCAAACTCTGTCTGGACGGCGCCAAAGTACACGGCAATCTTCTGTATTTCCTGAATCCGGAAAAAGCAGTCAGCGCATGGGTACCCAAAAACCGTCCCTACCGTCTGACCATAGGCGAACATGATTTTTACGCATAAGTAAATAGTATTCTGTACAAGGGGATAGTTTAGCAGGGGAGGGAGAAAAACTTTTGGCGAAAAAGCTTTTCTCCCTCTTGAGATTTGCGAAGCGATTCTCAGCTGCACACCCTCCCTCTTTTCAAAAAACTTTGAATAGGGGGATTTTTAGGAAGGGATGCAGAAATGGTTAGTGTTAATATTTGTATTGATGAATAAATCTTTGGGGAGAAAGAAACTATTTTGCAAAAGGTTTCTTTCTCCCCATCAATTTTACCGGTTATTTACTTTTCCATTCCTTTTTCAGACGCTTGCGGATCTGCAGAACATCTTTTACCATTCGTGTGCTGTCCTTGATCAGATGGATCTTCGATTCTCTGTGGTTGATGATTTTCACGGGCATTTCCTGAATGGAATACTTTGCATGGTCGGCACGCAGGATGATCTCGATGTCAAAAGCCCATCCGTTGGTACCGTTGGCTGCAAACAATGCCTGTCCCACTTCACGGCGGAAAACCTTGAAACCGCACTGGGAATCGGACAATTTGAACCCTGCGATAAATGCCAGTACCTTGATGTATGTCTTGGAAGCCAGCTTACGCAGGAATGTATATCCTTCGTAGCCGTCACCCGCCATGTTCCGGGAACCGATGAGAATATCCGACGGATTCTCGATCATCTTCAAAATTGCCTGACCGATAACCTCTGTACCGTATGCCAGATCGCAGTCGGTATACAGAGCAAAATCCCCTTCCGCATTAGCCATGCCGAGTGTTACAGCATGACCCTTGCCATAGTTTCTGTCCGCCTTCACAACCCGTACTTCACCGTTTGCCAGCTGCAGGGAAGGTACGGCGGAGGTGACGCGCAGACTGCAGTCGTCCGCAGAACCGTCATCGGAGAAAAGGAGAAGATAGGAATGGCTGTGTGTGCGGCAGAATTCTTCCAGATAAGAAGTCAGGGTGCGCAGGGTATCATCAATGATGGAGGATTCATTGTACATGGGAATGATCACGGAAAATTTCATTTCATACCTCTGTTATGACAAATTTTAGAAATAAAAGGTTTTGCAGTATCTTATTTAAGGCGGTAGACCCGTAGATCCGTATCTACCGTTACCGTCAGGGAATCCGCAGCGTAGAGCCGTTCTCTGCCGGCATCATTGGTTTTGTAGTAAAAGGGCGTCATGGTGAACAGATCGGCAACAGCCGTTTTGTCGGGCAGATGAATGGTGTAATACACCTTCTTTTCTTCCGCCAGCACAAAACCTTCGTATTCCGGCACGGCACCGTCGGAAATATGTACATCCGTATATAACAGATTCCGCATTTCTCTGAGATGATCCACCCCGGAGGAAGCTGTAACCAGAACCCCGCCGGAACGTAGAACCCGGATGTTTTCCTGCACCGCAACAGGGGCGAACATACTGATTACGGCAGAAGCACAGTGGTCGGACAGAGGGAGGGAAAAGATATTCGCCGGTATAAAATACGCCAGCCCCTTCCCGTCACTGCCGATACCCGCATCTCCCGTAAATCCGGCACGTGCGGAAGCCTTCATAGCACAGGCTGCAGCATATTTGGATGCATCAAAACCCACGGAGAGAACCTTCCCCGGAACCTGATGCATCAGTGATTCCGTGATCCGCAGTGTGTGGTATCCCTCGCCGCATCCGCTGTCGCATAAGAGGATTTCCGGAAAGTCCGACAGATATTTCCCAAGCAGACCGGCAATTCCATCGGAAATCGGAGAATACAGACCCAGAGCAAGAAAGTCCCGTCTCGCCCGGATCATATCTTTTTCGTCACCGGTCCGGGCATTTTTGCCTTTCCCGGGAGGAAGCAGATTCACATACCCTTCCTTCGCCATGTCAAAATGATGACCGGAAGGACAGGATAGTACATTGTTGTTTCTTGTAAAACTGCCGCCGCATAAAGGACAGCAGAGGTGATGCAGCAGATTCATACCGTCTCCCGAAAATCAGTCAATAATGTAATCAACCAGCTTGGCGTGCAGGGCATACCGGTCGGTAGCCGCACCGTTTGTACAAGTGGAAAGGGTGATCATACGGTCAGTTTCCGCAAATTCCAGATCCTTGAGCTTTGTGGCATCTCCCTTGACCTTTTCCGTAAATTCCAGAAAATCATCAAAGGAAGTGAACCCGGTCTTGAAATAATTGTTGTCATACCGGGACTGGTAAATGGCAAAAGGTTCATAAATGTAGATCCCGTCAAGGGTATATACATAGATCAGCTTGTTGTAGAAATACTCATCCTTGAAGAAATTCTCCACATCATGGAACATCTTGCCGGATGTGATATTGTGTCCGTAGAAAACCGTATTGTAATTCCGCATGATCATATCATCGTTCCGGTAATCCACAAAAATGGAACCGATAACAAGCGGGTCGCCGGTAAAAGCATGGTCAAGATAGAAATCATTGTCATCGCCCTGTACCAGCGGATAGTCAATGTTGGTGCCGTCCACATGGATCCATCCGTAAATATCTTCGTTGATGGTTGCCAGTGACTGCAGACGCGCACGCATTTTCGCCAGATCCTCGTTATAATTGTCCTGTACGGGGATTTCGATGCTCTCTCCGGAGGCGAGCTTGCTGACGGCATCGGTCATGGTGGAAAGTCCGCTGCTGCCGTGATCCTTGGACAACAGAAGGGCATCCCCATCCTCGCGACTGTCGGAAAGGGTCATATCAAAACCGTCCCCCAGAAACATATCCTGCAGTTCGCTGTAGATCGCATCACCGCGATACTGGTCTATCACATTTTTCAGAAGCAGAATACAGCTGACAACAAATACAGCGGCGGAAATATAGAACACACAGGTGCGTACAATATCCATGGGAGATTTCTTTTTGGCGGAGGCACCGGGGGATAAGGGAACATCCTCCTCACTGAGCATCTCCAGAGAATTGATAAACGTATTGTCATCTTCAAAGCCTTCATCGGCAACCGTGAAATCCAGCTCATCCCCATCATCCAGATCGGGAATATAGGATTCCGGCTCAGTGGTTTTGTGTTGGAACTTGCCAAACAGATCACTAAAAAATCGCTTCATATTTACCCCTGTTTATATGTATCCATTGCGAGCAATGTATGAAAACAAAATTACCTGATTATATTATAATCTTTTCTTCCGAAAATACAAGAGGAATTCAGGATTATTCCCGAATTTGTCAATGACTTTTAACAATTTTGCAAAGGAAAAACGGCAAAACGGCTTTTGAATAAAAATATTTGAAGGAAAACAAAGCAATCCCTCCGATTTTACCGCCAATCTATTGCATTTGATGGAAAAATAAGGTATAATAATAAAACCCCTTTTGTGCCCTGCCGGAAATTACCGTTGCATTTCAGATGGTGTATATGGTATACTGGAGAAAAAACGAGGTACAAAACTATGACGAAACAACAATACCAGCATATCTTCCTGATTCTGACGAAATGTATTCTGACCACCCTGACCGGAACGGTTCTGTGGATATTTGTCCGCACCGCACAGATGACCTGCAGCATGGATCCTGCCTTCTACCTGACCGTTCCAGAACAGACGACCCACGTACTGGCAGGTCTGATGGTGTATGTGATTTTTGCCTGTGCCGGAAGTTATGCTGTGGGGGTATACGATACATAAACAGTGTTAAACCAAAAAGAAAGGAGTGGGGTGATGTACTCTGCATTCTGCCTGTATATGACAGAACAGGGAATGGATAACCTGATCCGGAAAGCCGGCGGTGTCCTGGTCGGTTTTTCCGGCGGCGCAGATTCCTCCCTCCTGCTTTTTTTTCTGAAAAAATACTGCGATGAAAATGCGGCTCGGCTGTACGCTGTCCATATCCACCATGGAATCCGGGGAGAAGCGGCGGACAGGGACGAAGACTTTTGCAGGAACAGAGCAGCGGAACTGGGGATTCCCTTTTATTCCTGCAGAGAGGATGTCCCCCGATTGGCGGAAGAAAAGGGAATCGGTGTGGAAGAAGCCGCCCGTCAGGTACGGTACCGGTATTTCAGAGAAACCGCAGAAAACCTGCAGAATCCCGATCTTCCCATTGCCACAGCACACAATGCCGACGACAACCTGGAAACGGTGCTTTTCCACCTGTGCAGAGGCAGCGGACTTCACGGACTCTGCGGCATTCCGCCCATCCGTGAAAAACGCTTCATCCGTCCCATGCTGCCGTTTACGGGAGAGGAGATCCGTGACTGCTGCAAAAGAGAGAATATCCCCTACACGGAAGACCAAACCAACGCCGATACCGGATACACCAGGAACTATATCCGTCATGAGATCGTTCCGCGACTGAAACATATCCAACCCCATCCGGCGCAGGCTGTGTTCCGTTCCAGTGAGCTTCTCCGGGACGATGATTTGTATCTGGAAAGGAATGCCGAAGAGATCCTGGAGGGTGCATCCACGCTTTCCAGAGAGACCGTACGGGATTTACCCTTTGTCCTGCAGAGCCGTGTACTGCGGAAAATGTACCATGGTGCGCGTGATCCGGAATGTGACGGGACCCTGTCCCGAAAACATATTGCCGATATCCTCCGCTGTATCACAGGCGAGGGCAGCCGGTATATTCTTCATTTGCCGGACAAAGTGGAATTTCGACTGGAAAACGGGCGGATCGGCTTTTTCACAGAGGAAGAAAAACATCCCGTTGAAAAGGCTGCGGTACCCGTATTTTTTCCGGATGGAGAGGGCATTTTTGAGAATGAATGTTATGTGATGGTCCTTTCACGTAAAAATCAGCAAAAAGCAACATCTGCATTTGAAAATATTTACAAATTATCAATACAACAAACTATCAATTTTGCTAAAATAAAAGGGGTAATGAGTGTCAGATACCGTTTGCCGGGAGATACTATACGGTACGGCGGTATGACACGGAAAGTCAAGAAGCTCCTGTCGGAAAAACATCTGCCGGAAAAGCTGCGGAATTGCCTGCCGGTTCTGACGGATGAAGAAGGAATCGTCTGGCTTCCCGGATTTCCCGTACGGGAAGAAACAGCCGGAACGGATTCCGATGATCTGACCGTATTTCTGTACAGCAAAACAGATTGTTTATAAAGAATCTGTTTATACTATAAAAGAACAGCAAAAAAACGTTTTGATACAAACGTCATGGAGGAGACAGAATGAATAAGACTACAGTTTTGGATCGTGATATTGACAGAGTTCTGATTACAGAGGATGAGATCGACCGCCTGGTAACGGATATCGCTGCAAAGATCGACAACGATTATAAGGATTCCGAGGGGAAACTTTTGCTTCTGTGCATCCTGAAGGGAAGCGTTGTTTTCATGGGCGACCTGATGAAGAAAATCACCATTCCCGTGGAGATTGATTTCATGAAAGTATCTTCTTACGGAAGCGGCACCGAGAGCAGCGGACGTATCAAGATCATTCTCGACCTGCACCGTACCGACCTTTCCGAACTGGATATCGTTGTGGTTGAGGACATTATCGACAGCGGCAAGACCCTGTCCTACCTGACCGAATATCTTCGTCTCGGCGGCGCACGTTCTGTCAAAACCTGTACATTGCTGGATAAACCTTCCCGCAGAGAAGTAGACTTTGTACCCGACTACTGCGGTATGGAAATTCCGGATGAATTCGTGGTTGGATACGGGCTGGACTATGCGGAACAGTACAGAGCGCTCCCGTATGTGGGTATTTTAAAGCCCGAAGTATATGCAAAGTAACCGACCTTAGGAGGTAATGAAAAAGTAATGAAGAGCAGCTTCAAAATAGCAATTTTCTATATTGTCCTGATCGGGATCCTGATCGTGGCAACGGCTTCCCTGTGGTACAAGATACCCCAGGAATCTCTGGTGTACAGCCAGGTGGTGGAATTGTTCCAGAATGAGCAGGTACGCAAATTTGAAGTCGATGAAGACAACAACCTGACCATGCTGGTACGTGTTACCGCCCAGGACGGTACGGAAGGCGAAGCCACGCTGTACTATAAATTACGGGACGTTACCATGTTCCGTGAGCATCTGGGAGAGTTGATCGACGCCCAGCACGCCGCAGGAATCATTGAAGCATACGATTATCCCCCGCCGTATGAAATTCCGTGGTGGGTATCCCTGCTTCCCTATGTGATCGTAATTATCCTGTTTGTGGTAATGTGGATCTTTGTTGTCAACCAGGCAACCGGCGGAAAGGGTTCCAAGATCAATTCTGTCGGCAGAGCAAAAGCAAAGCTGGTTACAGCCGATAAAGCGAAAGTATACTTCAAAGACGTCGCCGGCGCAGATGAAGAAAAAGCGGAACTGGAAGAGATCGTTGAATTCCTCCGCAACCCCGCCTACTTCACAAAACTCGGCGCCAAGATTCCCCACGGTGTACTTCTGGTGGGCCCTCCCGGTACCGGTAAGACACTGATCGCCAAAGCCGTAGCAGGGGAAGCCGGTGTTCCGTTCTACTCCATTTCCGGTTCTGATTTTGTGGAAATGTACGTAGGTGTCGGTGCATCCAGAGTGCGTGACCTGTTCGATACCGCAAAGAAGAATCCGGCAGCGATCATTTTCATCGACGAAATCGACGCTGTAGGCCGTCACAGAGGTGCAGGTCTCGGCGGCGGACATGACGAAAGAGAACAGACCCTGAACCAGATTCTGGTGGAAATGGATGGTTTCGGTTCCAGCGAAGGCGTAATTGTTATGGCAGCAACCAACCGTCCCGACATCCTTGACCCGGCACTTCTCCGTCCCGGCAGATTTGACCGCCAGATCACCATGAATGCTCCCGATGTAAAGGGAAGAGAAGACATCCTCAAGGTACACGCCAAGAATAAACCCTTTGAAGAAGATGTGGATCTGAGCGTTATCGCCAAAACCACCGTGGGCTTTACCGGTGCGGAACTTGCCAACCTGCTGAACGAAGCCGCACTGCTGGCTGCACGGAAGGGCAAGCACCTGATCGGCATGAACGATCTGGAAGAAGCGATGATCAAGGTTATCGTAGGACCTGCCAAAAAGTCCAAGGTGATCTCCGAAGCGGAAAAACGCCTGACCGCATACCACGAAGCCGGTCATGCCGTTACAACCTGGGTAAGACAGAAGGACGAACCGGTCCACCAGATCTCCATCATCCCCAGCGGCAGAGCAGGCGGATACACCCTGTCCTTCCCGAAAGAAGACCGTTCCTATATGTCCCGTACTGCAATGCAGGATGAAATTATTACGCTGCTGGGCGGACGTGTAGCGGAACAGCTGATTCTGGGGGATATCTCCACCGGCGCATCCAACGATATCCAGCGCGCCACCAATATTGCCCGTCAGATGGTTACCAAGTACGGTATGTCCGATAAACTCGGTCCGATCCTGTACGGCAGTGAATCTTCCAGTGATGAAGTATTCCTGGGCAGAGATTTCAACCAGACCAGAAACTATTCCGAAGAAACCGCATCCATCATCGACGGTGAAATCAAGCGCATCATCGCCTACGCCTATGATCAGGCAGAAAGCATCCTTAAGGAACACAGCGAGCGTCTGCATTTCATTGCGGAATATCTCATGAAGAATGAGATCATGGAAGAAGAACAGTTTGTACGCGCCATGTCCGAACCCGGTGTAACCATTGAGGATCTGGAAGCCATGGTAGCGGAAAAACGCCGCAAGAGTCGTGAAGAAAACGAAGCTCACGCACGTCGTATGGCAGAAGAAGAAAAACGCCGTGAGGAAGAAAGAGCAAAGGCTGAATCCGGTGACAAAGCTCCTCTCAAAGATGACAGTGATTCCGTAAGCAATACACCCACCGAGCAGTAAGCCGAAAACAGAAAAAGTAAGACCGGGTCGTCCATAACGGATAACCCGGTCTGTTTTTATGCTTTTTTCACTGTCCACATATCGGGAGTCTGGGAGAGATCCGCATCATCGGGAGGGAAGTCAACGGATTCCTTGAAGTGTATACCGTACATCTTGGCATCTTCCAGAAAAGCACGTCCCACATCCGCATCAGGATGCATCATCAGCTTGATATACCGCCACTGCATCCGGGAACGCTTGACCGCATCGATCCGGTCACCGGCAAGTTCCTCCGCCTTGTCCCACAACCCATCGAGCGTTTCTTCCATAGGGATATAGCAATCCTTGTGGAACAGCCAGGTTTCGGAAGTCCACCAGTAGGTGTGATAACGCCGGCTTTCCTGGGTGACAAAATCGAGATAACAGCGGATAAACCGCCAGCCTTCACCGTAGTAAGCCGCCATGAATTCATCCATATGCCGCAGATATTCCTGCTCCGCCATCATAGGATCCCACATCAGCCTTGCCAGCAGATAACAGCGCAGCTCGCCGAATTCACCGGAAGCGGGGGAGGTATAATTGCCTTCCGGATAGATTCCCTTTACCCCATGCTCCGCATAAAACCGCATGGTATCGCGCAGGGTGTAGAAATTGGGAAGAGTGGGAATATAGTGGAAAAAATTCGTCGTATAATCCCAGAGATACAGACGATCACAGATTTCGTTCCACCACAGAATCTGATTCCGGAAATCCCGGTTGCTGATACAGGTATCATCCAGAAGGGAATGGGAAGGGCAGAGATATACGGAGCAGAGCCGGATGCATACATTTTCTCTGGGTTTTGTGATCTTCGGCGGATCGGTTGTGTAGTGATATGCCAGCGTTTCAATAACCACATCGGGGTAATCATCCCGTACACTGTCCGCTACCGCATTGACAAACCGCAGCAGAATACCGGACTGACTGCCTTCTTCCGCAAAGACCGCATTGCACTTCTCGCAGGTACAGTATCTCTGATTGTCATTCTGTGAAACGGCAACGACTGTGGTATCCGGCGCTTCTTTCAGAATATTCCGTACTTTACGGATCGTTTTGTCCAGATTCTCCGGATCACTGAGACAGGGCTGTACATCTGCCGGCGTCTCCGTAAGCTCAGCCAGGGTATGCACAAATCCCCAGATTTTCTGACCGCCGCCGTATTTTTCGGGGAAAAGCGTATGATTGGGGAAATACCGGTTGTTGATCCTGTTTTTGACACTCCAGACAAGATCATCACCGCATACCCAGTCAGACTGCCGGCTTTCGAAAACAGGTGTGTGCGCCCATTCCTTGTCCACAACGATATCGCCGTCGCCGTAAGTTTCCAGATCCGGCAGGAAAAAGCGGCAGCCGGCATAGCGTTCCAGAAACTCATAGACACCGTAAATTGCACCGCGTCCGTTTCCGCCGGCAATGGAAATACCGCCTTCTTCAGGCAGGGAAATGCGGCAGGCATCGGGTTTCAGTTGTGTATCCAGGTAAATCTGAACCGGATACATACCATCCGCGGAAATACCGAATTTTTCAAAATACCGACCAAGCTCAGCGGCGGCGTACTGTTCCGCTTCACTCTCGCCGCAGGAAATCCGAACAGACGTGATTTCCTGACCGTTTACAATCAGTTTTCTCATAACGAACCTCCTGATATCGCTTAAAAGATCAACTTGGGAGAATTATTCTTCCGCCCATTCCACATCGGCAATTCTGATGATGCCGATAGCGCACAGGTTGGTATCTTTATTAAGGTGTTCAAACATAAGCATTTCGGAGTTACGGCTGAAACCGGGATGGGGATCCAGGCCCCCGGAAGCGATCTGTATGTTCTGAACTACCGGTTTTTCCTCACCGGTTTCCAGATTGATCAGAATTACGTTTTTATTACCCCAGACGGTATCCCCGGTCACAGATTTGCCGTCGGGGGAACAGCTGGTGTGCCAATAGGGATAGGAGGTGAATTTTTCCTGTACGGTTCTGTCGGAAGAAGTCAGGTCAATGTAACAGATACCATAGGGTGCATCCTCCGGCAAAGGATAATTCACAAACCAAAGTCCCTTGCCGTCATAACTCCAGCATTCATGGGTCAGCTGGTCTAAAACGATCGTATTTCCGTTTTCATCCACTGTGGTTTCCTGATCAACAATGCAGTAAGGTTCTTTGCCGATTTCATAGAGCCACATTCTGTCCAGATTTCTGTGGATACTTTTATCATGCGCAAAGAACAGCTGGGTATGATCGACGGGATTGAGCATGTGGTGATTTGCAACGGGATCCTCTTCCTCAAAAATGTAGTCAAATATGTCGATGATCTCACGCTTTTCCATATCAAAAATGGTCGCGCGGTATTTACCGTCCGCATCCGGGCTGGCATATGTGGTCATGCTGATATATCTTCCGTCCAGAGTAGTTTCAATAAATCCGTCGATGAGATGATCGAAGACATATACTACTTCATTGACACCGGTGCGAAGATCGAAAACACTCAGAGTATGATTATCGGAACCAACATAGTAGATCAGTTCGTCATGAACCAGATAGCTGCTGAAATGAGAACAGCTTATTCCTAAATCATAAACAACTTTTTCGGTGAGATCAGCCGCTAAAAGTTTATATCCACTTAGTTTACATACAACGAAAATATTGCTGCCTACAAAATAATTCTTGTTGTAGTAGCCATAAGCCAGATTGCTTTCTGTGGAAACAATATCCAGATAGGGGACCGGGACCTTTCTTTTAGCATAGGAGGTCTCTTGATACGTTACTTCAACGACCGATTCGGTCTGAGATACGGGATAAAGTTCCGCCAGGTTGATGTCACCGATAACAATGGGTTCCGTTTCCGGCTCGGTTTCAGTTACGGCTTCAGTTTCGGATTCGCTCTCGGTTTGGGCAGCGGTTTCTTCGGGGGGGACCGATTCGGCGGGTTCACAGCCAACCAGCATAAAACAACTGAAAAGCAGCGCTGCAAAAAGCATAATGGTTATCTTTTTCATGGGTGATCTCCTTTCACTTTTCCGGGGTATCTCATTTGTCATTCTATGTCTCCGGTTAAATGTAAGGATACCATACTTTTTTATGTTTTGCAAGTCCTGTCTTACATTTTATTGGTATTTTTCGAAAAAACAATGCTCAAATTTGTTTTACGGAAAGATACCTCAGAAAGGATATATCCAATTTGCTGAAATACCGTGCAGTATTCCCATTCGGTTATGAAAAAACCTCCCGAGAATTCATCTAAGATAGATTCTCAGGAGGGAGAGGGATTCTTATGATTTCAAATGCAGAATAGTTCTACTCAATGCTTCCATGCCGTCTTGCTGAACAAAGCCAGAATCGGGAACAACTCCAGACGACCCAGCAGCATATTGATGGACAAAAGATATTTGGATACATCGGACAAAAATCCGAAATTCCGGGTAGGACCGACCGCATCAAGACCGGGCCCCACATTGTTGAAACAGGTGGCAACCGCCGTGAAGCAGGTTTCCAGAGATTGACCGGATTCCGCCAAAGTGATCAGCAATACGGAAACGGCGAATATCAGCATATATACCACAAAATACGCAGACACCCCGGTTACAACGGACTGGGGTACATGATTCCCGTCACAGCGGATGGCACGTACTTCTCTCGGATTGAGATAATACCGGATTTCCTTCAGGGCAGTCTTGACCATAATGATCAGACGGGAAACCTTAAGCCCACCCGCAGTGGAAGAAGCACATCCGCCGCAGAACATCAGCAGCACCAGTATTCCCTTGGAGAAGGACGACCATAGATCGAAGTCCGTGGTGGCAAAACCTGATGTTGTTATGATCGAAGCGACCTGGAAGAACGCATACCGCAGAGAAAGGAAGAAATCGCCGTAGAGTGATCGGATATCCAGCGTGATCAGCAGAACGGCGGATGCAACAATAATCAGATACCACCGCAGCTCGTCACTTTTCAGAATACCGAGAATGTTTTTGGTCAAAAGGAAATAGAAAATATTGAAGTTGATACCGAACATCAGGATGAATACACCTATGACCGTTTCAATATACGCACTGTCATACGCACCGATGCTGGCATTCTTTGTGGAGAAACCGCCGGTACCTGCCGAAGCGAAGGAATGACAAACCGAGTCAAACAGATCCATTCCGCCGAGCAGCAGAAGAATGATTTCCGCTAATGTCATTACCGCATAGATCAGATACAGGATCTGCACATTGAACCGCAGTTTGGGTACCAGTTTGCCGAACATGGGTCCGGGGCTTTCCGCGCGGATGATATATACATCGGATCCTACGGACTGACTCCTCTTTTTATTCTTATCGGATTCAATGGGAAGAATCGCCAGCGCAAAAGCCAGAACTCCCATGCCGCCGATCCATACAATGAAATGACGCCAGAACTGAATACTGTTCGGCAGGGTCTCCACTTCGGAAAGAATGGTGGAACCTGTGGTAGTAAAGCCGGAAACCGTCTCAAAAAACGCATCCGCAAACCGGGGAATGGTGCCGCTGATCATAAAGGGCATCGCACCGAATACGGCAAAAACGATCCAGATAATTGTAACAACCGCAAACCCTTCCTTGGCAAAAAGGGTGCCTTTGGCAGGTTTTTTGAATCCGCCGAGCAGACCGAGCGCCACCAGAACCAGCGCCGGAATCAGAAATGCCGTCACACAGCCGTCGTTATAGATCAGCGAAACCAGAATGGGCAGAACCATCAGAATGGCCAGAACGAAGAAAATCCGGCTGCAAAGATAAAATATATACCGTATGCTCATACCATCATTCCTCCAGAATACCGTCAAGAGAGGAAATGTACAGATTGGTCGTCACTACAATTACGATGTCCCCCGGACAGATCACGTCATTGGCGCCGGGATAAATAATGTGACTGCCTCTGACAATACCGGCGATCAGCAGATTCTTTTTGAGTTTCAGATCGCAGAGAGGTGTGCCGATTACTTCAGCTTTGTCGGTTGCCACAAACTCCATGGCTTCCACCTGACCGTCAATCAGCTTGTACAGAGTACGGATGGCGGAGTTGCCGGACTGACCGAGCGCACGGGCGTAGGAGATGATCACATTGGCCATCAGCTGGTTGGGGGAAATACCGCTGTTCAGCTGAATACCGCCTGCCATCCCCAGAAGGGTCTTCTTGTTGATCTTCGGAATCACTTTCTGTACCCCTTCACTGAGGGCATACAGGGAAAGGATCATATTGCTTTCATCCATACCGGTAAGGGGAATGCAGGCATCCATATTACGGATCCCTTCTTCCACCAGCAGTTCATGATCCGAACCGTCACCGTGGATGATCTGCGCTTTGGGCAGTTCCCGCGCCAGTTCAAGACAGCGGTTTTCATCCGATTCAATGATCTTGACACGCATACCGCTGTCCGTCAGCATCTTTGTCAGATAGTAGGCGATCCTGCTGCCGCCGATGAGCATAACATCCCGGATGGGTTCCGAAAGCTCACCGATTTCCCGGAAGAAGCGGTGGATATCCCCGTGGGTCGCTGTCAGATTCAATATATCCCCCGGTTTGATCACATACGCACCGGAAGGTACAAGTACCCTGTCCGAACCGGCGCACTGCACAGTACAGACGAGCACTCTTGTTTTGAATTTGGAGGGGAACTGCATCAGGGAAAGCCCTGCCAGAGGACTTTTTTCCGTAACTTTCAGTTCTACAATATCAATTCGTCCGCTGGCAAAAGAGTCCACTTTGATTGCACTGGGAATCCGAAGGATACGGGAGATCGCATTAGCCGCATGATATTCCGGATTGAACATATTGTCAATACCGAATTCACGACGCATGAACTGGATCTGCGCATGGAGATCGGGATTCCGCACACGTGCCACGCAGTTTTTCGCACCGAGCCGTTTGGCAATGGTACAGGAAAGCACATTCAGCTCATCCTGGGGCGTACAGGAAATCACAAGATCCGCTTTTTCCACACCGGCTTCACGAAGGATGTCCGTAACAGCACCGCTGCCGCAGATACCGATGACATCATAGGATTCCTGTACGGCATTGATCACGGAGGGCAGAGTATCAATAATGGATATATTGTGATTTTCTGCAAGGAGGGAAGCTACCAGTTCTTCACCGGTCTTCCCACATCCGATAATGATAATATTCATAATGTTTCCTCCATTTATCGTAAATTTAGCGCAGTGAATAATGAAAGCAGCGTATAATTAAAACAGAGAACCGTCCATAACCGTGCCGTCCGGATTGAACAGCGGGAGTTTTTCCAGATAGATAATATCCTCTCTGGTCTGTGCATCCCCTTCGGCGAGAATCGCCATCTTACCGGCAATAATGCCGCCGGCAGCTTTCACCAGTTCTTCAACAGCACGGAGGCTTTCCCCGGTGGAAATTACGTCATCTACCAGCAGAATCCGCTTGCCGCACATCAGCTCTGCATCGGTTTTGTCCAGAAACAGCTCCTGTTCACCGGCTGTGGTGATGGACTGAACCGTAACCTTGAACACACCCTGCATATAGGCTTTTGCCTTTTTGCGGGCGATGAAATACTTCTGATTTCCGGCAAGACGTGCCATTTCGTGGGCAAGCGGAATTCCTTTTGCTTCCGCAGTAATGATGTAATCGTATGCGGGGGCAATTTTCAGCAAAGCCTCCGCTGCCGCAGTGGTCAGTTCCGGATCACCAAAGATGACAAATGCGCCAATGGACAGATTTTCGTTCACAGGACAAATGGGCAGATCTCTGCGAAGCCCGGCAATGGTCATAGGATAACTTTTCATCATAAACCTCCATTCCAAAAGACAGAAGGGAAACAGGTCACCCCCATTTCCCACCGTCCATTTATCGTTAACTCAATTCTATTGTGTATTACTTACGCAGGGTAATACCGTGTGCAGCAGCCAGCTTATCCAGAATCTTGGTAACGGTAGCATCGGCTTCTTCATCGGTCATGGTGTGGTCATCGGCACGGAGCATAACTGCATAGGAAACACTCTTCTTGCCTTCACCGATCTGTGCACCGCGGTAAATGTCAAACAGTTCCGCAGATTCCACAACCTTACCGCCGCATTCCTTGATCTCCTTCGCAATGGTGCCGACAGCAGTATCTTCATCACATACAAAGGAGAAATCGCGTTCCAGAGCAGGGTACTTGGGCAGAGGCTTGTAATCCATCATCAGACGGCGAACATCAAACAGGGTGTTCATTGCCAGTTCGCACACATATACAGGGGTTACAAAATTGTAGTTTTCAGCTACGGCAGGATGGATTTCACCGAATAGAGCGATTTCCTTGTCACCCTTATACAGCTTTGCACAGCGTCCGGGATGGAAGGTAGGTTCACTGTCGCAGGAAACGTAGTCAACATCGGTAATGCCGGCAATGTACAGAATGGCTTCCAGATAACCCTTCATGCGATAGAAACCGCTGCCGGTCTTGTCTGCTTCGGAAACAAAACCGATGGAAAGACGTCCGGGTTCTTCGGGCAGTTCCCCTTCCTTGGTAGGCAGATAAACCTTACCCATTTCAAACAGAGCCACATTCTTGTTCTTTACAGACGTATTGTCAGACAGAACTTTCAGCATGGAAGGCAGCATGGTGGTACGCATAACGGAAGTATCTTCACCCAGAGGATTGGAGATTACCACGGACTTACGGCGTACATCGGTTTCTGCCAGACGGATCTTCTGATAATAAGAGGGGCTGATAAAGGAGAAGGTTTCGATTTCATCCAGACCCATACCGCACAGCATATCACGCAGATGCATATCAAAGTTCTGGCGTTCTGTGCGTGCGCCTACAGTGGGAGTAGCAGCTGCAGACAGGGTGGATGCAATCATATTGTAACCGTAAATACGAAGAACTTCTTCCGCCAGGTCATTCATGCAGCGAACATCATCACGGTAAGTGGGAACGGTCAGGGTGCACAAATCCTCGCTGACAGCAAAATCCAGGGAATGGAATACATCGGCCATATATTCTCTGGTCAGATTTACACCAAGGAAGGTGTTGATCTTTTCCGCATCCAGAGGCATGGTGAAAGGTACCTTCTTTTCGGGATATACATCAATGGTACCGTCAACCACTTCACCGGCATTCAGCAGTGCCACCAGTTCGCAGGCACGATCCAGAGCAGGCATGGTGTTTTCACAGTCCAGACCCTTTTCAAAACGTGCGGAGGATTCGGTGCGCATACCCTGCTTCTTGGCGGTAACACGAACATTGCCGGGATGGAACATAGCGGATTCAAATACAACCGTTACGGTTTCATCGGTAATTTCGCTGTTCAGACCGCCCATAACACCTGCCAGAGCAACTGCTTTCTTTTCATCTGCGATAACCAGGGAAGCAGCATCGAGAGTGTGCTGCTGATCGTCCAGAGAAACAAAGGTTTCTCCTTCAGCGGCATTGCGGACAATAATATGGGAACCGTCCAGGCACTTGTAGTCAAAGGCGTGCATCGGCTGACCGTATTCCAGCATAACATAGTTGGTGATGTCTACAATGTTGTTGATCGGACGAACACCGGAAGCGCGCAGACGCATACGGAGCCACAGGGGAGAGGGCGCGATCTTTACATTTTTAACAACACGCGCAGAGTAACGGGTACAGAGTGTGGGATTGTTGATATCTACGGAAAGATACTTTTCAATGGTTTCACCGTCATTCCGTACAGCCGGCTTGGGGGCTTCGGGAATGTTCAGGGGCTTGCCGAAGGATACTGCGGTTTCTCTTGCCAGACCGATTACGGACAGGCAATCGGGACGGTTGGAAGTGATCTCGAATTCCACAGCAGTATCGGAAAGCATCAGAACCTTGCGGATGTCTTCCCCGATGGGCGCATCAGCCAGACCAACATCATTCAGAATCAGAATACCGTCTTCGATGGCACCGGGCATATCGTGGGTGGTCAGACCCAGCTCACCGATGGAACAGAGCATACCGCAGGAAACTTCACCGCGGAGCTTGCCCTTCTTGATCTTGATGCCGCCGGGCAGATTGGAACCGTCGGTAGCCACAGGAACTACAGCACCGGCAAACACATTGCTGGCACCGGTAACGATCTGTACAGGCGATTCAGCACCGATCTCAACCTGGCAGATTACCAGATGGTCGGAATTGGCGTGGGGGACAACGGAGAGGATCTTGCCCACAACAACACCGGTGATATCTTCGGCAAGAACTTCGTAGGTTTCTACTTTGGAACCGGTCATGGTCATCCGGTCACAGTAATCTTTTATATTAATATCGCTGACATCAGTGAAATCTGCCAGCCAGTTCATGGAAAGCTGCATATTTGAATACCTTTCTATCGTTCAAAGTTTTATCGGAAATACAATGCCGGGTACTGACTGTCATCAGAACTGATGCAGGAAACGGATGTCGTTTTCATACAGATGACGCATATCGTCAATGTGGTATTTCAGCATAACAATACGTTCCACACCGAGACCGAAAGCAAAACCGCTGTAAACTTCCGGGTCAATGTTGCACATCCGCAGTACATTGGGATGAACCATACCGGCACCGAGAATTTCGATCCAGCCTTCACCCTTGCAGAGACGGCAGCCTTTACCGCCGCAGGCAAAGCAGGAAACGTCAACTTCCGCAGAAGGTTCGGTGAAAGGGAAATGGTGAGGACGGAAACGGATCTTTGTATCTTCTCCGAACATGGTCTTTGCGAACATTTCCAGCGTACCCTTCAGATCCCCCATGGTGATACCCTTGTCCACTACAAGACCTTCGCACTGGTGGAACAGGGGAGAGTGGGTTGCGTCCACAGCATCGGAACGGTATACACGGCCGGGAGAAATAATCTTGATCGGCGGCTGTGTGTTTTCCATAACACGTGCCTGAACGGGGGAAGTCTGGGAACGGAGAAGAATATTTTCCGTAATATAGAAGGTATCCTGTGTATCTCTTGCCGGGTGATCCTTGGGGATGTTCAGCGCCTGGAAATTGTAGTAGTCATATTCTACTTCCGGACCTTCGGCGATGGAGTAACCCATACCCAAAAAGATTTCTTCCAGCTGACGCTGAACCAGCGCAAGAGGATGGCACTTGCCCACGGGAATCTTGCTGCCGGGAACGGTAACATCCAGCTTTTCCGCCTTCAGCTTGGCTTCCAGAGCCGCTGTTTTGGCTGCAGAAGACATCTTTTCGATTTCCGCTTCGATTTCCGCACGTACATCGTTTGCCAGCTGACCGATGATCGGTCTTTCTTCGGGAGTGAGCTTACCCATACCGCGCAGAACGGCAGTCAGTTCACCCTTTTTACCCAGATACTTGATGCGAAGCGCTTCGATATCCGCATTTTCGGCAGACAGAGCGGCAAGCGCTTCCGATTTGATTTTGAGAAGTGTGTCTTTCATTGTTTTACCTCAGAAAAATTAGTATACAGATTTGGAAAAGCGGCGCAAAATAAAAACAGCCCCCTCCCACATAAACAGGGACGAGGCGAAAGCTCCGCGGTACCACCCAGATTCCGGCATAGAAACACCGGCACTCACGGGGATAACGGACCCACCGGGATAAAATCCAGCTCAGAAGTGAAATGCCGTACAACAGGTACAGGACAGCTCCCAGCCAATGGCCATCCTTCTCTGCAAGTACCGATACAGTCATACCGGCGAGCTTCTTCAACGCTTTTGATAAAAAACAATTATACCAATATAGTATACCACGAATTTCCCCAAAGTGCAATAGATAATTGAGAAAAAAGGCAGAATTTTTCAAATTATACAGTAGGTTTCCGAAATCCCTGTTTTCACCAATTTTTTGCGTTAAAGGATGCTGAGTAAAAATAATTTCGGATAAAAAAGGGATAAAACAGCAAAAATCACCCATATATAGTGGATATACACATAAAACGACACAAGATATCGTAAAATATTTACTGAAAATACATTTGAAATTTGGAAAGATATGTGGTATAATAATGTCACGCGTTGAAAACACACCGACAAAACAAAAAAACGAAATCATTTGGAGGATCGATATGTTGACAGACATCGAAATCGCACAGCAGACACAGTTGAAGCCCATCCAGGAGATCGCGGCTGAAGTAAATGTACAGCCCGAAGAACTGGAGCTGTACGGAAAGTATAAAGCAAAGATCACAGATGACGTTTCCAAGCGCCTGGCAGACAAGCCCGACGGTAAACTGATTCTGGTTACAGCCATCAACCCCACTCCCGCCGGCGAAGGTAAGACCACCACAACCGTAGGTCTGGGTATGGCTATGAAGAAGATCGGCAAGAACAGCATTATCGCACTCCGCGAACCTTCCCTCGGTCCTGTTTTCGGTATCAAGGGCGGTGCGGCAGGCGGCGGATATGCACAGGTTCTGCCCATGGAAGACATCAACCTCCACTTTACCGGAGACTTCCACGCCATCACAGCAGCCAACAACCTGCTCTGCGCCCTGATTGACAACCACATCCAGCAGGGCAATGAACTGGATATCGACACCAGACGCATCATCTTCTCCCGTGTAACCGATACCAACGACCGTGCTCTGCGTAATGTTGTACTGGGTCTGGGCGGCAGAATCGAAGGTGTGCCGAGAGAAGACCACTTCATGATCACCGTTGCCAGTGAAGTTATGGCAATTCTCTGTCTGGCAGAAGACCTTGCCGACCTCAAGAAGCGTCTCGGCAATATTCTGGTTGCATACACCAGAACCGGCAAGCCCGTATATGCAAAGGATCTGAAGGCAGAAGGTTCCATGACCGTTCTGCTGAAGGACGCCATTAAGCCGAATCTGGTACAGACCACCGAAAATACCCCCGCACTGATCCACGGCGGTCCCTTCGCCAATATCGCTCATGGCTGTAACTCCGTACGCGCTACCAAACTGGCGTTGAAAATGGCGGATTACACCATCACAGAAGCAGGCTTCGGCGCTGACCTGGGTGCTGAAAAGTTCTTGGACATCAAGTGCAGATTTGCCGGTCTGAAGCCCTCTGCCATCGTTCTGGTTGCCACCGTACGTGCCCTGAAGTACAACGGCGGCGTTCCCAAGGATATGCTGAAGGAAGAAAACGTAGAAGCCCTGCTGAAAGGCGGCGTAAACCTGGAAGCACATATTTCCAACCTGCAGAAATACAAGGTACCCGTGGTTGTTGCCATCAACCGTTTTGAAACCGACACCGATGCCGAACTGAAGACCGTTGAAGAAATCTGTCTCCGCAACGGCGCGGATTTCGCTCTGTCCGAAGTATTTGCAAAGGGCGGCGAAGGCGGTATGGAACTGGCTGAAAAGGTAGTTGCAGCCTGCGAAAAGCCCTCCGATTTTGCACCGATCTACGAAGATTCTCTGTCCATCAAGGAAAAGATCGAATGCGTTGCCAGAGAAATCTACGGCGCAGACGGTGTAGACTATGACGCAGCCGCAAGCAAAGCCATCGCTGAAATCGAAGCATTGGATCCCGCTTACGCACGTTTCCCCGTATGCATGGCAAAGACCCAGTACTCTCTGTCCGACGATATGACCAAGCTGGGCCGTCCCTCCGGCTTCAGAATCCGTGTACGTGAAGTAAAGGTTTCCGCAGGTGCAGGGTTTGTAGTTGTACTGACCGGCGCGATCATGACCATGCCCGGTCTGCCCAAGATTCCTGCAGCCAACCGCATTGATATTGATGAAAACGGAAACATCACAGGACTGTTTTAATGGAATATATCACAAATGATGTGCTGCAGACGGAAAAATTGGGTACCGAACTGGCACAATCCCTGCCGGGGGGACCTGTGTTTGTAGCATTATACGGAGACCTGGGCGCCGGTAAAACAGCTTTTGTCCGCGGTTTTACCAGCGTACTTTCCCCGGGCAGCCGTGTAAAAAGTCCCACCTATACCATTGTAAACGAATACCGCAAAGGCAAACGCCCTGTCTACCATTTCGATCTCTATCGTATCGAATCGGAGGACGACCTGGATGCCATCGGGTTCGATGAATATGTGCAGAACGGTATCTGCATTGCCGAATGGTGCGAACATATCGGAACACTTCTGCCCGATCACGCCATTACGGTAAAAATCGAAAAAACAGGTGAAAACGGAAGAAAGATTACGATCTGTAACGAAGGAGAGTGACCACCATGCGTATACTGGCAGTTGATACATCAGCTCCCACAGCCACCGCAGCCATTATGACGGACGGTAAAATGACCGGACTGTATTCATTACAAACCAATACGCACAGTACCACACTCCTGCCCATGATCGAATCCATGCTGGAAAAACTGCAGCTTGATGTGCAGGATTTTGACCTGCTGACAGCGGCAGTGGGCCCCGGTTCCTTCACCGGCATCCGTATCGGTGTTTCCACCATCAAGGGATTGGCATTCACGCATAATATCCCCTGTATCGGTGTTTCCTCCCTGGAAGCAATGGCATGGACAATATCCGGCTTCAGCGGCATCCTCTGTCCGGCACTGAACGCCCGGAGAAATCAGGTGTATACGGCATCTTTCGAATGTGACGGTATAAATCCTCCGAAACGCATTGCGGAAGACAATGTACTCCCTGTGGAAGAAGTCTGCGAAAAGCTGGCACAGTATAACAAACCGGTTTATGTTACCGGAGACGGATATACCATGCTCCATGCTGCAGCCAAAGAAGGTCTGTTGTCCCCGACGCCGGAAATGCTTCGTTACCCCAACGCATTCGGCGCAGCCCAGGCAGCACAACTGCATTATTCCAGCGCAGAAGACAAATCGGTATTCACCGAAGCCCACCTTCTCCCCGTGTACCTGCGCAAGTCCCAGGCTGAACGGGAAAGGGAAGAACGTCTGGCGGAAAAAGCTGAAAAATAATGATATAGAACAAAGAGAAAACTGCTGTACCATTTTGTGATACAGCAGTTTTTCTTATGTCCGAGAATTATTCGAATGTCACACTGGTGTAATATACATCGTTGTCATTGGCATAAACAATGCAGTCGATCACATTGTCCTGTACAGAACCGGTACGGGGGGAACTGATGCTGAAGGATACAGCGGCGAATTCGCCGAGGTCCTTGGTCTGTGTCAGCGCCCAACCGTTTTCGGAGGCAAAGTATACATCCAGTTTGGCGGATGCTTCGTTGAGATGGCAGACCAGCAGGTAATCCGTACCATCGGCAGCTTCCGTCATTCTGACAGAAGAATCGTCAGTAAGTCCGGCAATGTTCAGTTCTTCACTGGAAATCAGTTCCGTACCGTCAAAAACAGCATGATAATGTTTCAGCGTATTTTCCAGCAGCGCGGCATTGTCACGACCATCGGCATCATCGAAGTCAAACTGACGGTATGTATAGAAAATATGCAGCTTTCCATCCTGATCCAGATAAACACCGCCTTTGCCATCGGAAAGCGTGTAGAATCTTGTGTAATTATCGGAAAGTTCCTTGTCAAAGGTGTACTTGGTATTCTCCTTGGACACAGTTACCGTATCCGTATCCAGAGCATACCTGGTAACAGAGAAATTCTTGGTATTTCCGATTGAGAGAGAGGATACCATGCCGGAAGCGGAATTCACAACAAGTGCCGTGTTTCCGGTTGGGGGAGAAATATAAATCCATCCGTCCGGCAGTTTGTACATGGTCAGATATTTGTCCTGCATGGAAGGATAGCTGTCGGAATAGAGAATGGAAACCGTATTGTCGTTAGCGATCTTTACGATGTGGAAGGATTCCTTGTTTTCGACAGAATTACTAAGGTGTGCCGTGTAATAGCGGAAAACATATTGTTTTGCAAGTGGTAATAGTGCGGAATTTTCAAAAAGGAATTTATACAGAATTGACAAAAAAACGGAGGCAGCTGCAAGGGAGAGATTTTTGTGATATAACGGTAGGAAAATAGTGGTAGAGAACAATCCTTCGCTGGAAAATATTTTATAAAAAAGTATTGCATTTTTATTCCCGGTATGATATAATACTAACCACAAGGAAGCATAGCTCAGTTGGTTAGAGTACTTGCTTGACATGCAAGGGGTCACTGGTTCGAATCCAGTTGTTTCCATAAACAAAAAACTGCTGTATTTGCGTAAGATCACGCACGTACAGCAGTTTTTTTGTTGACCGTTTATTATTCTGTAATTTTCACCCCATCCGGCACAAGCGTCTTTGTCAGTACCCTGCCGTCCGAAGACTTGGTGTGTTCCACATACAGAATACCATAGGGTGTAGGATACGCAATTTTTACGTGATTCAGATTTCCGAGCCTGGGTGTAATCCGGATTTCCTCGCACCAGGGTCTCGGTATCTCCATGCCGCCAACCACATAGGTGAGAAAGGGAAGCGGCATACAAGCCTTCCGTGACAAAAACCGGTACGCATCCGGAGCGCGGCATAGACATCCTTTCTGCCATCTTCAGGCAGCACATACCCACCCGCCCTGATCTGCGTAAAAATGCTTTCATAGGATCCGATCTGCATATTTTTGCGCATTTTCAGATTCTCAATACCGGAAGCATTCTTGGCAGAAACAATAGTTTGATGAGAGGTGAATTTTTCATTTTGTCTACATGAGAAATTGAGTAATCATTCAGTTTTCGGCAAAGCAGATTTGACAGGGTGAAAAACCGTCCTCTTCCGCCTGTGCATAATCATCCGTATACGCCTTGTTGGAATCCTTGATTTGGGAAACACTGGAACAGCTGCTTTTGTGAATCTTCTTCGAGGATGTATTCAGTACATAAGCCGAGTTCGCATTCGTCCCGCCAATGCCCACCGTCTCGGATACCGCATCATCGTATCCCGCCGACGGAACAGCCGCCTCCCCGGATAACGATACTTCACCGCCGGAAAGGGATACGGAATCCGCCGAAACAGCCAGAATACCGTTTGCCGGAATACTGTCGGATGGCATACGGTTGGTGTGATATGCTGAAACCGCGGCTATTCCGGTCAGAATAAGAAAGAAAACAACCGCGCAGGTCAGACATAACAGAAATTTTTTCATATAGAATTGATCGTTGTCACAAGAAGGGTGAGTTCTCCTGCAACGGTAACATCCCCAAGACCGGCAGGCAGGAAATAACTTTCCCCCTTCTGCACATCACAGGAAAAATCCCCGCAGAGAATCTGTCCGTTTTCCCCACTCAGCACGAGAAGGGAAGCAAAACTCCGTTCATCTACAGAAAAATGTACACTGCCGTCCCCGGCGGAAGTATATTTCGTAACCTTAAAATACTGACAGTCACACAAAACATCATCATTCACAGGCATTTCCCTGGAATAACGCTGAGCGGAAATTTCCGCATCTGTGTAGGAACGCACAACATCCATCGCCTGGGCAACGTGCAGCTGACGCAGTGTACCGTCCGCCTGTCTGCGATTGTAATCGTATACCCGATACGTCACATTGGAATTCTGCTGGATCTCAGCAATGAGAATCCCGGCACCGATGGCGTGTACCAGACCGTGGGGGATAAAATAACATTCCCCGGCTTTTACGGGTACATACCGCAGAACGGATTCTGTCTCACCGGATGTAACCGCATGAGCAAAATCGTCCAGCGTACAGTCATCTTTCAAACCGTAAACCAGCTGTGCACCCGGTTCTGCTTCCATGATATACCACATTTCCATCTTTCCCAGATCATCCGCATGGGCAAGCGCATAGGCATCGTCGGGGTGGACCTGTACGGAAAGATCGTCAAAAGCATCCAGAAACTTTACCAGCAAGGGAAAACGCTCGCCGTCCGCATCGCATCCGAGAATATTACACGGGTCTTGTTCGATATACTGATCCAGCCGCATTCCGGCGAAAACACCGTTGTCGATGATGTTTACCCCGTCACTGCGCACGGTCAGTTCCCAGGATTCTGCGATTTTGTCAAAGGGTGCTGTTTTGTGATAATTTTCAATAAGTTTACTGCCGCCCCAGATGGCCTGTTTGGTAACGGGACGCAGTTTCATAGGATATTTGTTCAGCATAGTAAACCTCATACATTGTTTTTGTCAAAGATAATCCGTTCCAGCCACTGTGACCGCAGCCGCATAACAAGACCGCGGTGGGACTGCCGGTTTTCGTAGTGCATACCCAGAATGTCCGGCAGATGATCGTATCGGTGGTGGTATTTCTCGTGAAGAATCCGGCACAGTTCCGGGGAAACGCTGCTGCAGCCGTCAGCAAGCTCTTCAAATTCCAGTATGATCACGTGCGGTGCGAGAATCTGAATACAGTTGTGTACCGGTCCCGAAAGAACCGCCGCGTATTCGGAAGGGGACTTGCATCTCTGCAGGGCAGACCGGACCGTATTGCCTGCAGGGAGAACCATATTGCCGAAATCGCAGGGATGACCGGGCGTACCGTCCAAAAAATCACCGCGGATCATAAATGTACCGTCAGTACTGTCCGCGCCGATAAACCAGTACAGAATATTCTTCCGGGCATAATCGGGAATCACGGAAACGTTGGACAGGGCAGACAGATTCACGCCGGATTCCGGATAAACAGACAGCATGGGGAAGTACTCACCGATTACCTCACAAAGCCGTATGTTCTTCAGCTCCGGTATATACGTCCCGTTCACACTGTCACTTTCCGGATTATATATACCCGGCAATGACACGCCAAAACCGAAACAATCGTCGAACGCATAGTTCTCGTAAGAATGTTCCATAATCTCGGTCAGAAAATCATGCAGATTATCCTCGTATAAACGATCGTTTTTATAGGTATGTGTGATGGTCTCAATAGGTACCAACCCCAGATTCAGTACGGAAAAGCAGAAATTCTTCTTGGACAGATCCAGCACAAAGGCAAATTTGTCCGTGTTGAGTGCCAGAATTCCCGCGCGTCTGCCGGCAGTAGCCTTGATCTCCTTCTGCTGCTTCAGAATTCCGGCATCCAGAAGGGCATCCGCAATTTTTCCGGCAGTAACCAGGGAAAGACCGGTGATTCCGGCAATTTCAGCACGGCTGATCTGTTCTGCACCTGCAATGACATTGAAAATGGATTTCACACTTTCATATCGTATATTGGCCAATTGGAATGAACTCATCAAAAAACCTCAGATAATATTTGTTATTATCATTATAATAAAAAAAAGGGAACTTGTCAAGAAAATTAATACACGGCCTTAAAAATGATCGGAACGCAAAAAACGTGACAAAAAACGCCGATATTAGGCATTTGGATAAAATATATTGACAAATACGTTAGGCGGCTGTATAATAATGGTGAAACAGAAGACAAATACTGAAAAGGCAGAAGTGAAAAATGATGAACGAAGAAGCTTTACGCAAAGAAATTGACACTATGCTGGATAAAGCGGAAAGGGTGGACTATTCCATAAAACTGCCGGATACGGAATATGACGTGATGGAAGCCCTCTGGGACAGTGAGATCCCCGTTACAACTGCCAAACTGATGCAGACCATCGGAGTGGAACGGGGCTGGAAGACACCTACGCTGATCTCGTTTCTTGCACGGCTTGAGGAAAGGGGATTTGTATATTCCATCAAGAACGGCAAGGAGCGCTGTTATTTTCCCCTGGCACAGAAAACCAGGTATATCGATCAGGTGACCAGACGTTTTCTGCAGCAGTACCACAACAATTCCTTTGTCCATCTGCTGGCTGTACTTTTCCCGGACCGGAAAATGCCGGATGAAGAGATCGACGCCATGCTGGAATGGCTGGAAAACGACAAAAACTTATGAGTACCATCGAAATAAGCAGATCCCGGTTCTATCAGATCACCTATGATGTAACCAAAGAATCCCACGAGCGATTCAATATCGGTACTTATAAAGAGAAGAAACTACACCTTGTCCTGAAGCGGTACTTTGAGCAGAATATGGATTACCACGAGGTCCCCTGCAACGGTTTTATTGCGGATATCCTGAGAGAGAACACCATTACGGAAATCGAAACATCGGGTTTTACCGGTCTGAATCCCAAACTGGACGCATATCTGCCGGAATATCAGGTCACATTGGTTCTTCCGCTGGCTTCGCAGAAATACGTGTCATGGATCGATCTGGAAACCGGTGAGATCTCTCCGAAAAGACGGTCGCCTAAAAAACAGACTGTCTACAACGCCCTTTGCGAATGTATCCGGATAAAGAAGCATATAGGGGCAAAAAACCTGAGGATTCTGGCGGTCATGCTGGAAATGCAGGAATACCGGGTTCTGGACGGCTGGAGTACGGACCGCAAAAAAGGATCCCACCGCTATGAACGAATCCCCACGGATCTGCTGGAAATATACGAGCTGACGGACAAATCTTCCTATGCGGAATGGATTCCCGACGTATGCCAAAAAGAATTTACCGTGGAGACATTTGCCAAACATGCAAAAATTCCGGCGGAAACTGCCCGTACCGTTATCAAGCTGATGGAGCATATGGGGATCCTGGCATTTGCCGGAAAAAGCGGCCGTAAATATTTGTATTCCCGAACAGATGATTTATAAAAAAGTATTGAAATTCACCGAAAAAAATAATATAATTAAAACTGACAGATAAATCGGACTTATAGAAAAAAGGAGCATCTGCTGAATTGAATAATCCCAAAGACGGGAAGGGATTCCATTTTGATTTTTCAAAAATTCCGATCCCCGTTATCGTACTGGCTTATATATGTTATTTTCCCGCAGGGGTAATACTGTCCGTTCTGCGTTTCTTCGGTCCTTCCGCACAGAATGAGAAACAAAACGAAGACAAGACGCAGCAACAGGAATTTCTTCAGAATCAGAAAACCACACCCCGGAAAGCGGAAAGTGATCCCAAAGCGGAAAATGCCGCAAAAAAGAAAAAGAACCGCAAAGCCAAACATAGCGTTGTCGCCATTGTTCTGTATATACTGGCAGTCATGTTTGTATTTGCCGGTGTAATGCAGACACTGGACGGTGCCAAGGCTGCGGAAAATATCCTGGATTTTCTCAGAAATATTCTGCTGAACGACTCCATTGTGCTGTATCTTCTGGGTCTGGCATCCTATATCGGGGGCAGTATTTTCAAAAACAGGACGGACCGTCAGAATGTTCTGCGTTCCATCATCGGAAACAGAAACAGCATCCATCTTACCAGACTGTCTGCCATATCGGGAACTTCCGTCAAAAAAGTCCGCAGAGACCTGCAGTCCATGATTGACAAAGGCGAATTCGGCGAGGAAGCCTATATTGATATGGCAAAAGGTGTGTTCATGCGTTTCCCCGATACAGAGCCGGATGCGGATCCCGAAACAAAAACAGCCGGATTTTCAGTGGAAAACGAAGAATCCGCTGAAAAAACGGAAAATCAGAATGAGAATTTCCGTGCCATCATACTGGAAATCCGCCGTCTGAATGACGAAATCAAGGATTATGCCGTATCGGAAAGAATCTATCGTATCGAAGAACATACTCAGAACATATTCGACTATGTTACGGACCACCCCGAAGCAATGCCCCAGATCCGTACATTCCTGAATTATTATCTCCCGACCACTCTGAAACTGCTGGAATCCTACAGAAGAATCGAGCAGGTAGGGGTAGCCGGAGAGAATATGAAGAAATCCAAGGAGAATATCGAAAATATTCTGGATATGCTGGTACGTGGATATGAGCAGCAGGTTGACCAGCTCTTCCGCCACGAATCCATGGATATATCCTCGGAAATTTCCGTTCTGGAAACCATGATGAAGCAGGACGGACTTGACGGACACATGGATTTTGATTTCGGCAGTGCGGCTGCGCAGAGTATGCCGGAAGATAAACAATAATAAAAAGGTTGTGAAAACGGAGACATCCCGTAATCACAACCTTTTCATTTTACTTATTGCTTATTCTTATTCTTGAAGATCCATTTTTTCTGAATGAAGTAATTGCAGACAAACAGCACAACCTCCGCAATGGGCATCGCCAGGGAAGGATCGATCTGCAGAACCCGGCTGCAGAATTCCATAATAAGAAATGTCTTGATCAGGTATACTACGATCGCCAGGGAATAATACTCGGTCAGCGCTTTCCACAGGGAAACGGAAGAATGGAAGACCCATACCCGGTTCAGCGTAAAATTGGCAAAGGAGGAGATTATCCATGCCGGAATGGTAGCCAGCTCCCAGGGAAGACGATCCCCGATGAGAAAATCCAGTACCATGAACAGAACCCAGTTGATGAGAAATGCCACACCGGAGGATATCAGATACTTGAAAGGTTCCAGACCTTTTTCACGAATTTCGGCAACAATATTTTTGATTTTCATAATTTCAGCAACTCTTTCGCATTTTTATAAAATATTCGATCCAACCGTTCAGAATCCAGTCCCAGGGATTCAATAAACTGCACAGTCGCAGGCACATCTGCCCAGGGGCAATCCGTCCCGAATAGGATCCGTTGACTGTCATGGTTTTCGAGGATCCGTTTCGCCTGATCCGCAGATAATCCCATTCTGTGTCCGATGGAAGTATCGATCCAGACATTCTCGCCGACAAGCAGTTCTTCCACATCATTCCACAGACAGTTCCCGCCGTAATGTGCACAGATCAGCTTCAGCGACGGATGACGGACAAGAACCTGGCGTATCATAGCCGGCGTCGCGTGAATTTTATCCGGAGAATACACATCAAACCCAGCGTGGATCAGGACAAATAAATCCAGAGAAGCCGCAGTCTCCAGAATGGGTGTGTATACAGCCTCATCAAACGTGTGACCCATGTAGTCCGGGTGTAGCTTGATGCCCGGTATTCCCGCATCGCGAAGCATAACAAGTGTTTGATCCCAGTCTGCCGCATCGGGATTCACCGAACCGAGGGGAGTCAGCCTGTCACCGTGCTGCCGCATAGTTTCTACCGCAAAAGCATTCACATTTGCCTGCTGCCTGGGATTGGTGGCAATATTGGCAACAACCGCCCGGTCAACCCGCCATTCGTCCAGACGCGCCAGCAGACTGTCCACCGTGCCGTCTGTCTGCGGTACAAAGCCTGAACGCCCCGCAAGGGTATCAATGGCTCGCGCGGCGATCTTTTCGGGGAATGCGTGTGTATGGAAATCAATAATCATGCCAAGTGATCAATCCTTTACGATTCAAATAACTCAAATACAATAAGTATAACGCAGAAAATTATGGATAATGAGAATAATGTGTAACAATAGTATTAAATTTATCAAAACAGAAAAGAATGTTACCATGGAGAGAATTTTAATTTTTTATGAACATTTTTGGTATCTATTGCTTTTTTATTGAAAAAAGAGTATCATTGATATAATGGGGAAGAAATGGTGTTTTCCTGAAAAAAATCTGTTTTTTCCCTTGCGCGAAGAATATTTTTAACCGGAGGACAATGAACACATATGGACAAAAAGAATTTGAAGTCTTTACATTCTTCTCTTGCCGGGAATGATGTAAATACTGCCTCCGCACTGCGCGAAATGCTTGCCGATCTGGATGCTCAGAACGAGAGCAAAACAGAAGGCGTACGCAGTGCAAGAGGACGGATCACCATGCTCTTTGATGAAGGAACCTTTGTGGAAACCGGCGCCTATGTTTCCAAGCGGAACAGTGAATTCGACGCCGATACCAAAGATGCGTTTGAAGGTGTGATCTGTGGTTGGGGTGCAGTGAACGGCAGCCTCGTCTACGCCTTTTCCCAGGATGTAGGCCGTACCAAGGGTGCTGTCAGCGAAATGCAGGCGAAGAAGATTGCGGAAATCTACCGCCTTGCCTGTGAAAACGGCGCTCCCGTTGTAGGTATTTTCGACAGCGTAGGTGCTTATCTGCCGGAAGGCGTACGTGCCCTTGCTGCTTACGGTCAGATCATGAGATCCGCTTCCCAGGCATCGGGGGTTGTGCCCCAGATTGCAGTGGTACCGGGTATCTCCCAGGGTGCTGCTGCTGTAATCGCCGGTATGTACGATTTTGTGATCGTTACCGAAAACACATCCTCTATCAGCGTAAATCCGCCTTTTGTTGTGGGTGAAGATGCTGGTAAATCCAAGTTTGCTTCCGAAAGCGGTCTGGCGGCACTCTGCGCAAAGAACGATGACGAAGCAATGGCTATGGCAAGAGATCTGCTGGGTCTTCTGCCGGCAAACAATGCGGAAGGCACTGTTGAAACCGTAGCAAACGACGAAATCAACCGTCTGGTTTCCATTGATTCCTATAATGCAACTCGTCAGGCAAAAGATCTGGTCGCAGCTTTTGCGGATAACGGCGAAATGCTGGAACTGTGGAAGGATTACGCACCCGAAGCCATCACCGGCATCATCAAGCTGGGCGGCATCGTATGCGGCGTAGTCGGCAACAACCATGCTGTAAACGACGGTATCATTACCGCAGACGCAGCAAGAAAAATGGCAAAGATGATCTCCTTCTGCGACAGCTTCCATATTCCGGTTATCACCCTGGTTGACTCCATGGGACTGGATGTATCCAAGGAAGCCGAAGCATCTCCCTATGCGGCTGAACTGGCAAAGCTGGCACACCTGTACGCCATGACCCGTACGCCCGTGATCACCCTGATCGCCGGCGAAGCATACGGTACCGTAGTATCCCTCATGGGCTCCAAGGCTCTGGGTGCAGATATCGTACTGGCACTGGAATCTGCCAAGATCGGCGTAATGAACGCAGCATCCGCTGTTGCATTCCTGTGGAACGATAAGATCGGCGGAGAAGTTACCAGAGAAGATCTGGAAGCTGAGTGGGATGCCGTTGTCGGTACTCCTGTTGCAGCTGCAAGAGCCGGTGAAGTGGATGACATCATCCTGTCCGCAGAGATCCGTCAGCGTATCGCCGCAGCTGTTATGATGCTCCAGTCCAAGAGCAAAGCAGCTCCCGTACGCCGTCATGCTGTAATGCCTCTGTAATGGGAGGTATTCCGATGAGTACACTTACTTTATTGCTGTCTTCGGGAGGATTCTTTGCAAAATACGCAGATGAGCTGGCACTGTCCGGCGAAATGATGCTGCGCGGAATTGGAACCGTATTTATGGTTCTGATCATCCTGTGGGCCATCCTCGGCGCATTCGGTATGATCTTCAGTAAGAGCACCAAATCTGCCAAGGAAGCAGCTCCCAAGACCGAAAAGTCCAAAGAAACATCCAAAAAAGAAGTACAGACCGCGGCAGCACCTGCCGTACAATCTGCAGCACAGGATGACAGCGCATTGATTGCTGCCATTACCGCTGCGATCATCGCATACAATACCGCGGAAGGAAAACCCAACCTGCCGTTCCGCGTAGTTTCCTATAAGCGTAAGAACAATGCAGCCGGCTGGATGGGAAATACGGCTGATAATCAGTAATTCTACGGAGGATAATTGAAATGAAAAGATATAATGTAACTGTAAACGGTATCGCATATGATGTAGTTGTTGAAGAAGTAGGCGGTACTGCTGCTCCTGCTCCCGCAGCCGCACCTGCACCGGCTCCTGCTGCTCCCGCGCCTGTACAGGCAGCTCCTGCACCTGCACCGGCACCCGCTGCAGCTCCTGCACCTGCCGCTGCTCCTGCTGCTGCCGGTTCCGCAACCGTTAACGCACCCATGCCCGGTACCATTCTCAAGATGAACGTAAAAGTAGGCGACACCGTTAAGAAGGACGACCTGGTATGCATTCTGGAAGCCATGAAGATGGAAAATGAAATATTCGCAGCTGAAGGCGGTACTGTTGTTGCCATCAACGCACCCCAGGGTTCCAGCGTAAACTCTGGCGATGCTATCATCACCCTCGGTTGAGACTCCATCATATAATTAAGGATCGGAGTGTACGACATTGAGCTTTTTTACTGATTTTTATGAATCTACAGGCTTGGTGGATCTGTTTGCTACACCGGAACTTTTGATAAAAACGCTGATTATGTATGTAATCATCGGTGCACTGTTCTACCTTGCCGTTGTTAAGAAATTTGAGCCTTTACTGCTTATGCCGATTGCATTCGGTATGCTTCTGGCGAACCTGCCCGGTGCAGATCTGTTCCACATGGATCTTTTCATTCATGAGGACGGTTCACCCATAAACATTCAGACAATCGTTGAGCAGGGAAATCTCCTTGACTTCCTCTACCTCGGCGTAAAACTTGGCATCTATCCCTCCCTGATCTTCCTGGGAGTCGGTGCCATGACGGACTTTACCCCCCTGATCGCCAATCCCAAGTCCTTGCTGCTGGGTGCTGCGGCACAGTTCGGTGTATTTGCGGCATTCATCGGTGCGCTGTTCTTAGGCTTTGCTCCCGAACAGGCTGCTGCTATCGGTATCATCGGCGGTGCGGACGGTCCTACAGCCATTCTGGTTACCAAAACCCTTGCACCTGAACTTCTCGGTGCGATTGCCATTGCGGCATACAGCTATATGGCGCTGATTCCTATGATTCAGCCGCCTTTCATGAAGCTGCTCACCACCAAGAAGGAACGCAGTGTTGTTATGACCAATCTGCGTGAAGTTTCCAAGACAGAAAAAGTTCTGTTCCCCATTATCGTAACACTTATCGTATGTATCATCGTTCCCGATGCGGCACCTCTGGTAGGTTTCCTGATGCTGGGTAACCTGCTGACAGTATCCGGCGTTGCAGACCGTCTGTCCAAGACCGCGCAGAACGAACTGATGAACATCGTTACCATCTGCCTCGGCGTATCCGTTGGTGCAACCGCCAGTGCGGAAAGCTTCCTGGCTATGGATACAGTGAAGATCATTATTCTCGGTCTGGCAGCATTCTGTCTCTCCACTGTAGGCGGTCTGCTGTTTGGTAAACTGATGTATGTCATTACCGGCGGTAAGATCAACCCCCTTATCGGTTCCGCAGGTGTTTCTGCTGTTCCTATGGCAGCCCGTGTATCCCAGATGGTTGGTCAGAAGGAAAATCCTTCCAACTTCCTGCTGATGCACGCAATGGGCCCCAATGTAGCGGGTGTTATCGGTTCTGCTGTTGCAGCCGGTGTATTTCTCTCCTATTTCGGAGCATAAAAACAGCGAAATCTTTTGTGAAAGGATACGATTACGTTTATGGCAAAAGTTAAGATTACAGAAACGGTTCTGCGTGACTCCCACCAGTCCCTGATTGCTACCCGTATGAATACCGAAACCATGCTGCCCATTCTGTCCCAGATGGACAAGATCGGTTATCATTCTCTGGAAGCATGGGGCGGCGCAACCTTCGACTCCTGTCTCCGTTTCCTGAACGAAGACCCGTGGGAAAGACTGCGCAAGATCCGTGCTGAAGTAAAGAACACAAAACTGCAGATGCTGTTCAGAGGTCAGAATATCCTCGGATACCGCCACTACGCCGATGACGTTGTAGAATATTTTGTACAGAAGTCCATCGCCAACGGTATCGACATTCTCCGTATTTTCGACGCAATGAACGACGCACGCAACCTGAAGACCGCTATCAACGCCACCAAGAAGGAAGGCGGACACGTTCAGGCAGCTATCAGCTACACCATCAGCCCTGCACATTCCAACGAAGCATTCTGCAAGTATGCCAAGGAACTGGAAGAAATGGGCGCGGACTCCATCTGTATCAAGGATATGTCAGGACTTTTGACTCCCTATGCCGCATACGATCTGGTTACCGCACTGAAATCCAGTGTAAAGGTGCCGATCCAGCTGCATACCCACTACACCACCGGTCTGGCGTCCATGACCATCCTGAAGGCAGTGGAAGCCGGTGTGGACATCGTGGATACCGCTATTTCCCCCATGGCTCTGGGGACATCCCAGCCCCCGACAGAACCCATCGTTGCAACCCTCCAGGGCACAGAATACGATACCGGTCTGGATCTGAACGAACTGGACAAGGTTTCCAAGTATTTTGCTCCTCTGAGAGAAGAATACCTGGCTTCCGGTCTGCTTGATCCCAAGGTACTGAAGGTTGACGTAAACTGTCTTCTGTATCAGGTACCCGGCGGAATGCTGTCCAACCTGGTTTCCCAGCTGAAGCAGCAGGGCAAGAGTGAAAAGCTGTCCGAAGTTCTGGAAGAAGTGCCGAGAGTTCGTGAAGACGCAGGTTATCCTCCGCTGGTAACCCCCACTTCCCAGATTGTTGGTACCCAGGCAGTGCTGAACGTAATTGCCGGCGAGCGCTACAAGATGGTTTCCAAGGAATTCAAGGGCATGGTACGCGGTGACTACGGTAAGTCTCCCGTAGAAATTGATCCTGCATTCCGCAAGAAGATCATCGGCGACGAACAGCCCATCACCTGCCGTCCCGCAGATAAGCTGGAACCCGAACTGGACAAGCTCCGCGAGATCGTTAAGCCCTACATGGAACAGGAAGAAGACGTGCTTTCCTACGCACTGTTTGAACAGGTTGCCACCAAATTCTTCGAATACCGCAAGGCACAGAAATACGGTCTGGACGGAACAAACGGCGACGCTGAACTGAAAGTACATTCTGTATAATTGACATGGTTCTGATCTTAGACCATACAAGATCGGACAGAGCATCAAAGCTGCGCAGACGGATTCTCGACATGAAGATCCCCTGCGCAGTTTCTGCTGTCTGGAGTTGTGCTGATCTGCTTCCGCCGTTCTGTATTATTACATTTGCCGACGTGCTTGACAAAGTATACCACGCACCGCTGGAAAAATATAAAATATTTGTACTGACGGAGGCATGGGTGAACAGCGCACTGCACGTAATCGCCTGCGCTGCGGAAAACGAATTGCTGCATCATGTAGTCAATACGGTGTATGAATGTGCCGGAATCAAAGAAGAACATATCCTTGACGGTGCGTTGGTCCTGCATGATGGATTTCTCCTGACACAGGAATGCCTGTTCCACCGCTGTTTCCCACTGAAACTCAGTGATACAGAATGCAGTATTCTGCTCCTGCTGCTTCTGACGGGCGGCTGTCACCCCGCGAAACATCTGACCGCATACTGCTTTCCGGATGCATACAAAGGCGACACCTCGACCAGTGTATCATCTGCTGTATACCGGATCAACAAAAATGCAGAATCCCAAAGCGGCGCGAAACTGATATCCTACAGCCGAAAACATGGCGGATATATACTGGATGTCCGATATACCAAAGAAATATAACAACAAGAAAGCCCGACATCTGTGATGCCGAGCTTTTTGTTTTCCGGTAATATTATTTTTTTGCACATTCCATGAGTTCCAGCTTTCTCCGCGCCGCATTGTAAGCCGCACGAAAATCCCCGTCAGCATTGGCTGCATTCTCCAGATCGGAACAGATACGGTACCGCATATAAAAGGGAAGTCCGCCATCCTCCAGCAGATCCCGCAGAATCTCAACGGCTTGCTTGTACTGCGCCGAGGAGATCAGGTACAATCCATGAATATGCCTGCTGTAGTAAGAACCGGAATCCCACTCACGCACAGAAAGGGAATGTTGATTTCCGGCATAAACCTGTAATTCCGCAAAATACTGCAGCATATCCGCGGGCACAAGGGCGGATGCATTGCCAATTCCGGTAATTTCATCCGTAAGATCGGAAGCGGAAAGCAGCAGGGAAATCAGTCCCTGGTAATACGAAACAGCCGATTTAAAATCCTCTCCGGCATATATAGTGTTCTGTGTCGCCTCTTCCGCTTTGGAAAAATGAGAATCCGCACTTTTTAGAGCATATTCGGAAGCATACTGCATGGCAGTCCCGAAATAGCACTGTGCGGCGATAAACGCGATTTCATCATCCATACAGCCGGACGGCATTTCCTGTATCCGCTGTTCGCATTCGGCAAAACAACCGTTCCTGTAAAGCTGCTTGATTTCCGGAATCACCATCATCTTGTAAAACTGTCTTTCATCCTCTTCCGTAACCGCGAAAAAATATCCTGCAGGAGCATCCAGCTGTTCGGCAAGATACAGAACGGTGGAAAGGGAAGGGGCGGCTTGTCCGTTTTCGATCAGACTGAGCATATTCCTGGTCATATGCGTGCCGGCAAGCGCTTTCTGTGTCATACCGCGTTTCTGACGCAGATCACGGATACGCTCACCAATGTGAATCATCAGGGCTTCCATAAATTATTCAGCCTGTTCATCGTCAGCGCGCAGACTTGCCTGACGGATACCGTATTTTTCATCCATTTCCTGGAGCTTCAGGGTAACGGAATCGGTCACGCAGTTCTGATAATACTGGATACGTTCATTCATTTCACGATAACGGCTTTTCAGAACGCTGAGCATATGCTCGGTATCGTACTGCATTTCATGAATACAGGTATTCACTTCCTTGATACAGTTGTCAATGTTCACGTGCAGATCGCTGCTGATCTGGGAGAGAAGCTGGTTGGCTGTATCGGATAGGCGTTCTCTGATGTAGTTGGCTTCTTCCTCGGTTTCAGAACGGATCCTGGTAACTTCGGTATGGGTATCATTGCGCAGCATTTCTGCTTCCATTGCCGCATCGGTGCGGATTTTTTCCGCATCTTCCTTGGCAGCGGAAAGAATCTCATCCGCATTCCGGTTTGCATTCAGCAGAATATCGCCGATCTGCGCACTGATCTTGTCATACATTTCCATCTTATACGCAGAACTTTCACTTTCCGCCGCGATGTTTTCCTTCATGGAACGGATTTCTTCATCCGCACGGGTTCTCTCCTCGCTGACAGCATTTTCCAAATCCGCCTGCATTGCCTGGATCTTGCTTTCCGCACCGGCACACAGTTCCTTCAGCTTGGTGGATTCTTCCACTTCCGCATGCCACTTCTGCTTGTACGCATTCATGGAATCGGTGAGGGATGCCAGCGCCTGTTCGGAGTCAGCGGACTTTGCTTTTTCAGCATCAAGCTGTTCCTGTACGGCGGCAGCCTGTGCTTCAGCAGCGGCAAGTTTATCACGGGCATCAGCAGTTTCTTTTTTCAGATTGTCGATCATAACATTCTGCGCATCCGCCTGCTCCTTGTAAATGGCAATATGCTTCTGCATATCTTCCATTTCCGCTTTCTGTGCCTCCAATTTCTGCAAATCGGCATTGTGTTTTTCGCGGACAGCATTCAGTTCTTCTTCCAGAGAAGCTTTGATCGCATTGAGTGCGTTCAGTTCTTCTTCAAGGGCAGCGAGCTTCTGATTCCAGTCCTGTTCCTTGGCACTGAAAGCAAGATCGGTTTCTTTGATAAACTGGTTGACGTCTTCTTTATTATATCCGCCGAGAGCACTGCGGAAATTTTTCTGACGGGTAAGTTCGGTGTTATTCACTTCAAAGTACCTCCAAAGCAAATTTGTCATATATAGTTTAGCATACCTGAATGGATAAATCAACAGGAAATTCGTTAAAACTATGAAAAAACACAAGGAAAAGCGCAATTAAGAGAACTTTATACAGAATGAACGTAGAGAAATTGAATAAAATCTGGAAAAATATATATAGACTGAAAACATAGAATGTGATATAATATAAATACGTATATCTATGTCAATAAGAGGAAAGTTATCAAATAGAAGAGAGGTATAAATATGGATTTCCAGTATCTTGCCGATTTGCTGTTCCCCAATGTTACCATGACCCCCGAAGAAGTGGAAGCGAAGTATCCGGAAAGAAACCTGCCCGAAGGTGCAAAAGTGACCCGCTTTGCTCCCAGTCCCACCGGTTTTGTACATTTTGGCGGTATGTATCAGGCGATTGTTGATGAACGTCTTGCCCACCAGAGCGGCGGTGTATTCTACCTGCGTATTGAAGATACTGACGGACAGCGCGAAATTGCGGGCGCTGTTGATGCCTTGCTGAAAACACTGGAGACATACGGTGTTTCCTATGACGAAGGCGTGGAAATTGCCGAAGACGGAACCATCCGTGACAAGGGTGACTACGGCCCCTACAAGCAGAGCCAGAGAGCTGACCTGTACCACGTATTTGCGAAAAAACTGGTAGCGGAAGGCAAGGCTTACCCCTGCTTTACTACCGAAGAAGAACTGGAAGAAATCCAGCAGGCAGATAAAAAGGCAGAGATCAAAAATACCGACTGGCACGTTGCCGCCGAACAGAAGAGAGCCGCCATGCTCGCCCAGCGTAATTTTACCATCGAAGAAGTGGAAGAACATCTGAAAGCCGGCGATCCCTTCGTTCTCCGTATTCTGGCAAACGGCGATCCGGAAAACAAAACAAAGTTCACCGACCTGGTTAAAGGCAACCTGGAAGTACCGGAAAACGACGAAGACTTTGTACTTCTCAAGTCCGACGGTATTCCCACCTACCACTTTGCCCATGCAGTGGACGATCACCTGATGAAGACCACCCACGTAATCCGCGGCGAAGACTGGCTGCCCAGCCTGCCGAAGCATATCCAGCTGTTCCGTTATCTCGGCTTCAAAATGCCCAAGTACCTCCATACCGCACAGATTCTGAAATCCGATGAAAACGGCGGTAAGAAGAAGCTGTCCAAGAGAGACATGGGCGCCAAAATGGACGACTACCGCAGCATGGGTTACGCTACTGAATGCGTATGGGAATATATCCTGACACTGCTGAACTCCAATTTTGAAGAATGGCACGCCCAGAATGCGGCGAAGAGCTATCTGGACTTCCCCTTCAATATCAAGAAAATGTCCGTATCCGGCTGTCTCTTCGACTTCAATAAGCTGAACGACGTTTCCAAGAACGTACTGTCCAAGCTGACAGCGGACGAAATCTATGAAAAGACCGTTGACTGGGCAGCTGAATTCGATCCGGAATTCCACGCTCTTCTGACTGCAGATCCCGCCTATACCAAGAAGATCTTTGCCATCGGCAGAGGCGGCAAGAAACCCCGTAAAGACTACGCCACCTTCCGTGAAATCAGACCGTTCATTGATTTCTTCTACGATGATCTGTTCAAGATGAAGGAAGAGTATCCCGAAAAATTCGCAAAGGAAGATGTCCGCGCTGTCCTGGAAGGCTTTGCGGAAACCTACAATGCTGCGGATGATATGAACGCATGGTTTGAAAAGATTCAGAAAATCGGTGAAGCACTGGGCTATACCGCAGACATGAAGGCATACAAAGCCGATCCGGAAGCTTTCAAGGGCAACGTCGCCGATGTATCCATGTTCATCCGTATTGCAGTAACCGGCAAGCAGAATTCCCCCGATATGTACGCAGTTATGCAGGTACTGGGTGAAGACAGAGTGCTTGCCCGTGTAAAGTCCGCGTTGGCTGCTCTCTGATCGGACAGAGTAGAACAGAGCATAAATATATTTAGGAGTAATTGTTATGTCTGAGAATACATCCAATTTTATTCACGATTTTATTGATGAAGACCTGGCATCCGGCAAAGTAGAGAAAATTCACACCCGTTTTCCTCCCGAACCCAACGGCTACCTGCACATCGGTCACTGTAAGGCACTGGTAATCGACTTTGGTACCGCCAAAAAGTACAACGGTCTGTGCAACCTGCGTATGGACGATACCAACCCTGCCAAGGAAGATACCGAATTTGTAGACGCCATCAAAGAAGATATTCACTGGCTGGGGTTTGACTGGGATGACCGTTTCTACTACGGCTCCGACTATTTTGAAAAGACCTATGAACTGGCAGAAGAACTGATCCGGAACGGCCACGCATATGTGTGCGAACTGACGCCCGAACAGTTCAAGGAATACAGAGGGGATCTGACCCATCCGGCAATCTCTCCCTTCCGCGACCGTCCCATGGAAGAAAGCCTGGATCTGTTCCGCCGTATGCGCGCCGGTGAATTTCCGGAAGGAAAATATACTCTGAGAGCCAAGATCGACCTGGCATCCGGCAACTTCAATATGCGCGACCCCGTTCTGTACCGTATCCGTTATATCGAACACCACAGACAGGGAACCAAGTGGTGCATTTTCCCCATGTATGACTTTGCGCACCCGATCCAGGATGCGCTGGAATGCATCACCCACAGCCTGTGTTCTCTGGAATACGAAGACCACCGTCCTCTGTATAACTGGGTAGTGGAACACTGCGACCTGCCCTCCACCCCCAGACAGATCGAATTCTCCCGTCTGAACATCACCAACACCGTACTGTCCAAGCGTTACCTCCGTTATCTGGTGGAAAACAATATCGTAGACGGCTGGGATGATCCCAGAATGCCTACCCTGTGCGGTCTGAGACGCCGTGGTTATACACCGGAAGCCATCCTCGACTTTATCGGCAGAATCGGCGTAGCCAAGGCAAACAGCATGGTCAATATCGGTCTGCTGGAACACTGTATCCGTGAAGAACTGAACATGAAGGCACAGAGACGCATCGCTGTTCTGAATCCCGTGAAGATCATCGTGGACAACTATCCGGCTGACAAGGTTGAATACTTTGAAGTATCCAACAATCCCAATGATCCCGAAGCAGGCAGCCGTAAAGTGCCTTTCACCAGAGAAATCTATATCGACGCCGATGACTTCTCCGAAAATCCGCCGCCGAAGTTCTTCCGTCTGAAACCGGACAGCGAAGTCCGTCTGATGGGTGCTTATATCATCAAAT
Organism: Clostridia bacterium; assembly: GCA_017467815.1. Taxonomy (GTDB): domain Bacteria; phylum Bacillota; class Clostridia; order Oscillospirales; family CAG-272; genus UMGS1696. The sequence goes on from JAFUKI010000039.1 coordinate 79,150, forward strand.
GCGGCGAGATCGTTCATGACGCTGAAGGCAACGTAACCGAAATCCACTGCACAGCCGATCTGGAAACCGGCGCAGGCACACCCACCGACCGTAAAGTGAAGGGCACCATCCACTGGCTGTCCGCTGAATATGCCGCAGATACAGAAGTAATCCTGTACGACCGTCTCTTCACGGAAGAAAATATGAACGAACTCCCCGAAGGCAAGACGTATATCGACTATCTGAATCCCGAATCCGCTGTAAAGTGCGCGAATGTCAAGATCGAACCTGCACTGGCGGATGCAGAACCGGGCGAAAAATTCCAGTTTGTCCGCATCGGTTATTTTGCAAAGGATACAAAGAACGAAAATACCTTTAACCGTGTAGTTTCCCTCAAAGGCAGCTACAAACCCGAATAAAATTTAAGGAGTCCAAGTATGTCATACAAAATCGGTACCAAATGCGTACAAAGCGGTTATACACCCAAAAACGGTGAACCCCGTATTCTGCCCATCTACCAGAGCACCACATTCAAATATGAATCCAGCGAACAGATGGGACGTCTTTTTGACCTGGAAGAAAGCGGCTATTTTTACTCCCGCCTGCAGAACCCCACCTGTGATGCAGTAGCGGCAAAAATTGCGGATCTGGAAGGCGGCGTTGCGGCAATGCTCACTTCTTCCGGACAGGCTGCATCCTTCTTCTCCATTTTCAACATCTGTTCCGCAGGGGACCACGTGATCTCCTCCGCGGCAATCTACGGCGGCACATTCAATCTTCTGGATGTTACCATCCGTAAAATGGGTATCGATGTTACCTTTATCGCACCCGATTCCACCAAGGAAGAAATCATCGCCGCATCCAAGCCCAATACAAAGTGCGTATTTGCGGAAACACTTTCCAATCCTGCCCTGGTAGTCCTGGATATCGAATGTTTCGCCGAAGCAGCCCACGAAATCGGTGTACCGCTGATTGTTGACAATACATTCCCGACCCCCATAAACTGCCGTCCCTTCGCGTTTGGTGCGGATATTGTGATCCACTCCACCACCAAGTACATGGACGGTCACGCAACCAGTATCGGCGGCGTTATCATCGACAGCGGCAACTTTGACTGGACAAAATATGCTGAAAAATTCCCCGGTCTGTGCACACCCGATGAGTCCTACCACGGCATCACCTATACCGAAAAGTTCGGCAAAGGCGCATACATCACCAAAGCGACTGCACAGATGATGCGTGACCTCGGCTCCATCCAGTCCCCCTTTGACGCATTCCTGCTGAACCTGGGTCTGGAAACACTGCCCCTGCGTGTAAAACAGCATTGCGCAAACGCACAGAAGGTTGCAGAATTCCTGCACAACCATCCGAAAGTCACCTGGGTAAACTATCCCGGTCTGGAGGATAACGAATACCACGCTCTGGCGCAGAAGTACCTGCCGGACGGTTCCAGCGGCGTTGTAGCTTTCGGTGTAGCAGGGGGAAGAGAAGCGGCTACCAAACTGATGGATGCCATGCAGCTGGCGGCAATCGTAACCCATGTTGCGGATGCAAGAACCTGTCTGCTCCATCCTGCCTCCACCACCCACCGTCAGCTGACCGACGAACAGCTGGTTGCCTGCGGTGTAAGTCCGGAGCTGATCCGTCTTTCCGTAGGTATCGAAGACGCAGAAGACATCATTGCCGACCTGGAACAGGCACTGGCACAGCTGTAAAATGAATAGAAACCAAAACGGCGAGGAATCTGACGACAGTTTCCCCGTCGTTTTTCTATACAGAACATCCGTTTTCGAATTTCCCGGTATCTCTTGCAATTCCTGACAGAACATGGTATAATGTACACATATAATAATCGGTCAAAATACCAATATTTAACCCAAAAAGGAGAACCGTATGCTGAATATTCCGAAACTTGCGGTTGGCGATATTCTGGAAATGAGAAAACCCCACCCCTGCGGAAGCAAACGATTCCGGATCCTGCGTACCGGCAGTGATATCCGTCTGGTATGCGAAGGGTGCGGGCGGGATATGGAAATGCCCCGGGAAAAAGTTGAAAAAGCAGCCAAGAAAATATTTACCGCCGAAAATACGGATCTTTGATTCGGTTTTATCATAGGAGAAACATATGAACGATTACGAATTTCTGGAAAACGCCATTGTTCCCGAAGAGGACGGAATCATGCGGAAATTTACACGGATCCCCGCTATGAGAAAAGTCCTGTTTTTCTGTTTTCTGATTCCTGCCGCGCTGATGACGCTGATCTATTTCTGCCTGCAGGTGTGGCCGGTAGGGGAACACGCCGTACTGGTGCTGGACCTGAACGCCCAGTATGTGTACTACTTTGAAAAACTGAGAAACATTCTGGTATCCGGCGACTCTCTGCTGTATTCCTTTGAACGGGCATTGGGCGGCGAATTCATGGGCATTTTTGCTTACTACCTTTCCAGCCCCCTGTCCTTCATCGTAGCACTTCTGCCGAAAACCTGGATGAGTGAAGCCATTTTCATACTGTTGGTATTGAAGACCGGTCTGTGCGGCTTTACATTCGCCTATTTCCTCATGAAGACCCGTATGGCAAGACCCGTATGGATGGTGACCTTCTCTTCCATGTATGCACTGTGCGCCTATGTGGTCGTCATGCAGCATAACATCATGTGGATGGACAACATCATCCTGTTCCCGATCATACTGCTGGGTATGGACGCGCTGATCAAAGAAGGCAGATTCCGTATGTACACCGGATTTCTGGCAGTGGCGATATTCTCCAATTTCTACATAGGCTACATGACCTGTCTGTTCATCGCCGTATACTTCTTCATCCGTTATTTTACCATGGCGAAGGAAGAAAGAAATCCCGGAAACATCCGATTCCATTTTGTCAAAACCCTGATCCGCATCATTTTCTACTCCCTGATTGCTGTAATGATCGCCGCGATCATCCTGCTGCCGATCTACTACAGCCTGTCCTTCGGCAAACTGGATTTCTCCACCCCGAACTACGAATCCAAGCAGATGTACGATTTCCTGCAGCTGCTGACCAAGACATTCTTTGCATCCTACGATACCGTGCGTCCTGCCGGAATGCCGTTTTTGTACTGCGGTATGCTGGTACTGGCGCTGCTGCCCCTCTATTTCCTGAGCAAAAAGATTCCCACCAGTCAGAAAGTCGGTTCTTTTCTGGTACTTGCCTTCCTTGTCGCCAGCTTCAACTATAATGTTCTGGACATCATCTGGCACGGTTTCCAGCGTCCCAACTGGCTGAATGCAAGATTTGCCTATATGTTTGTTTTCTTTGCGGTTCTGTGCGCTTATGATGCCTTTGTGAACCTCAAGGAAACCGGTATCCGGAAACTCGGTATGTCCTGTATGGCATGGGGCGCTGTCCTGATTGTGATCCAGACCATGGACTACAGCAATGTAAAGGACTTCATGACCATCTGGGCAGGCTTGGGTATCCTGGCTGTGTACGCCGTTGTCGTGCCTTTTGCCCTGCGGGACAGAGAGATCGGTGACACACGGCTGTATAACAACAGGGAACTGCTGCTTGTAACGGTTGTTCTCCTTGAACTGACCATCAACGGCGTGATTATGCTGTATGCTTTGGACGCGGATGTTACCTATACAACCCGTAATTCTTACCGCAGTTCCACGGATAAGTATTCGGAAGCCGTTGAAGTCATTGAAGAGCTGGATCTTACAAAATACGGTGAAAACAGTCTCTACCGTGCGGAAAAGACCACCCATCGTAAGAAAAACGACAACTTTGCCATCGACATCAACGGTCTGTCCAACTCCACTTCTACACTGAACGCAAAATCCATCGAATTCCTGCATAATATCGGTATTGCCGCCCGTTCCCACTGGTCCTTATACCACGGCGGAACACCTGTAACCGATTCCATGCTGGGCATCCGTTACCTGATGGTGGACAGATCAGCCAGCGATGTGATCCCGGACTATATTGAAGAAAATTACGAACTTCTGACCACCACAGAAGAAAATATCGAAATTTACGAAAACCCCTACTCTCTCGGTATCGCCTTTGCTGTAGACAACGAACTCCGTGAATATGCGGCATACGATGAAAAGACCGAAAAAGAACTGGAAGAAAACGGCATGACCACCATCGCCGAGCAGTACCCGGATGCTGAGGAGTACAAAACGCCCTTCGAGTATATCAACCACATTCTGTCCAACATGGTAGGACGGGAAGTGGAAGTGTTCAGTAAGGTCGAAGACTGGGACAAGGAGACCCAGGGCGTTGTCAGAGCTTTCACAACCGGACACGAAGGATACAAGAAAGACGGAACTGACACAACCGCCAAACTTATATATACCTTCACCACCACAGAAAAAGTACCGATCTATGTCTATTTCCCCAGCGATTATCCCCGTGATGTAAACATGAAGCTGGACGGATCGGATAAAGGAACCTTCTTTGACGATGCCACATTCTGTATCCGTGAACTGGGTACACTGGAAAAAGGCACCCATGAACTTGCCCTGTACCTGAAGGAAGACTATGTGTACATCTCCAACGGCTGCAACTTCTTCTGGTACTTCCACGAAGATGTATTTGCAGAAGTAATGGCAGAACTGTCGGAAGGTACCATGACCGCCTACAGCGAAACCGATGACAGAATTACCGGTACCCTTACCACAGCGGAAGGGCAGAATACCGTATTCACAAGCATCCCCTACGACGAAGGCTGGAAGGTATACGTGGACGGAGAAGAAACGGAAATATTCTGTCTGCTGGATACCATGCTGGGCTTTGCGGTGGACAATCCGGGAGAACACGAGATCGAACTGCTCTACCGTCCGGACTGCGTGAAATACGGTCTGATTCTCTCCGTGAGCGGCATTGTCATTTACGCACTGCTGTTCTGCCTGGACGTAAGAAAGCGCCGCCTGAGTAAATAATCGACCTAAACAGATGGAGGATTCGTATGATTGCAACACTGTACGGAACCATATTTTCAATGGATCCGGTGAACTGTATCGTAATACTGGAATGCTGCGGTGTAGGCTACCGTGTGCAGGTGTCTGCCGGTACATTGTCGCGCCTGCCGTCACCTGCCTATCAGCCGGATGGCAGTGAAGCAAGGGGTGAGAGTGTCCGCCTGTATACCTACATGGCAGTACGGGAAGACAGCGTGGATCTGTTCGGCTTCTATACAGCGGAAGAACAGGATATGTTCAAACTGCTCCTGACTGTCTCCGGTGTTGGACCTAAAGCTGCCATGTCCATCCTCTCCCTGATGACACCCAGAACTCTTGCTATGACCATCGCAGCTGAGGATACAAAGTCCATTTCCAAAGCACCGGGCGTAGGTGCCAAGACAGCAGCCCGCGTTGTGCTGGAGCTGAAGGATAAACTGTCCAAACTCTATCCGGAAACAGGCGGAATCCCCGAAATCGCCGATATCCCCACTGCCGGAAAGTCTGCCGCAAAATCAAGCAAACTCTCCGACGCCAGGGACGCACTGCTGGTACTGGGTTATTCCCGTTCCGAAATTACCGCAGCCATGAAAGATATAAACATGGAAGATTCACTGGAAGAAATCATCAAAAAAGCACTGGCAAAACTGATGGTATAACGGGGAAGAAAGGACTGTATTATGGATACTAACGATTTTGATCTGGAGAACCGGATACTTTCTTCCAGCTTCACCGGAGAGGACGCGGATGCCGAAGTATCCCTGCGCCCCCACACATTGGATGAGTATATCGGTCAGGAAAAAGCAAAAGAAGTCCTGAAAATCTATATAGATGCCGCTAAGCTCCGCGGAGATAATCTGGACCATGTCCTGCTCTACGGCCCGCCCGGACTGGGTAAAACCACCCTTTCCGCCATCATCGCCACGGAAATGGGCACCAATCTCCGTATCACCTCCGGACCTGCCATTGAAAAACAGGGGGATCTTGCCGCACTGCTCTCCAACCTGGGCGAAGGGGATGTGCTGTTCATCGACGAGATACACCGCCTCTCCCGTTCTGTGGAAGAGATCCTGTATCCGGCAATGGAAGACTACGCATTGGATATCATCATCGGCAAAGGTCCGTCCGCACGAAGCATCCGCCTGCCTCTGGCAAAGTTTACCTTAATCGGTGCCACCACCCGTGCGGGACAGCTGACAACCCCTCTGCGCGACCGTTTCGGCGTGCTCCTGCGTCTGGAACTGTACACACCCGAAGAACTGGCAACCATCGTAACCCGAAGCGCCGGCATCCTGGATGTACCGATCACCAAAGAAGGTGCACTGGAAATCGCCTCCCGTTCCAGAGGTACACCCCGCATTGCCAACCGTCTGCTGAAACGTGTGCGTGACTTTGCACAGGTACGCGGGGACGGCAGAATTACTTTGGCCATCGCCAGAGAAGCATTGAGTATGCTGGAGATTGATGAGCTGGGTCTTGACAATACCGACAGACGTATGTTGGAAACCATCATCCGTTACTACGACGGCGGTCCCGTGGGACTGGAAACCCTTGCCGCCACAATCGGTGAGGAAGCGGTAACATTGGAAGATGTATACGAACCCTACTTACTGCAGATCGGTTTCCTGAGCCGCACACCGAGAGGACGTATGGTCACCAAACAGGGATATGATCACGTAGGTATTGCCTATAAACAAAAAGAAATGCCGGGAGAAAACGGTCAGATCGGCATTATGGAAGAATAAAGAAAAGGCAGCAATGTATTACAAACACATTGCTGCCTGATTATTTTACAGGGAATTACAGATCCGCAGATTCGTCTTCGTCCTCTACCAGAGGCTTCTGGCAAGCAGGGCAGAGAATATCTTCGGGATTTACGGTGTCGTCAAAATAAACCTTGTCACCGCAGTGAGGACACATAGCACAGTAGTATTCCGTGTCATCCTCGTCATCATCTTCGTCGTCTTCGTCATCATCGCCGCAGCAACAGTAGCAATCATCGTCGTCGTCGCAGTCGCATTCTTCATCATAGAGAAGTTCTTCAACCGCACCCAGATCTTCGTCGATTTCTTCGATATAATCGTGGAGCATCTTGGTGTCGTCCTTGAGGACTTCGATTTCACCAGCCATCTGTTCAATGATACCGCAGAGAGCGTTGATCACCTTGGTTTCCGGCTTGTTTGCGTCCAGGCACAGACCTTCGCAAAGACCCTTGATATAAGCACTGTATTCTTTCGTAGTCATATAAATCTCCTTCCGCTGGTGTACAGCTGTGCATTTTTATAAAATAAGGCTGTCCTTGCTTCATTGAATGCCTTGGACAGCCCCATCAACAGTTTTTGAAATTGCGTTATGCTCTTTCGAGATATTCACCGGTTCTGGTGTCGATCTTAACATTGTCGCCCTGGTTGATAAACAGAGGAACGCGGATTACAGCGCCGGTTTCAACAGTAGCGTTCTTGGTGGCACCGGTAGCGGTATCGCCGCGAACACCGGGTTCGCAATCAGAGATCTCCAGTACAACGAACATCGGAGGTTCTACTGCAAATACCTTTTCCTTGTAAGAGTTGATCTTGCAGATCATTTCTTCCTTAACAAACTTCAGACTGTCACCGATGATGTCCTGTCCGAGTGGAACCTGTTCATAGGTTTCGGTATCCATGAAGTAATACAGATCGCCGTCATTGTAGAGATACTGCATTTCCTTACGGTCGATACGAGCGTCCTGGTACTTGTCGGTGGGAGAGAAAGTTTTTTCAACAACAGCACCTGTAATCACATTACGCAACTTGGTACGAACAAAAGCAGCGCCTTTACCGGGCTTAACGTGCTGGAATTCGATAACCTGCATTACCTGACCATCCATATCAAAGGTAACACCGTTTTTAAAATCGCCTGCTACTACCATAGTCGTCTATATTATCCCGCATGATACGAGATAAACTCCTTTCAAATTATATATTCATAGAATTACAATTTATTATACACGATATTCTTCTCTTTTGCAAGAGATTTTCGGAATTTTTTTGTGAATTTCGCAAAATAATCCGCTTTCTGCGGAAGAATTGCAGATTACAGCAGAAGCACGCCGGCATTTCTGCAGATTTCAATGGTTTCGCTGTCCCATAGACTTACCTGTACCTCGCCGATATGTGCGTTCTGCATCATCAGCATACAAAGTCTGGACTGTCCGATACCGCCGCCCATGGTAAGGGGAAGCTCATCATTCAGCAGCATCTTATGGAAGGCCAGGGTACGTCTGTCATTGCATCCTGCTTCTTCCAGCTGTGCCGCCAGAGAATCCGCATCCACACGGATACCCATGGAGGAGATCTCGAAAGCTCTGTTCAGAACCGGATTCCAGAACAGGATATCCCCGTTGAGGGACCAGTCGTCATAGTCGGGCGCACGTCCGTCATGGGGCTTTCCGCTTTTCAGCTTCTTGCCGATCTGCATCAGAAATGTGGTGGGATGTTCCTTCACATAAGCGTATTCCCGTTCATTCGGTGTCAGATCGGGGTACAGTTCTTCCAGCTCAGCAGTGGTGATGAAGGAAACATTTCTGTCGATCTTCGCGTTCAGAACCGGGAACTCATCCTGCAGAGCTTCATTGGTATCGCAGATCGCATTCACGATTGCCTGTACCGTATTTTTCAGATATTCAATATTCCGGTCTTCTCTGGAGATCACCTTTTCCCAGTCCCACTGGTCAACGTAAATGGAATGGATATTATCCGGTTCTTCATCACGGCGAATGGCGTTCATATCGGTGTACAGACCGTTGCCGACATAGAATTCATACTTCTTCAGCGCCAGTCTCTTCCACTTAGCCAGAGAGTGAACCACTTCCGCATTCAGACCTACACCGGGGATGTCAAAAGAAACCGGACGTTCCACACCGTTCAGATTGTCATTCAGACCGGAATTATCGGAAACAAACAGAGGAGCCGAAACTCTTTTCAGATGAAGGGATTTCGCAAGACTCCGCTGGAAATACCGTTTGATATAGTCAATAGCACGCTGCGTTTCATAAACGGACAGCTTGGCTTTATAGCCTTCGGGAATATATGTTTTGCCCATAGGACACCTCAAAAAAAGAATATAGGATAATTGTACCATCCCCAGGCATTTATGTCAAGGCAAAGCGAAGAAATTATCCGAAAATATACGGGTTTGACAGTGTTTTACAGCATATTCTGCCTGATGAATTCCAAGAGTTCCGTATTATCTTCCAGACAGTGGGGATGATGGTTGCATCCGACCTTTCCCTGACAGAAGAAAGGAATATCTGTAAGACGGTATGCATCTTCCAGAACCTTGCCGTTTTCGAGGTAGGGAACAACGTCATCGCTGTCGCCGTACACCATCGCAACGGGCAGCCTGTTTTCAATAAGTGTGGGGATACGGTCAATGGGATGTTCTCGATACACAATGAAATCCCTCATGGTAAATCCGTAAGCGGATGAAAATTCCCTGAATAATTTATGATCTTCGCCAATAGGATTGGGACTGCCGAATGCCAAAGGGAAACTCAGCAGATTCATAACCGGCGCATCCAGGTAAAGTAAGGACATATATTCCGGATAACGGGAAGCAAAATTTACAGTATGCAAACCGCCGCAGCTCAGCCCGATGCCGACAAAACGGGGATTGAGATGGAACTCACCGGCAATATAATCCACAAAACGTGCCTTTACACCGTGGTCGACATCCGTACCGCAGCGATTGGCATTCTGAAGATGGGCGAGATGGAAGCCGACATTCAGCAGTTCTTCCTCAATAATGGTAAACGGTTCAAAATACTCCATCATAACGCAGAGACGGCCATTGCCCCAGCCTTCTTTGTTGGGGAATACAATGGAACCCAGGCGACCTTCAAAGTAGAAATCCCCTCTCTTAAAACCATTCCATTCAAAGCATTTCATGTCCATAATACACACTCCTGTAGAAATTATTTGTTCAAGTATTCAACGGAATACAGTGAGTCAGTTTCGGGTATATTTATCTGTACGCCCGGAAAAGCGATCATCTCAAGACCGTATTACAGCTTGAGGATCACGCAGTCATGGGCATCCAATTCGACGGTATCTATACCGGGAATTTCACAAATCTGATGGTTATCTGCAAAATTGGCAACAACAATGTACAGGTTATTATCAGCACCCCTGATTCTGACAGCACGGGTAAGCTCACCGCCGATATTTACCTGCTCAGCCATAACCCTATGGTCCGGATCCGGCATACAGACAACAGCTGTTCCGAAATCGAAAATGGTTTCTCCCTTGGCATACCACTGCGGTTTCAGCTGCAGTTTTGTTACAATCTCATCGGCATGAAGCATACTCCGTTCCGGATAAGGACAGCGACGATGGATAACCACCTGCCGACAGCCGGTATCGTGTACCTGAATGCCGTCACCGTAAATGGAGGATACACCAAGCCGGTTGTCAACCGTCAGCCATTTACCATCCGGATCCTGTAAGTACGTACGTTTCCTGCCGTTGAATATATCGTTGGGAATATTGAGGAATAAACCTTTTACCGAACTCAGATGGATACGCTTCGGCGGCACAGCATACTGTAATGTCACAACCGTGGCATCATCCAGCAGTGCGGCAAAAGCGATACTGATATGCGCCGTATCTTCTTCACGCAGCTGTTCCGCAATGAGATCTTTGGTGTGTGCCATATACGCACCGCAAGTGGTACAGAATAGCACCGTTCCACATATTACTTTCAGGATGGTTATCGGAAACAAGTCCCGCAGTGACCGGATAATTGTCAAGAAGCCAGTCCGATTCCGAGATCAGCATGGCACGAAGCAATGCATGGTCATGAGGGGACAGTTTATCCCAGATCTGCATCACAGCGTGCATCATGCGCTCAATACCCAGGGCACTGATCCAGGTATGCCCCCAGTGAAAAGTATCGGAATCCGTAGTGTGATAAGAACCGACTATATGGGATTCCAGCGAATACCGAAGCATACTGAGCGACAGTTCAAGCAATTTTTTCCGTGACATCCCGACATTGTTTTCATCAAGGTCACTTGCCATGGCAAATACCGCAAAGGCAGCCAGAGCTTTTTGGTTGGTCTGACATCCCCAGCCGTTTGTACCGTCCCCATAATAAGCAAGATCGGGACGACCGGGGCAGAAATATATATCCTGCACTGCATAAAGTGTCCATTTTTCCAACAGCCGAAGATATTGAGTTCTCACAGACATTGTTATGTTTCTACCATGTTTTAGTAACTTTAGTATAGCAAATACACGGATAAAAGTCAAGCAATGTTTACTGTCTCCGTAAAAAACAAAGCGGATAAAAAACAAAAATATGTATGAATTGCGCCACACGGTCAATACTACGGATAGTATAAACAGAAAGAGGTTCGATATGCAAACGATAGAATACAATATCCAGGACGAAAACGGCATCCACGCCAGACCCGCGGGAATCATCGTATCCACCGCTAAAAAATATAAATCCGCCATTACCATACGAATCTCCGGCACAGAGAAAACCGCAGATGCAAAAAAACTGTTTGCCGTCATGGGTATGGGCGTAACCAAGGGGGACAGGCTGCAGATTACAGCCGAGGGGGAAGACGCGGGAGAAGCACTGATGAAGCTGGAAGCAGAAATGCGAAGTGCAGGTCTGTGAGTAAGGGGGCGATTCTTTGGAAATCATACATGGAAAAGGTGTCAGCGGTCATATGGTACGCGGAAAACTGCGCATCATCCGTCACATCCGACATACCGCAGCACATATTTTCACAAGTGCGGAAAACGAAAAGGAACGATTCAGGGAAGCCTGTGCAAAGGTAAAAGATGAGCTGACCGACCTGCAGAAACAGACCGCCGAAAAAGCGGGAGAAAAAGAAGCAGAGATTTTTGCCATCCATCGGATGATGATGGAAGAAGAGGATTTCGGTGAGTGTACCAGCGACCTGATCTCAGAAGGAAAGACCGCCGAAGAAGCTGTTCTGCAGACCGGGGAAACACTGGCAAAAATGTTTCTCGCCATGGACAGCCCCTATATGCAGGCAAGAGCCGTGGATGTGCGCAGTGTATCGGAGCGGATCGCCGATGTACTGAACGGCAGGGAAACAACGGATTTCACCATGGAATCACCGGGCATCATAGCCGCCGATGATCTCACCCCGGCTGAAACAGTAATGCTGGATAAAAATATGATCCTCGGCTTTGTTACAGAACGGGGAAGCGATAATTCCCATACTGCCATCCTTGCACGTACCATGGATATTCCGGCGGTTGTGGATATCGGCTCCATTGACGATAAATTTGACGGAAAAGACTGTATTCTGGACGGAAACAACGGAGTACTGTACATCGAACCGGATGCGGAAATCGGCAGGGTCTACGATGACAGCTGTCTGTATGATCTGCAGAAGAAAAAAGCCGAGGAACAATACCGCGGCAAACGATGTATCACGTCGGAAGGAACCTCTATACGCATCTGCGCCAATGCCGGAGGAATCGACGACGTTATGGAAGCGGCAGCAAACGATGCGGAGGGAATTGGGTTGTTCCGCAGTGAATTTCTGTTCATGCGGTACGGCAGATGTCCCACGGAAGAGGAGCAGTTTTCCGTATACAAAGAAGCCGTATCCCATATGTCCGGCAGGGAAACGATCATCCGAACTCTTGACGCCGGTGCCGACAAACAGCTGAAATGGATTCCCAGTACCGTACAGGAAAACAATCCGGCACTGGGACTGCGTGCTGTCCGGCTGTGTCTGCGTCACTCCGCATTGCTGTATACCCAGCTGCGTGCCCTGTACCGTGCATCCGCATTCGGTCCTATAGCCGCCATGATCCCCATGATTACCATTCCGGAAGAACTGAAGCAGGTAAAACGGATCGCGGAACAGGCAATGGAATCCCTGCGGATGGAAAACATCCAGTACAATCCCTATATGCCCATCGGCATCATGATAGAAACCCCATCCGCCGCATTATATGCCGAAGAACTGGCGGAACTGTGTGATTTTTTCAGCATCGGTACCAACGACCTGATCCAGTACACCCTCGCCGCCGACCGAGAAAATCCGGAGGTCATCTACCTGACAAGACCCCTTCCGAAAAGTGTCATGCAGCTGATGGAAATGACCGCCGCAGCCGGCAAAAAAGCCGGTATTCCGGTAGGTATCTGCGGTGAACTGGGGAATGACGAATCCATGACAGCATTCTTTCTCCATATCGGCATCACCAAAATTTCCGTTCCGCCGGCACAGATCCTGCGAATCCGCGGAAAAGTCTTGGAAAGCATCCGTGAAGAAAGCCTGCAGAAAGCCAAAGAACTGTTCTGACAAACAAAAGAACCGATTCCGTGATGGTTTCACAGATCGGTTCTTTTTCACCATATGAAATTATTTGAATTTAATATTGTTCTGTTTCCGTACAGTATCCAGAATTTCCATTTCCATTGTAGAAACTTCCATATACCGATGTTCGATATCCCCACGCGCGATCAGATCAGCAAGGGCATTCAGTTCGTAAATCATGTTGTTGGAAACCGTGGAGGTAAGAAGTTCCACCAGTTCCTTGCCCCGCAGCTGCAGTTTGATGCTGCCGGGGACGGAGATTTTGTCAATCAGAATAGTACCGTTCTCTCCGATGATGCAGCTTCCGTTTACGGAATCAATGATCTTGGCATACACAACTTCTGCCTGGAAATCGGAATAGGGAAGGAAGATCGTACCCATACCTTCCATACCGTTCTGCAGAATAACGGATTTGGAAATGATCTCACCGGTTGGTTTGCCGAACAGCTGCAGACAAACGTGTACCGCATATACACCGATGTCCATAATCGCCGCGTTCCCCAGTGCGGGATTGAACGCATTCATAATCTCCCCATTTTTGAACTTGTCATACCGGGAAGAATACTGGCAATATTCCAGACAAACCCGACGGATCTGACCCAGCGCGGGCAGGGAATCCTTAACCAGCTGAATAGCGGGATCAAAGGCAGGACGCATCGCTTCCAGTAATACACGCTGATGTTCAGCTGCTGTTTTCTTCATCAGTTCCAGCTCCGCGGCAGTGGTGGCAATCGGCTTTTCACAGAGAACGTGCTTCCCGTGCTGCATAGCGGCAACAGCGTGCTGACAGTGGAGAGAATTGGGACTTGCTACATAGACAATATCCAGATCCGAGGATAAAAACGCTTCCAGATCGGTGAAAACCTGGGGAATACCGTGTTTATCGGCAAAAGCTCTGCCTTTTTCTTCCGTACGGGAATATACAGCCGCAGATACAAACAGCCCGGTTTCCGCCACAGCTTCACAGAGCCAGTCACTAACAAAATTGGTACCGATGATACCGATACGATAAGCCATAATAACGCTCCTGCAGTATAAAAATTATGATATAAGTATACCATAATTTCAAAGAAACGTAAAGAGGATTATGACAAATCTTACGTTTTTTTCTTTTCCTCAGCACCGGTGCCATACTGACTCTTATAATTCCGTATCTGGCTGCGAAGCTCACTGAGTGCATCAAACAATCCACCGGTACGGTCGATCAGTCCGCATTCCACTGCCTGATACCCGTCAATGATCGTCCCCGTATCCGTAGCGATCTCATCCGTACGCAGCAGCATATCCCGGAAAGTTCCTTCGGAAACCGAGGAATGATCTGTAATAAACCGTATGATCCGGTTCTGCATTCTCTCGAAATAGTAATACGTCTGCGGTACCCCGATCACCGTTCCACTCATGCGTACCGGATGAATGGTCATGGTTGCGGAGGGTACAATAAAGGAAACATCCGCAGAAACGGCAAGCGGTACCCCGATGGAATGACCTCCGCCCAGTACCAGAGATACCGTGGGTTTGGACATACTGGCAACCATTTCCGCAATGGCAAGCCCGGCTTCCACATCGCCGCCCATGGTGTTGAGTACCAATAAAAGTCCGTCAATTTCATTACTCTCCTCAATGGAAACCAGGAGAGGGATGATATGCTCATATTTGGTAGCCTTCTGACCGTCACCGAGAATATAATGCCCCTCGATCTGTCCGATGATCGTGAGACAGTGAATGGTCTCTTCATCGGACCGGGAGATAACACCCCCTGTTTTCATCAGATAGGAAAGATTATCTTCTTCTCTTACATCATTGTCCGGCGTATCATTGTTTGCACCGGCGGTGTCCATGGTATTTTCTTCCGTATACATTTTCAATCCCCTTTCCAGTATGGATGCTGTCATAGTATATACAGAAAAGGAGAGAATATACAAAGACAAAAATCCGGAATTTCTGCTAAAACCCTTGACAGTATGCGGTTTTATATGTTACAATACTTTCAATTACAGGCGATGACGAAGAATGGAAAGCCAGTAGCATTGCAGAGAGCCGATGGATGGTGTAAATCGGTATGTGAACCCTGCGTCCTCTCACTTCCGAGCCGAAAAACGGATAGCAATAAGGTGGCGGAGAAAAAATCCGCAATTTGAGTGGTACCGCGAGTGTAATACCGATTTATACCCGTCTCAAAGCAAACAGCGCTTTGGGGCGGCTTTTGTTTTGTCCGCAGAGGCAGAGAGGAATTGTAAGAGAAGGAGATACAGATATGATGGATGCCACAAAATACAAAGTGGGATATTTCCCTGTATCCGAAGAATACAGCGCATGGGTGAAAAAGGAACGTATCGAGAAACCGCCGGTATGGTGTTCCGTGGATATGCGGGACGGCAACCAGAGCCTGGTGATCCCCATGAGCATGGAAGAAAAACTGGAATATTACAAAGTCCTGCTGGAGGTGGGGTTCAAGGAAATCGAAGTAGGGTTTCCTGCCGCCAGCGAAACGGAATACGAATTTCTGCGTACCCTGATCGACAATAATATGATTCCGGAGGATGTGACCATCCAGGTGCTGACCCAGTGCCGGGAGCATATCATCCGCAAAACCTTCGAAGCCTGCAAAGGGGCATCCCATGCCATTATCCACTTCTACAACTCCCTCAGCGTGGCACAGCGAGAGCAGGTATTCGGCAAATCCAGGGAAGAGATCAAACAGATCGCAGTGGAAGGTGCCAGATTGGTAAAGCGTCTGGCAGCGGAATATAAAGGGAACTTCCGCTTTGAATATTCTCCCGAATCCTTCACGGGTACGGAACCGGAATACGCTCTGGAAGTCTGCAACGCCGTACTGGATGTACTGGAACCGAATGAAAACAACAACGTAATTATCAACCTGCCCGTAACCGTGGAGATGAGCCTTCCCCACGTATATGCTTCCCAGGTTGCCTACATGAGCCGGAATCTGAAATACCGTGAACACATCACCCTGTCCCTCCATCCCCACAACGACCGCGGTACAGGTGTTGCCGATACGGAACTGGCACTTCTGGCAGGTGCTGACCGTGTGGAAGGTACTCTGTTCGGCAACGGAGAACGTACCGGCAATGTGGATATCATCACGCTTGCCATGAATATGTACGCCCACGGTGTTGACCCGAAGCTGGATTTTTCCAATATGCCCTATCTTGTGGAAAAATACGAAACCTGTACAAGAATGCAGGTCTACGAGCGTGCGCCCTACGCCGGTGCATTGGTATTTGCCGCATTTTCCGGCAGCCATCAGGACGCCATTGCGAAGGAAATGAAATACCGGCAGAATAACAACCTCCACGAATGGACAGTTCCGTATATCCCCATCGACCCCAAGGATATCGGCAGAACCTACGATGCGGATGTAATACGTGTCAATTCCCAGTCCGGCAAGGGCGGTATCGGCTATTTGCTGGAGCAGAAATACGGTTTCAATATGCCGAAAAAATGCGGGAACATTTCAGTTATCTCTGCAAAAGCATTTCCGATCACGAGCATAAGGAGCTGAAAGCGGAAGAAGTACTGCAGATTTTCACGGAAACCTATCTGCGCGTTCCCGTAGAAATTTCCGTCACCGACTTCGATTTCGTGCGTGAAAGGGATACGGTAAAGATCCATATAACTTTCATGAAAGACGGAAAAGAAACGAAGCTGGAAGCCGAAGGAAACGGTTCTCTGAGTGCCGTCAGCAACGCACTGAAAGCATATACCGGCGAGAAATACGTCCTGGAAGTGCTCACTCAGCACAGTATGCAGGGTAAGGGATCCCAGAGTGTGGCAGTATCCTACATCGGTCTGATGAACGAAGAGAGAGGAATGTTCTGGGGCGCCGGAACCCACACCGACGTTATCACAGCCAGCACCAACGCTTTGCTGAACGCATTCCACAATATGACCGGATATAAATCCACCATGTAAACAGGAGCAAACCATGTATTTTGATGATATAAAACCCAATACCGTAATCGAAATCCCGCCGGCGGTTATCGAAAAGGAAAAAATGCTGGATTTCGCCAGACTTTACGACAACATCCCCCTCCACACCGATGAGGAATACGCAAAGAAAACCCACTTCGGAAAGCTGATCGCACCGGGGGTTATGTCCTTTATGTCCGTCTGGGCGAAATATCTGGAAGTGGATCTGTTCGGCGAAGAACTGCTGGCAGGGAAGTCCACAAAAATCGAATGGATAAAACCTGTTTTTGCGGATGACATACTCACCGGCAAAGCAGTTGTTACCAATCTGGTAAAACGCAGCCCCAAAAACGGACTTGTGGAGATCACCATCGAGGCATACAACCAGAACGGTGAACTGGTATTAACGGATGTAACCGAAGCAATCGTCAAATGCAGACTGTAACAATATAGTCTGACTCCCGATACCTGACATTCCAGGAATCGGGAGTTTTTGTGTGCCGCAAGTGAATCGGTTTCATACATATGAAAAAATCATACCAATGAAGCAAATCTATTGCATTTTTAGGAAAAGAATGATATAATTGTTAAAATAGGATAATTGTTTTTTTGAAAATCAAAACCTTTCCATATATTCCATCGAATTCAGAGGTCGTAATGGTATTTTCATCATCTGTTTTTCTGTTCCTGTTCCTGCCCGCCGTGTGGATTCTGTATACCCTGATCCCCAAGCGGTATATTATAGCCAAGAATGTGGTCCTTGGTATATCCAGCGTGATTTTTTACGCCTTCGGTGAACCGGTCTATATCATACTGATGTTTGCCTCGATCCTGTTCAACTATGTTGCCGCCGTTCTCATTGACAGATCGAGTGAAAAAATGAAAAACATAATCTGCGCTCTGGACGTGGCGGCGAATCTGCTGATGCTGGGTGTATACAAATATTCCCCCTGGATCGTCAGCATGATCAACCAGACCTTCGACACCGCCTTCCATGTACCGGCATTTACAATTCCCGTAGGCATTTCCTTCTATACCTTCCAGATTCTTTCCTACGTGGTTGATGTACGGCAGGGAAAGACCGCAGTGCAGAAGAATATCTTCAACCTGCTGCTCTACATAGCTTTCTTCCCCCAGCTGATTGCCGGTCCCATTGTCCGTTATATCGACATCCAGAACCAGATCGAAAACCGTACCGTTACAGCGGAAGGAACCGCTCACGGCATAAGACGGTTTATCAGCGGTCTGGCAAAGAAAATCCTCATCTCCAACACCGCAGCAATCATCGCTGACGCTGCCTTTGCCGGAGAGGGAATTTCCACCCTGTTCGCCTGGGCAGGTGCTGTATGTTACTGTATCCAGCTCTACTTTGACTTCTCCGGATACTCCGATATGGCAATCGGTCTTGCTGCCATATTCGGCTTCACCATCTGCGAGAACTTCAATTACCCCTATTCCGCAGTGTCCGTACGTGATTTCTGGAAACGCTGGCACATCTCCCTGACCACATGGTTCAGAGAATACGTCTATTTCGCATTGGGCGGAAACCGCCGCGGAAAAGTGCGTACCATTCTCAACCGTGTATTTGTATTCTTTCTCACCGGACTCTGGCACGGCGCAAACTTTACCTTTGTCATCTGGGGTCTGTGGCACGGACTGCTTATGATGTTTGAACAGCTTGTGCATTTTGATAAGCTCACCGAAAAAAGAGCACTCCGTCCCCTTACCGGAATCTATACATTGCTGGCGGTCTGCCTCGGCTTTGTGGTATTCCGCGCACCGGATATGTCGTCTGCCATGGCCTATATCGGCAGAATGTTCGCATTTACGGGAAACGGTGCCGACGCACTCATCTATTTCTCACCCTATGTCTGCCTGATCCTGCTTCTCGGCGCAGTATTGTCTTTTCCCGTACTGCCGACGTGCCGGAAACTGCTTGGAAACCATCCAAAGGCGGCAAAAACATTTGAAATGGCGGGATACATCCTGGCGCTTCCCGTTCTCATGCTCTGCATCATGCAGCTGGCATCGTCCACCTTCAATCCCTTTATCTATTACAATTTCTGATCTGTAACCATCGGGTGAATTTATGAAAAAAACTGTATGCAAACTGTTTATTCTGCTTTTCTTCGCAGTATGCGTGTTCTTTTCTCTGGGACTTGTCCTGCCGGGTGCTTCTGATCCCGAAAGCGACAATCCGCCGGAACTGCTTACGGAAAACGGCATCAACGACGACTTCGGCAGCGAATTCGAAGAATGGTTTTCCAAACATTTCGCATTCCACCATGCTGTGACCGACTTTTTTGCCGATGCCAGATTGGCTCTCTTTTCAGAAGGGAACGATCAGGTAATCGCCGGCCGCGACGACTTTCTGTTTTTCGACGATACAACAGCGGATTATATCGGTACAAACCGTATGACCGATGCCGACATCACGAAAACCGCAGAAGCCCTTGCCACTCTGAACGAACAGGTGGAAGCGGCAGGCGGCAAGTTCCTCTTTGTCTGCGCACCGAACAAAAACACGATCTACGGCGAGTATTTGCCGTCCCGGTACATAAAATCCACCTCTCCCACCGACCTTGACCGTCTGTATGCGGAGCTGGATGTACTGGACGTACCCTACGTGGATCTCCGTCCCCTGCTCACCGAAGCCAAAGAGAATACCCTTGTGTACCATAAACGGGATACTCACTGGAACGGTGCCGGTGCTGAGATTGCCATGGGTGGGATTGCAGAACACTTTTCCATCCCCATGCCGGACTACGGTGTCCCTATAACCGTGTCGGATTTTGAGGGAGATCTGGACGCTCTTCTTTTCCCCGGCAAAACCATGTATGATGAAAACATAACCTACAATTTTGAAGGTCTGTTCGTCTACACATCCGCTTATGCCACACCGATGGATCTGGTGATCACAGCACGGAGCGGCGGAACGGGAAAACTGCTGATGTTCCGTGACTCTTTTGCCAACGCCATGATTCCGTACGCCGCATCAACTTTCGGCGAAATCAGAATGGAGCGTGTTACGCCCTACCAGACAGCACAGCTTGAGACCTATAAGCCGGATTATGTAATCGTTGAGATCGCAGAGCGGAATCTTCGGGAAATAGCAGGGTACATCACACCTGCCGAGTGATATTGTTTCAGAAAAATGATATAATGAAATAACGGACAGATGCGACAGCGGATTCTGTCCGAAAGTATTGGAAGCCGAATGAAGTATATTCTTAGACGGCTTTGGAGGTTAAATAATCTATGACGCGAAAATCAGTTATCCCGCTGCTACTGTGCACGGCAGTTCTGTTGGGTTCGTGTACCGCACACGCCGGAAGCAAATCAGACGAAGCACTGGAAATTCCCGAAGAAGTATTCTACACCGAAGAAGACCTTGCCCGGGATCTGGGCATTTCCGTAACCTTTCCGAAAGCAAGCGGTCTTGGGCTGAATGCATACCAGCCGGGATCCCAGAACGGCAATGCGGGCAATACCAACGAAAATTCCGGAAGCGGCAGCGGTACTTCCGACGGAAAATTTCCCATGAAGGTCTATGAATCCATGGAAGTATACGCATCCACCACATCCATTAAACCCATGCGTGTGCTGACGGACGGAGAAATTGTCATGCTGCGTGAAATGGAAGGGACTCGCTGGGCGGAGGTTTACTACAACGACGGTCCCCTGATGGGCTACGCCAAGGACGGATTCATGCACACAATATCGGAAGGTTCGGAAGTCTATGCTGAACTGCCCATAGAGTACGGCATGGCGAAAACCAATCAGGAAACCTATGTTTCCGCCTACTCCCATCTTGTGGATATCCGGAAATATTTCAACGTATATTCCACCACCGACGAACTTACGGGAGAAACCGACTACTCCCAATACGATGTGATCGTTTCCATGAAGTTGTCCACAAACGACACCACCATCGGAAAACCGTTCTATAACGCTAATATCTGCATGGTACAGTATGACCTGCTGCCCATGCTGAAAAAAGCGATCGACATGTTCAGAGAAGACGGCTATATCATGGTAATTTACGATGCCTACCGCCCTACAAGCGTCCAGCAGCGATGGTTTGATGTGGTGCAGGTACATAAATGGGTAGCCAATCCCGCAATCGGTATGGGCGGTGTCCATGACCGTGGTACCGCCGTGGACATTTCACTGGTGGATTTCGGGGGCAATGAACTGGAATTTCCCACCCCCATGCACACATTCACCGAAGAATCCGCCAGAAGCAGCCCCACCATGTCTGCGACGGCACGCAAAAATATGGATTATATGCTGAATATCATGGTCCAGTGCGGATTCACCTATATCAACTCCGAATGGTGGCATTTTCAGGATGTGAATACAAAATACTATCTTCCCACCGACCATCCCCTGGATATGATCCCTCTCGTTCCCTCCGAAGCCAATGAAGTCGGAACGATTACATACAGGTAAGGAGGACGGCTATGAAGATCAATCAGTATTTCAACACCCCCGTCCCCGTTTCTGCGGAGAATGCACCGGCTGTCTGCGTAGGCGTCAATTTTTCCGCAAAGGACTACGAAAAACCGGTCATGCGCTTTATTGTCAAGCGTGACCTGCGTATAAGGATCGTCTCCCTCACACTGACATACCGTTTTTCCGACCTTCCCCTGGGTGAAGCAGACGAAAATACCCCCTTCCAGCAATTTGTCTGCAGCAAAGAAGAAATGAATGAGCAGGAATTTTTGGTATTCCGCGGCAATTATCAGGGAAATACAATCCCGGAGAACTGTACTGCTGTGGTGCTGTCCGTGACATTGGAAAACGGAGAGACCATCGCCTATACCGCCGAAGAATATCGCGATCCCCCCTGTCTGGCGGTGAAAACCGAGGATATAACCACGATCAGCCCGGCGCTGGATGAATTCTTCCGTTTCCGTGCTGCCGAACGCAGAGCAGGACAGGAAAACCAGAAAGCCGCTGTAAATTCCCTGATCGCCAAAGCAGCAGCTGTTCTGAATGAAGAAACCGCCCTGCAGAACTTCCAGAGATACCGGAAAAACCGAATTGTCAAACGGCGTACCATAGAAACCATAGCAGCAGTCCTTGTGGCTATCGTTCTGATTTGCGGTGTGGTTCTTATCCGGAACATGAACCGTACCGAAGAAAGCCCCCTGCAGGCAGCCGTATCCGCACTTCTGGCAGACGGACGGTACGGGGATGCCTATAAGACGGTGCAGGAAGCAGGAGACACGGAGATTCTCCAGAGCGTGTGCAGAACAGCGGCAGAACATTTCCAGCATATCAAGGATTACAAAACTGCCTATCTGTATGCTTCAGCGGCACCGGAACCCTTTGACAAAGAAATTATTGATACTTTTATCACACTCCTTCTGTCCCAGAACAGACAGGAAGAAGCATACCAATTCCTCCTGGAGCTTCCCCAGTATACGGATGCCATGCAGAAAGTCTGTGTCTCCGCTGTAGAAGCATTTCTGAACCGGCAGGAGTACGACAAAGCGTATTTCTACGCCATAAACGCCCCCGAATCCCTGGAATCCTATGTAATGCAGCAGTCATCCGGTCAGATCATAACGGATGGGCAAGTCAGTGACGAGATCTGGGATTCTCTCGGAGAGACGGATGATCCCGAAAAAGTGGATGAAATGGCATTGTGGGCGGCGGATTCCCTGAATAAAAGCAAATCCTTCGCCGAAGCCGCATCCGTTGCGTTCCGTATAAACAATGCGGAAAAAAGATCCGCCATACTGGAGACGATCTGTGTTTCCGGCATGAAGGAATATCTGCAGACCAGCGACCTGAACAAGGCGGTAAAGCTGTACACAGACTGTTCCGCCGGCATGAAGGAAGAAGCAATGACCAATACCGTGCGGCAGATGATCGAATACGCAAACTCCATCCAGAACGCCGCCGGGATTCTGTATTTCTCCCATATGCTCAGCGAAGATACCTCCGCGCTTGTGATCTCCCCCGGCGATTACAGCATCAAAAAAAGCGGTATCGTGTGGCAGTATATGACAACGGAGCAGAAACGTACTTATCATGCACGTTCCATTGACTTATATAAAGAAGCCTACCGGATTGAAAACGGTACAGTGGAAAACATAACCGACGCAGTATCCGTAGCGGCGTCCGAACAAATGGCGGTAGCACTGCTGAAAAACGGTACTGTCAAAGCCCTCTCAGGCAGCGGACGGAATACGATGCCGGCACTTCCCGCAGATACCGATATAGTATCCGTGGATGTGGGACAGAAACACGTGGTTCTTCTCCACACAGACGGTACCGTGACAGCCGTTGGCAGCAATGACAAAGACCAGTGCAACACCACCGGCTGGACCGATGTAACCAAAGTGGTATCCGGGGCATATTTCACTGCGGCGCTGCGATCCGACGGAACCCTGTATGCCTGCGGCTCGAACATAAGCGGTCAGTGCAATGTGGATGGTATTACCGGTGTAATGGATATTGCCGCCTGCGATGATACCCTGGTTTTGCATATGTCGGACAATACGCTGAAGTTGGTGGGCGAAATTTCCATGGGTCTGAAAGCCGCGGAAGATTTTGACGATATCGTCCGTGTCCGTGCAGGAGGAAACACCATTCTGGCGGAAACGGACCGCGGAACCTATCTGCTGGCTCACGCAAGCTACAACGCAAGCGCCGGATTCGTTCTCACATGGAAGAACATGGAAGACTTTGCCGCCGGATTCCTCTGCGCAGGCTGTATTGACCAAAACGGTACCATGCAGATCACCGGAGACGGCAGTGTTATCGTTCATGACGGCTATACGCCCGGTGTACAATAATCTGAGAAAAATAGGATAGACATCTATGAAAACAGTAAACAAAAAGCGGATAGCGATTGCCGTATCCATTGTGAGCGCGGTCGTCCTTCTGCTGTCGGTCGGTGTCCTCACAGCCATATTTATTTCTGCAACCACGGAGAAAATCACCGTGGAAGTAGGGGAAGAACCGAAACCGGAGAAAATACATGACAGCGTTTTTCTCTCCTCGCTGTATCAGGTGGAGCCGTACCGGATCGATGTAACCAAACCCGGTGAGCACAGTATCGGACTGAAATTTTTCGGTTTTCTGCCGGGGAAGGTCACCGTTGAAGTGTGCGATACCGCAGCCCCCGAAATAATGCTTCGCAATGTGCATACGGTGGAAGGAACTGCGCTCACTGCAGAAGATTTCGTCCTGTCATGCAGCGATGTTTCGGAAGTTGCTTTTACAGCCGATATTTCCACTGAAAAAGCCGGTGAATATACCATCACGGTCACCGCCGCCGATGCAGCAGGGAATACAGCGGAAGGAAGCGCGATCCTGAAAGTCTGGGAAGAATCCCATATACTGCTTGCGGAACTCAATGCCGCTGATCTGGAAAAAACGATCCGTGAAAAGCATCCGGATGTGACAGAAGTGGACCTCGGCGATATTTCCACTGCCACAGTCGGCGAATATATCATCCGTGCTTCCTCGGATGAAGCCGTCTATGTCTGGCCCGTGAAGGTATCCGATACTACTCCTCCGGAAGTGGAAACCAGAAACCGCGCAGTACGCCCCGGCGAAACCCTTGTCCCTGAAGATTTTATCGTTTCCATAAACGAAGTATCGGAATACACAACAGCTTTTTCCAGAGAGATCCGTTTTGATACCCAGGGACTGAAAAGTATCTGTCTGGTGGTGGAAGACGTCCACGGAAACCGGACGGAAGCAATGGTCAGGCTTCTGATCGCGGATATTCCGGGAGAGATCTCCGTTGAATACGGGATCAGTACCAGTGAAGTTGCAGCAGCAATTCTGGAAAAAGTGTATATTAAAAATCGTTTCTCCCTGACGGACTGCCCGACGGAAATAGGCAGCTATGAAGTGATCGCTGAAACCGAATACGGCAATTATACCGTACAGCTGGAAATTGCCGATACCACACCGCCGCATCTCCTGCTCAGGGAAACCACACTGTTTACAGGCAACAGTGTACAGCCCGAAGCTTTTGTGGTCTCCGCCGAAGATGCATCCGAGGTGCTGTACAGATTTGAAGGAGAGAGTCCCCTGACCGACACGGTTGGTACATATCCGATAACGATAGAGGCTTCTGATATACACGGCAATAAGAGCAGGGCAGAAACACTGCTCCATGTCATCAATGATACCACTTCTCCCGTGATTTACGGCATTGCGGATAAGAAGATCCTGGTCGGTGAAACGGTTTCCTTTAAGAAAGGTGTATATGCCGTGGATGATAACGACGGCAATGTATCTTTCCAGGTAGATTCTTCTGCAGTGAATACCGCCGAAGAAGGAACCTATCCGGTGACGTACACCAGCACGGATGCAGCCGGAAACCAGACGCAGGTCACCGTATATCTGACAGTCATGGTAAACAACATGAATGCAGTAAACGACCTTGCCGATCAGATTCTGGCAAAGATTACCACCGCATCCATGACGTCCCGTGAAAAAGCCTGGGCAATATACACCTGGACCACCGCAAATCTGCGTTATTCCACACGAACCAGCTATCTGATGGGCAACTACGTGGAAGGTGCCTATTCCGGACTTTCCATCCGCAGCGGCAACTGCTATATTTACTACGCAGTTTCCGGTGCACTGCTGACCCGTGCCGGTGTTGAGAATATCATGATACAGCGGGATAAACCGGACGATCCCCACTACTGGAATCTGGTCAAGATCGACGGCGACTGGTACCACTTTGATACCTGCCCACAGTATCCCGGCCACGAAATGCAGTGTTTCCTGAAGACCGACGCAGAACTTGCGGACTATAATAAAAATGAAGTAGCGGATTATTACAGCTTCGATTCGTCCCTGTATCCGGCAACTCCGTAAACATAAAGAAAGGTAAAAAATATGAAAAAGACATTCTTTGTACTGCTGATCGCTGCAGGTCTCTGCTTCCTGTCCTCCTGCGGCAATACCGAAACCAATGAAACCGAAGGCACAGACCAGGATACCACGGCGGCTGTTGCCGAAACTGCGGAAAGCATCGAACCGGCTGTTTACTACACGGTGGAGCTTGACAATGGCGTGAAAATCGAAATGGGTGCGATTGCCGATCAGACCGTTGCATCCCTGGGTGAACCTCTTTCCAAGGCAGAAGCACCCAGCTGCGTACATGAAGGGAACGACGTTCTCTATACTTACAATGGATTCACCCTGACCACTTCTCCCGATGCTGACGGAAATGCCCGGATTCAGGAAATCGCGCTTACATCCGATGTGGTTTCTCTCATCAGCGGCGTGTCCATCGGTTCGGATAAGACCGCTGTAGAAAGTACATTTGGTACGGAATACACAGAAAACTTCGGTGTCCTGACGTTTGCACTGGAAGGTGCTTCGGTATCCGTGGTACTTGATGAAGATGCGTGTGTCTCCAGCCTCGTGATTACCGCCAACTAAAGACAAAATGCCATTCGGGTCTCCGGGTGGCATTTTACATAGCAAAGACCAGCCATATTCTTTCCCAAAACCGTTGAGCTTTCCGGTAAACTGTGCTATAATGTAAAACAGAACATCCAAGAGATCAGGAAAGGGAAAAACCATGACCGAAGTAGTAGCCGCCCTTATATGGGATAAAGATAAATTCATGATCTGCCAGCGTCCTGCCAATAAAGCACGGGCACTTCTGTGGGAATTTGTCGGCGGCAAGGTCGAGACGGGAGAAGCCAAAGAACAGGCCCTGATCCGCGAATGTCAGGAAGAACTTGATGTTCTGCTGAACGTAGGGGAAGTGTACATGGATGTTGATCACGAATATCCCGATCTTACAGTACATCTGACCCTGTTCAGTGCCGCTATCGCGGAAGGAACACCCCGGAAACTGGAGCACAACGATATCCGCTGGATCAGCCCCGCAGAAATCCCGGACTACGATTTCTGCCCGGCGGACGAAGAAATTCTGAAGGAGATCACCCGTCGTTATGAGCAGGGAAAAGATATATGAGATGCATCATTTTGATAAAGAAGTCCGTGACCGCTGGGGCAGTACCGAAGCCTATAGGGAACACACGGAAAAAACGAAAAATTACACAAAGGAAAAGTGGGAAGCAGCTGCTGAAGGAATGAATGCCATCTTTGTGGAATTCGCCCAATACCGGAAAAACGGCAGACAACCCGATTCCCCTTCGGCAAAAGCACTGACAGCAAAGCTCCGGAAACACATCACGGAGAACTACTATACCTGTACCGACGAAATCCTTGCCGGTCTGGGGGAGATGTATGTATGTGACGCCCGCTTCCGGAAGAATATCGACAGATCCGGCGAAGGTACAGCAGAATTTGTTTCCGCAGCCATCACTGCCTATATCCACGGAGAAGAAACCAAGTGAAATACATACTCATTACCGGTGCCTATGGCGGTATGGGCTTCGCTGCAGTACAGGCTCTGCGTGACAAAGGTTTTACCGTCATCGCCCTCGACCGGAAAACCGGCAGTGCGGAGGAAAATATAATCCCCGTTGAAGCGGACATAACCTCCGAAGAAAGCGTAAAAGCCGCCCTTGATGTGGTCCGTACCCATACGGATAAACTGTACGCCATTGTGCATTTTGCGGGAATCTATATGCTTGATTCCCTTGCCGAAATGGAAAGCGAAAGCTTCCGCCGTATCGTTGATGTAAATCTGTACGGCGCCTATCTCATAAACAAAACCTTCCTTCCCCTTATGGAGAAGGGAAGCCGCATTCTTATCACAACCAGCGAACTGGCTCCCCTGGATCCCCTGCCGTTCACGGGAATCTACGCCGTGACCAAGGGGGCGCTGGACAAATACGCCTACTCCCTGCGCATGGAACTGCAGCTTCTGGGAATCCCGGTTTCCGTACTGCGTGCCGGGGCGGTGGATACGGGAATGCTCGGTGTTTCTACGGATGCACTGGACCGATTCTGTGAAAAGACCGCCCTGTATACCTGCAATGCCGACCGTTTCCGGAAAATCGTCAGCCGTGTGGAAGCACGATGTATCCCACCGGAGAAAATCGCCGCCAAGGTTGTGAAAATCCTGTCTGAACAAACCCCTGCATTTGCCTACTGCATCAACCGCAACCCACTCCTGCTTATGCTGAACATTCTACCGAAGCGTATGCAGCTCTGGGCAATCCGCATGGTGCTGCAGCAGAGATGACTTTGAATAAAACAGAAAACTGAAGGAGTAAAAACATGAAAATGATCACCATAAGCCGTGAATTCGGCAGCGGCGGACGTGAACTTGGCAAACGTCTTGCCGATGCGCTTGGAATCCCCTGCTACGACCAGCAGATCATCGAAATGGTAGCTGAGAAAGAAAAACTTGACAAGGCATATGTTGCCAGCCAGTCGGAAAAGGATATCCGCGTGTTCTATCCGACCACAATAGCCCGCGGGTTCTACAGAACCAACTATGTCATGATGCAGTCCGTGCAGATCATGTCGGCTGAGCAGGAGATCATAAAACAGCTTGCCGACAAAGGGGACTGCGTAATCGTGGGCAGAGCAGCGGATGTGATTCTGGAAGAATACAAACCTTTCCGCATTTTCGTCTGCGCAGATGAAAAATCCAAAATCGAAAGATGCAAAGCCCGTGCTGAAGCGGATGAAAAGCTGAGCGATAAGGAAATACTCCGCAAATGCCGGGAAATCGACAAACGCAGAGCCTCTTACCGCAAGATGTTCACCGAGAAAAAGTGGGGTACAGCATCCGCCAGCGATCTTTGCATCAATACAACGGGAAAAGAGATCAAAACACTGATCCCCGCACTCCTTGCCTATGTGGAGGCGTGGTTCTCGGAGGAAGCAGTAAAGTGAAGCGCGATACAGAAACCATGTACGCTGCGATGAAACCGTGGAAACTCTTTTTCATCGTAGCACTGCCCGGTATGATCAGTATGTTCGCCATGTCCATATACAGTATCATAGAAGGTGCATTTATCGGGCAAAGACTGGGAGAGGGTGCTTTTGCGGCGGTGAATATTGCCATGCCCCTGGTCATGATCAACTTCTCTCTTGCCGATCTGGTGGGCGTCGGTGCATCCGTACCGATCTCCATTGCACTGGGCAAAAAGGATCATAAAACAGCAAACAATGTCTTTACCTGTTCCGTGATCATGATATTCATCACATCGGTCATCATGGGACTGGTGATGTATTTTGCGGCAGGACCTCTCTGCCGTATGATGGGCGCAGACGATCTCCTGCTGGACACATCCGTGCGGTATCTCCGTACCTGTGCCATCTGCAGTCCGTTGGCATCCATTTTCTTCGCAATGGACAATTACCTGCGCATCAGCGGATATGTGAAGACCAGTATGGTAATCAACATCTGCTGCAATCTTGCCACACTGGGTTTTCTGACCTTCTTCCTGATCGGACTGGAAATGGACGTCGTAGGTTCCGCCCTCGCCACATCCCTCTCCATGTGCCTTTGTTCCATAGTGGCGATGATTCCGTTTTTGCGGCGGAAAACCCTGCTCCAGTTCACAAAACCGAGATTCCACTTCGCTATGTTCAAGGAAATCGGCGCCTGCGGTTCGCCCGTGTTTCTCAGCAATATTTCCGGCCGTGTTACTTCGATCCTGATGAATATTTCCCTTATGACCCTGGGAACGCAGACATGGGGAGAAGGCGGCGGAACAACAGCGGTTGCCGTTTATGCCGTTCTCATGTATTCCAGCGATCTGTGCTGGCCCCTCCTGTACGGCATCAGTGACTCCCTTTCTCCTGCCATCGGCTACAACTGGGGTGCTGAAAACTATGGTAGAGTGAAGAAAATCGTGAAATGCGCCTATATCGGTACAGCCGTTATCGGACTTGTATCCACAACGATCCTGTTCATCTTTGCCGGACAGGTGGCATCACTGTTCTGCGGACAGGAAGACCTAAAACTGCTGCTTGAGTCCACCCGTGCGATCAGACTGTTTTGCTTTGCCTACCTGTTCCGCTGGTTTGTGGTAACGACCCAGGGACTGCTCAGTGCCATCGAAAAGCCGGTGCTGGCTACGATCATGTCCGTATCCGTGGCGTTTGTATTCCCCCTTGCCATGCTGGCAGTCATGTGGAGTATGGGCATTGACGGTATCTGGCTGAACTTTGTCGGCGTCAATCTGCTGGCAGCCGTACTCGGTATATTCCTGCTGCTGCGAGTTGTCCGCGAAATCCGTAAAAAGACGGTCAGAGAACAGAAATAGGGAAGGACACTTCCATTTCATTACAAAAGTAAGCCGATGAAGCGGAGTAAATCCCACACCTCACCGGCTTGCTTTATTTTTTGGTCAGATCAAAACTGATTCCCAGCAAAAATGCCATAGTCCCTTCATCCACACGTCCATCCAGAGTCAGCGTCAGCCAATGATTCCGATTCATATGATACGCAGGATAAATCCCCGGCTGCCCGTGAAAAGAGTACAGTATATCGGGAGCGCATTTCACGTTCACGATATCCACCGCACCATCCTCCGCCGAGCCCAACTTTGTTTTGGAAATCCGCATGGCAATGGCAAACCACTTGCGGCTGCCGGGATGACGGAATACACCCGTGACAAAATCTCCGGTAAAGGGATAATCGGCACTTATGCCGTAGGTTTCCTTTATATATGCTTCAAGCTCGGCTCTGTTCATAAAACACCCTCATAATCCCGGAAAGCACCATCGCAGATCCGGCGTGAAGAAGCATGCTTTCCAAACTTTACCGCCGGATGATTGACAAATCGCCCGACCGGTGTTACAATTATATCATCCCGTAGAGTAAAAAGCAATAAACCCACACAAAAAAAGTGGCGCTTGACAATCTGACCTTATTCAAAAACCAAAAATAAGGAGCTATAACCATGAGCAAGGCAAGAAAAGCAATCCATCCCGACGACGACGGACATTATCAGGAGATGGGACTGACAAGGGGAAAGATCGAACTCTGGGAAGACGGTTCCCGCGTGGACGGTTCAAAAGGTACATACGAATGGTGGTATAACGACGCCCATTTTCCGGACGGAACGGTACTTGTTTTGTTTTTCTATCTGAAATCCCCGGTTGAAGTTGACGGACCGATCAAACCCATTGCCACCATGGAACTGAATCTCCCCGACGGCAGAAAGTTCTCGGAGGAGGTCTATGCAGCAATCGAGGACAGTCACTATGCCAAAGACCGCTGTGATGTAAAAATCGGCGAATGTCACATAACCGGCGACCTCAGACACTACGATATGGTTTTCAAAGGCAAAACAATGCGTGCCCGCCTTACCCTGGACGGTACTGTCAATGCATGGCGTTCCCAGACGGGCAGTATCTTCTTTGGAGATGCAGAAGAACACTACTTTGCCTGGCTGCCCGGAATTCCCGAAGGAAAAGCAAAGGCGGATATTGTCTACGACGGCGGCAAGGAACTGCATCTGGAAGGCTCTGGTTACCACGACCATAACTGGGGCAATATTTCCATGCTCAAGCTGATGCACCACTGGTACTGGGGCAGAGCCAAAATCGGGGATTATAAAGTAATTTCCGCCTGGATCACCGCTGAGAAAAAGTATGGGTATAAGGATTTCGATGTATTCCTGCTGGCAAAAGGCGAAGAGATCCTTGGTGACAACTCCAACCACACATTGAAGTTCAAACCCGCAGACAGGTATATTGACAAAGATACAGGAAAACCCGTGTACAACAAGGTCATCTACGAATACACCACCGAATCCGGGGAAGAATACAGAATCACTTACGACCGGCATGGGGACATAAACAAAACCCGTTTCGTTGACGTGCTTTCCAAACCTCTCAGTGTTCTCGCACGAATAGCCGGATTTGACGGAGGATATCTGCGTTTTGAAGGTACTGCTTCCATTGAAAAAATCGAAAACGGAACTGTAGTGGAAACCGTCAGCGATCCCGCCGTGTGGGAACTGATGTATTTCGGAAAATCCTGCGCAGATGAAAAACACAAAAGCAAAGAGTCTGTGTGAAAGGGTATTTCGGCAGGGACCAGACAGTAAATTAACGAAAAATCAGTGGCAAGGAAGAAACTGCCGCTGTATTTTTGGTATCTGTTATGCCATAAATTCATGAGCAGCGGAAATCATTGTGAGAAGATATTCTTTCAGAACAAAGTCCGGGATGCTGTTGCCGCTTCCGCGTGTATGACCGCCGTGTTCAAAAGAGCGTTCAGGCATCTTCTGACGGTGGGTGAAAACTGCCTTCGGGGATTTTGTTGTTAAGAAATATATATCAATTCCGCCAAGAACGGCTGTTCTTCCGAACATTTCAGCATAAATTCCAAGCGAGGCAGGCGTTTCCTTCAAGTATTATTAGAAAAAAATAAAAATGCAGAGAGCTGTATCCCGCCTTGAAGGAAGCGGCGTTTCACTTGATCAGGTATCCGAGGATCATGGCTGCAGCGATGTCAGCAGCTTCATCGGGGCATTTCAAAGGATCTATAGTGTAGCTCACGGAAAACGCAGACAAGTATTCTGCAGTTGCTGCAGTATCGTCAGAAAAACGGTTACGGAATCATCACAGGTGTATGATCACAGAAATTACAGAAAATATTTTTCTTTTCCGCAACCTTTTTCAAGATTCCGATGACATATTGGTGAACCCACCAAACAACAGCTGCTTGAAGAATCCATGATAAGGTTACGCTGATATGACCCGATATACTGAATTTTCTTTAATTGGGTTGGAATGATTCTCGGCGATCTTAAAAAAATGATCTTGAAAATTTTCAAAAACCTATTGACAAGGTGGGCATTTCGTGCTATAATAACACCATCATAAACCGTTGAAGCGGAGATAACGTCAATCAAGACTACACAGAGAACCCGTGGTGCTGAGAGTCGGGTTAGAAACTGTTTGGCAAATGGACCGCTGAGGGCGCAGTCAAAAGAACACCTTTGTTCCGAGTATTCTGCGACGTTGTAGGCAGACGTAATTTGCCGGAGATATGTTGGTATCTCGCTAAGCGCACACCCTTTTGGGATGTGAATCAAGGTGGCACAGCGGATAGTTTTATTGTGCTGTTCGTCCTTGACAGAGAGGCTATTTCTGTCAGGGGCGTTTTTGTTTTCATAAACTATC
>JAFUKI010000040.1 GCA_017467815.1 Clostridia bacterium
AAAAACTTTTTGCGAAAAAGTTTTTCCTCCCCCTGCAACCCCCTCCTTTTCAAAAAACTTTGATAAAAGAAGGGGATGGGGGATCGTTTCTTTGTATTCCGAAGGAATATATCGCTTGCGAAGCGTATATCGCGGACTTAAGATTTATCTTAAGTCCCCCATAGGAATATTTTCCCCGGCTTCCCACAAAAAACTCTTGCAAATTTCCCTTTCCTGTAGTATAATATAAGAAAAACGAAAATTTGTTCGGATTTTGCGAATACAGCGAAATGCAGAGGGGATTTTTGTCCCGGAAAGGATAAACATGACGAAAACCAAGAAGAAGGCTGTTGAAAATTTTGCGGAAAGATCCGCTGAGGAAAAGAAGAAGGCACTGGATACCGCGATTGCCCAGATTGAAAAGGATTACGGTAAAGGCGCGATCATGAAGATGGGTGAAAATGCCCGGATGAATGTGTCCGCGGTTTCCACCGGTTCTATCGCACTGGACCTGGCTCTGGGTATCGGCGGTCTGCCCAAGGGACGTATCGTGGAAATCTACGGTCCCGAATCTTCCGGTAAGACCACACTGGCTCTGTCTGCAGCTGCGGAAGTGCAGAAGATCGGCGGACAGGCAGCTTTTATCGACGCAGAACACGCGCTGGACCCCGTATATGCCAAAGCCATCGGTGTGGATATCGACAATCTGCTGGTGTCTCAGCCGGACAGCGGCGAACAGGCACTGGAGATCTGTGACGCCCTGGTACGTTCCGGTGCGGTGGATATCATCGTAATCGACTCTGTAGCGGCATTGGTTCCCCAGCAGGAAATCGACGGCGATATGGGCGCATCCCACGTAGGTCTGCAGGCGCGTCTTATGTCCCAGGCACTGCGTAAGCTGTCCGGTACCATCGCCAAGACGAACTGTATCGTGATCTTCATCAACCAGCTCCGTGAAAAAGTCGGCGTAATGTACGGCAACCCGGAAACCACCACCGGCGGCCGCGCCCTGAAGTTCTACGCATCCGTGCGTATCGACATCCGTAAGACCGAAGCTCTGAAGAAGGGTACGGAAGTATACGGCAACAGAGTAAAATGTAAGATCGTAAAGAATAAAGTAGCGCCCCCGTTCACCATCGCAGAATTCGACATCCTCTACGGTACCGGTATCTCCAAGTCCAGCGAAATCATGGATATGGCAGTGGAACTGGGCATCCTGGAAAAATCCGGCGCATGGTTCTACTACGACGGCAACCGTATCGGTCAGGGTAAGGATAACGCCCGTGCATTCATCGAAGGCGATCCGGCACTTCTGGCAGAACTGGAAGAAAAAGTCAGAGAAAAAGGCGCATCCGTCCTCGACCGCGACGAACTCGAAGACGACGATGACGACGAAGAACTGGACATCCGCCTGCTGGATCTGGACGAAGAGGACGAAGAATAATTCTCAACTACACATCTCCCCCTCTTCAAAAACTGTGAAAACAAAGATCAGACGAAGTGGGTACAGATCGTGTACTGTTAAAATTTGTATACAAGACATATAGCATTATAAATCTTCCCAAAAAGCAAAAACAAATCCCCAATGCCCCCTTTTTCCAAAGTTTTTTGAAAAGAGGGAGGGGGTGCAGTTGAGAATTGCTTCGCAAATCTCATGAGGGAGAAATACTTTTTCGCAAAAAGTGTTTCTCCCTCCCCTGCAAAAAAAACCAACCCCAAACAAAGGAACAACATGATTCAGAAGATTGAGTTTCAGGATTATCGCAATATGGAAGCCTGCAGGGTGGAGTTTGCGGAGGGGGTGAATGTGCTTTGCGGCATGAACGCCCAGGGAAAATCGAATATTCTGGAGGGCATATATTATTTTGCCAGGGGGCGGTCGTTTCGGGGGGCGCACGATAAGGAGCTGATCCGGTTCGGCTGTCCGTATGCGAAGATGCGGCTGGATATGCTTCGCGAGGGGTATCAGTATCCTACCGTGCTGGAAGCGTACATTCCGAAGACCGGCAGGAAGGTGTTTCATAAGAACAGCGCGCCGCTTACCTCAGTAGTGGAAATGCTGGGGAATCTGCGGGCGGTACTGTTCTGTCCGGCGCATTTGTCCATGGTAACGGGCGGTCCGCTGGAGAGACGTACCTTTCTGGACATCGCCATCGCCCAGCTTTCTCCCCTGTACCTGACCCATGTGCGGCGGTATGCCAAACTGCTGACAGAACGGAACGCGCTTCTGAAACTGGCAGCCGGCGGACATCCCGTGACCGATGCGGAATGGGAAGTGTACGCCGAAGGACTGAGCATCCACGGGGCGGAAATTGCATCGTTCCGGAAGGAATATGTGTCCCTTCTGGCGGAATCCGCGGCAGTGTATTTTGCCGGCATGACGGGCGGCGCGGAAGTACCTGGTGTAATGTACCAGAGCCATGCCCTGACGGAAGAAGAGGACGACGCACCCTGCTACCTGACCGTACCGGCGGCACAGTCCCCGTCGATTGCCATGCGTAACCGGCTGAAGGAAAAACTGACGGCACACCTGGATAAAGAAATCCTCCTGGGTTCCACACTGGCGGGGGTGCATAAGGACGACATCCGCCTGACACTCAACGGCAGAGAAGCCAAACTGTACGCCTCCCAGGGACAGCAGCGGAGCTTTGTTCTGGCGCTGAAACTGGCGGAAGGCGGTATCGCTGCCAGATGCGGCGAAGCGGCACCCGTGTTCCTGCTGGACGACGTGTTCTCCGAACTGGACGAAAACCGGCGCGCCTTCATGATGGAAAAACTCACCGGCAGACAGATCATCGTCACATCCTGCGAACCCGGCGTGATCCCTTCCAAATACCATGACGCAGACATCTCCTTCCAGCGGGTGAAAAACGGCAGCGTTTCTCCCCTGTCTGCCGAAAATGAAGAAACCGGGGAGGGAATGCCGTGATCTGCTCCGCTGTTCTGATCAGTGAAACCGATGTGTTTGTCACCATCGCGGGAGAGGGCGGCACGGAAGAAAAATGCCTGTCCCCCAATCGCTGGAAACGGCTGATCCGGCAGATGGGCTGGCAGACACCTCCCA
This sequence comes from Clostridia bacterium, assembly GCA_017467815.1. Lineage (GTDB taxonomy): Bacteria > Bacillota > Clostridia > Oscillospirales > CAG-272 > UMGS1696. The sequence continues at coordinate 3,044 of JAFUKI010000040.1, forward strand.
TAGTACCTTTCCCCATTACCGCGGAATTTTATGACCGGCTGACGTACGAAAGCGACGTCACTGCCGCCATCCGCTGTGCCGCACGGATCCAGTCCCAGTCCCCGAAAAGCAAACGGGAACTGATCCGGAAACTCCGGGAAAAAGGCTTCAAAAGCGAACCGGCAGAGGAAGCAGCGGCATTTCTGGTGCAGAAAGGATACCTGAAGGAATGGGACCAGGCATACGCCTTTGCGGAAAATGCCATAACCCGGAAACGGTACGGAAAACGGCGGATTTCCGCATCCCTTCTTGCCCATGGCTATGAAAGCGAAACCATCCGTGACGTGCTGGCACAGATCCCCGATGATCTGACGGAAGAAGCCCTGCGCGTCATACTGAAAAGAAAATATACCCCCTTTCCCACCGACGCCAAAGAACGGCAGAAAGCTTTTGCGGCTTTGATGCGGCTTGGTTTTACCGGCGGGGAAATACAATCTGCAATACGGGAAACACAAGAGAAAGGAGACGAATAGGTCTCTCCCTATTTGAAAGAATTATGAAAGCAAAAATCGGTTTTGTATCGCTGGGCTGTTCCAAAAACCTGTGCGATACGGAGGTCATGCTCCACCATCTGGTGCAGGCTGGGTACGAAATCACCCCGGAGGAATCCGATGCCGATGTGGTGATCATCAATACCTGTGCCTTTATCGAAAGCGCCAAAAAGGAATCCATTGAAAATATCCTGGATATCGCCTGGCTGAAGGAAAACCACACCCTCAAAGGACTGGTGGTGACCGGATGTATGGCGGAACGGTACAGAGAACAGATCCTGACGGAAATGCCCGAAGTGGACGCAGTGCTGGGCGCGGGCGGTATCCATAAGATCGTGGAAGCCGTGGAAAGCGTGCTGGAAAAGAAGGAAGAAAAATATACCGACTTCTCCGATAAGGAGACCTGCGAACTGGGCGGCGACCGTGTGATCACCACAGGCGACCATATGGCATACCTGAAGATCGCCGAAGGCTGTTCCAACCGGTGTACCTATTGCGCCATCCCCCTGATCCGCGGCAAACTGCGCAGCCGTACCATGAAGTCCATCGTGGAAGAAGCGACTATGCTGGATGCCATGGGCGTCAAGGAGCTGAACCTGATCGCCCAGGATACCACCGCATACGGCTATGACCTGTACGGCAAATATATGCTGCCGGAACTGATCCGGGGCATTACCGAAGCCACCAATATTCCCTGGATCCGCCTGCTGTACTGCTATCCGGATAAGATCACCGATGAACTGGTGGCGGAGATCCGGGATAACCCCAGAGTGGTGAAGTACATCGACATTCCCGTACAGCATATCAATGACGATATCCTCCGCCGCATGAACCGCCACGGAGACAGCGCCATGATCCGGGAAAGTATCGCAAAACTGCGCCGTGAAGTGCCGGGCATCATCCTGCGCTCCACCGCCATCGTCGGCTTCCCCGGAGAAACAAAGGAACAGTTCGAAGAGCTGTGTCAGTTCGTCAAGGAGACGAAATTCGAGCGTTTCGGCGCCTTTACCTATTCCAGAGAGGAAGATACCCCCGCCTACGACTTCGACGATCAGGTGGACGAAAAGACTGCCAATAAGCGTCTGGATATCCTGATGCGTACCCAGATGTATGTCAGCGAAGATTTCAATAAGACACGCATCGGAAAGATCCTGCACGTCATGTGCGAAGGCTTTGACCCTGTGGCAGAAGCTCACTACGGCAGAAGCTACGGCGAAGCGGCGGACATCGACGGCAAGATCTGGATCACCACGACCAAGCCGAACCTGCGGATCGCGGAAGGCGAAATGATCGACGTACGGATCACGGAAGCGCTGGACTACGACCTGGTCGGCGAGCTTATCATTGAATGATCTGACAAACAGGAGGAAAGAATATGAATTTACCCAACAAACTGACGATTTTCCGCATCATTATGGTGCCGGTATTCTTAGTATTTCTCTGCGTACCCCTGCCGATTGACGACGCGATTCTGCGGATCATCACCGCGATAATCTTCGCCCTGACTTCCCTGACCGATATGATCGACGGGAAGATCGCCAGAAAATATAACCTGATCACCGACTTCGGCAAATTCATGGACCCCCTGGCGGATAAATTCTTAGTCATCGCCGCCATGCTGGGCATCCTGGCACGCTTCGACTACCTGCGCTCCGTGTTCGTATGGGCAGCGGCAATCGTGATCTTCCGCGAACTGGCAGTAACCTCCATCCGCCTGGTAGCAGCACAGAAAAGCGGTCTCGTAGTAGCGGCAAGCTGGCTGGGCAAAATAAAAACCACCACCCAGATGATCTGCATCGTAGCCGTCCTTCTGGAGCCTGTGATCTTGCCCTTCGCCCCCTTCAACAAATACTACCCCCTGTCATACATCACCACCGTGATCATGACCGTCATGACCCTGTGGTCCGGCATCGACTACCTGAAAACATACTGGAAATTCCTGGATCCTGAGAAGTGAGAGGGTTTGTGGGGAAAAAACCAAGGGGATTTTTTGAAAAAAATTCCCCTTGGAACCCCTTAAAACTTTCAAAAACCACACAATATAACATTTGCATATACCCAAACCGAACTTCATCCCACCAACCCCAGCCCCTTTTTCTGAAGTTTTTTGAAAAAAGGGTGGGGTTTGGGGAGGGGAAAAAGCTTTTTCGCAAAAAGTTTTTTCCCCTCCCCAAAAAATCCAAATAAAAAGAGGCAACTATGGAACAGATTTATACGATACCTGTGAATGAGGCGTTTGAGTCGGTGGCTGCGGGGAATGAGACATGCAGCTGTCCGTTTTGTTTGATGTACAACCGATTGGAGGCCGATGAGCTGGATTTGATTCTGGGGGCGTCGATGATGGAGCCGGACGTACGGCAGAAGACGAATGAATCGGGATTTTGTCCGACGCATTTGAATCTGATGTTCAGCCGTGGGAAGCGGCTTCCTCTTGCGCTGATGCTGGAGAGTCATCTGGACGCTGTTGCGAAGGACCTGACGCCGGGCGGACTGGCGGGGATGTTTCCGGCGAAGGCTGGGGATGCGGCGGCGAAGCGGTTGGAAAAGCTGTCCGGCGACTGCTACATCTGCGACCGTATCCAGTACAATTTCACGCGGATGGTGGAGACAGCGGCGCTTCTGTGGCAGTGCGATTCCGCATTCCACGAAAAAGTAAAGAACGTCCCCTACTTCTGCCTGCCCCATTACGGAATGTTCCTGCGTGCGGCGAAGGAGAGACTGTCCAAGAAGGATTTTGCGGAATTCTACGGGGATGTATCCGCCGTGGAGAATAAGTATTTTGACAAGCTGCGGGAAGACGTAAGCTGGTTCTGCAAGAAATTCGACTACCGTTACGAAAACGAGCCGTGGGGGGATGCGAAAGACGCGCCGGAACGTGCCAACGCATTTTTAAGCGGCACACTCCACGTACATGAGGACACAAAGAAGCCGTCCGATAGTTTGAACTGAAAAGGAGATAAAGAAGTGTTGACTGAAGATAAGAAACTGATATGCTCCCCTGAGGGAAAATTCCGTGTGCTGATGATGTCGGACATTCAGGAATGTGCCAATTACAACGAGAAGTCCCTGCGTTCCGTAAGCGCACTGCTGGACGCAGCGAAGCCGGATCTGGTGGTCCTGGGCGGTGACAACTGCGACGGACACAAGGTACATAATTACGAAGAACTGAAAGCGTTTCTGGACGTATTTACGGCACCCATGATCAAGCGCGGCATTCCGTGGGCGCACGTATACGGCAACCACGACCACGATGCGAAGGTGGACATTGCCCTGCAGCAGGAGCTGTACGAAAGCTATCCCCTGTGCGTATCCGGTCACACAGACGATTCCGTACATGGCAAGTCCAATTTTGTACTGCCCATTTACGACCACAAGGGCGAGAAGGTCATCTTCAACGTCTGGGGTCTGGATACCAACAACACTATTCACGGTCTGGATGGTCTTGTACCTTCCGGAAACATAAGTGGAGAAGTGCGTCTGGAAAACAACATCTGCCAGATCGGGAGCTGGGAAGGTCTGTGGTTCGACCAGCTGATGTGGTACTGGAACACCTCCTGCGCTATGGAAAAGGAACACGGCAGAAAGATCCCCGGTCTGATGTGTATGCACGTTGCCCCCATAGAATACAAAATGGCATACAAGAACCCGGAAAAATGCGTTCTGGACGGACACTACGACGAAGCACTCAGCCATGGCGTATTCAATACAGGCCTGTTCGCCGAGATCCTCCAGCGCGGTGACGTCCGCACCATCTCCTGCGGCCACACCCACCACAACGACTTCGAAGCCGTCTATTGCGGCATCCGCCTCTGCTGGGACGCCTGCGTAGGCTACAGCTGCTACGGCACCGATGACCGCCGCGGCGGCAGAATCTTCGACATCACCGAACAAGACCCCTGGACCATCCAAACCCAAATGCTCCGCACCCTCCCCCTCCTGGACGATGCTGTGATTTTGTGAGTTTGTTTTTGATTTTATTTTGCAGGGGAGGGAGAAACACTTTTTGCAAAAAAGTATTTCTCCCTCCCCTGCACCCCTCCCTCTTTTCAAAAAACTTTGAAAAAGGGGGATTTTTTTATTTTCTGCATAAATCAAATTCTACCTAACTTCACTGGTGAAAAAACTTACTCCCGCCAATCACCCCAACTGTGTAGCCTTCTCCACAGAGGCATACATGCCGCAGGAGACGGGGGACCACTGAACTTCGCAGAAGTTCGGTGGTGGATGAGGTGTAACGAACAATTATAACCCACTCAATTGGTGATCAC
>JAFUKI010000041.1 GCA_017467815.1 Clostridia bacterium
AACATCCTTACTTCGCCGTATCCGACTTTATGATCACCGAGCCTGCTGCCCTTCTGTTCAACCGGAATATGATCACCGACAACAATCTGGAAAACCCCTATGATCTGGTTTTGGCAGGCACATGGACGATCGACAAGTTCACCGAAATGGCTATCGCTGTTATCAACGACATGAACGGTGACGGTTTATACGATGGCGAGGATGATATCGTCGGCGGTAATATCCATAGCAGCGGTGCTGTTGCCCTCTTCACCGGATGCGATCAGTTCATTTCCAAAAAGGATGAGACCGGCAAGCTGGAACTGGTCCTTAACTCCGAAAAAACACTGGCTATCGGTGACAAGCTCCGCAGATTCTATGAAAACGGCGGTTCCAATGTAACCTTTGAGAATCAAACCGGCAACAAACCCTTCTCTTCCGGCACCGTATTGTTCGCAAGCGGTACACCGGCTGATATGGCAGATGTATCCGAATATGGTTTTGATACCGGTATCGTTCCCATGCCCAAGTTTGACGAAGACCAGGAAAAGTATATGTGCTATGACTGGGCTGATGTTATGGGTATCTCCAACGGCATCAAGAATCCCGAAATGGTCGGCGCAGTTCTGGAATTCCTGTCCTGGGACTCCAAGAACGAAGTATTCCCCACCTACTATGACGTTCTGCTGAAGACCAGATATGCTTCCGATATGGAGACCAGAGAAATGATGAATATCATTTTCGATTCCATCGTTTACGAGATCGGCGGTACCTATTTCAGTATGCAGCCCGGCTTCTGTGAACTCTGGTATACTGGTCCCAACTTCATGCTCTGGGGCGAAAACACCTTTGCCGCTATCTTCAGAGCCTACAAAAACCCCGCCAACAACACCATCAACTCCTACTACGAAGAACTGGCAAAGATTGAAGGTCCGCTGGAAGCTGAAACCACCGCGGACACCACACCCGCCGCTTGATCCGAACATATACCTCAAAACCGCTGTCTGAAAAGATGGCGGTTTTTGTATTTTTTTCTCACTTCATGTAAATTTTTTACCAATTCGTGAAATGATATTGACAAATCCATCCGAAAATGGTATCCTATTATAGTATTGTATACATATTATTATTTTTTATAAGGAGAAAAATATGAAAAAGTTTGGCATTTATTTGTTGCTCGCGGCAATGCTGACTCAGCTTGTTGCTTGCGGCGACGGTAATTCCGACGAAACCGAAGCCAATACCGAAGCAGCTACCGAAAATACGGAAACCACCCGTATTCAGCATCAGGTTCCCAATGAACTGGACTTCAAGGGTGAGACCTTTGGCGTTTCCACTCTGGGTAATGAACCGGATTATTATTTCGCTGACGAAAGTTCTTCCGACAACATGGTTGCTGCGGTTTACCGCCGTACCACCAAGACCGAAGAATTCCTGGGTATTGATATTCAGATGGATACTTCTTCCGAGTACAGCGACTTCGTAACTCTGTACAAGTCCGGTGACGATATCCACCAGCTGCTGCTTGTTGAAAATATCTACGATGTCAAGAACCTGGTTACCGAAGGGTATCTGTACAATATGGATACTCTGCCGTACGTAGATTTCTCTGCGGAATGGTGGAATGCGGAACAGATGGATATCCTCCGTCTGAGCCAGAACACCTACTACGGTGTATCCGACTTCATTCTCACTAACCCCGACTCGATTCTGTTCAACCGCAACATGATCACCGACAACAACCTGGAAGATCCTTACCAGCTGGTACTGGAAGGCAAGTGGACTCTGGACAAGTTCGCTGAACTGGGTAAAGCTGTTATCAACGACGTCAACGGTAACGGTTCCAACTATGACGAAGATGACGTTATTGCCCTCGCAATAGGTGACACTGCTCTGGCAATCGGCTTTGTACCCGGATGCGGTCAGCCCATCTCCGCAAAGAACGAAGAAGGCGTTCTGGAAATGACACTGAACAGTGAAAGGATGCTCCAGATCGTTGACAAGCTGGTTTCCATGAGCGAAACTCCCGGTTTCATTTATGCAAAAGGTATTACCGAAGGAACAGGCAGTAGCTACAGCAGCGGTAATGTACTGTACTCCCGTGGTGGTCCTTCCAACATGGCAAGTGTTTCTGACTATGAATTCGACACCGGTATCGTTCCCATGCCCAAGTTCGATGAAGCCCAGGAAAAGTATATGTGCAACACCACGTCCTACCTGATGGCTGTTTCCGGTCAGATCAAGAATCCCGATATGGTCGGTGCAACTCTGGAATACCTCTCCTGGGACTCCAAGAATGAAGTATCCCCCACTTACTACGATGTTCTGCTGAAGACCCGTTACTCCTCCGATATGGAAACCAGAGAAATGATGAACATTATCTTCGATTCCATCTTCTATGAAGTAGGCGGCGTATACTTCGGCATGAGCCCCGGATTCTGCGAACTGTGGTACACCGGTTCTTCTTGTTTGGTATTCGGCGAAACCAACTTCGCTGCTTTCTACAGAGCCTACAAGAACCCCGCCAAAAACACCATTACAGAATTCTACGATGCTATGGCTAAGGTCGAAGGCACTGCAGAAACCGAAGCTGCTGAATAATTGCATACACACAAAAAGCTCGTCACACAAAATGGCGAGCTTTTTTCTATTGGATTCGGATATGCTTACTTTACCTGATATACAATTTTTTCTCCGTCCAGTACCGCTTCCGCTGTATCCCCTGCTTTGATCTTTCCCATAAGCATTTCTTCGGAAAAGGTATCTTCGATCTTCCGTACAATGGCTCTGCGGAGAGGACGAGCGCCGTATACCGGGTCAAAGCCTTCCTTTGCCAGCTGTGCCACCACTTCCGGTGCAAAGGAAACGGTAATGCCCAATGCTGCGATCCGCGCGGTTACTTCCTTCAGCATAATGCCGGTGATCTTCTGGATATCTTCATCGGTCAGCTTATTGAATACAATGATCTCGTCCAGACGGTTCAGGAATTCCGGCTTGAATGCGGATCTCAGGGCTTCCATGGCGGTATTTTTTATATTGTCCTGCTTCACGGCGGAATCGGAAAATCCCAGACTGCGCTGTACGGTCATGCCGGATGCGCCTACGTTGGAGGTCATGATGATGATGGTATTCTTGCAATCCACCCGTCTGCCCTGGGCGTCTGTCAGGATCCCGTCTTCCAGGATCTGCAGCATAATATTGAACACGTCCGGGTGTGCTTTCTCAATTTCATCGAACAGCACCACGGAATAGGGTCTGCGGCGGATCTTTTCCGTAAGCTGTCCGCCTTCTTCGTATCCCACATAACCCGGAGGAGAACCGATCAGCTTGGATACGCTGTGTTTTTCCATATATTCCGACATATCCACACGGATCATGGCGTTTTCGTCACCGAACATGACATCCGCCAGCGCTTTGGTCAGTTCTGTCTTACCAACACCCGTAGGACCCAGGAATATGAAAGAACCGATGGGTCTGCGGGGGTCCTTGAGTCCCATTCTGCCCCTGCGAATCGCTCTTGCCACGGCATCCACCGCTTCATCCTGCCCGATGATCCGTTCTTTCAGGATGGCATCCAGCTTCAGCAGCCGTTCTCCTTCTTCGTCCGCCAGTTTCTTTACGGGGATGCCCGTCCAGCTGGTGACGATATCGGCGATATCCTCCTCGGTGACAATCTGCTCACCGCTGCTGTCGTCGGAACGCTCTTTTTTCTTATTCTCCAGTTCTTCCGTCAGCTGTTTTTCCATATCCCGCAGTCCGGCGGCTTTTTCATAATCTTCCGCCAGAATGGCTTCTTCTTTTTCCGCCGTTACCGATTTCAGCTTGTTTTCCGTTTCTCTGACATCGGGACCGGGCGTAAAGTGGGAGATACGCTTTTTGCTGGCGGCTTCGTCGATCAGGTCGATGGCTTTGTCCGGCAAATACCGGTCGCTGATGTACCGTACGGACAGCTGTACTGCCGCTTTGATGGCTTCGTCGCTGATCTTCAGCTTATGATGGGCTTCGTATTTGTCACGCAGACCAAAGAGGATCTGTTCCGCTTCTTCCGGAGAAGGTTCGCCTACCATAACGGACTGGAATCTTCTTTCCAATGCTGCGTCCTTCTCGATATGGCGTCTGTATTCGTCGATGGTTGTGGCACCGACCACCTGCATTTCTCCTCTTGCCAGTGCCGGTTTTATGATATTGGCGGCATCCACAGCACCTTCCGCGCCGCCTGCACCGATAATGGTATGGATCTCGTCGATGAACAGGATGAGATCGGGATTTTTCCGCACTTCCTCCATGACGTTTTTCATACGTTCTTCAAATTCGCCGCGGTATTTTGCTCCGGCAATCATACCGGAAATATCCAGTGTGACGATGGTTTTGCCCCGGAGTGTATCCGGCACCGCACCGTCAACGATTCTCTGCGCCAGTCCTTCCACCACTGCGGTTTTGCCCACGCCCGGTTCACCGATGAGACAGGGGTTATTCTTGGTACGGCGGGAGAGTATCTGGATCACACGCTCGGTTTCCGTATCCCTGCCGATGATGGGGTCGATTTTGCCTTCCTTCGCCATGCGGCACAAATTTCTGCCGTAGGAGGACAGGGTGGGGGCGTCTTTGATGTCAGCATCTCCGGATTTGCCCCGTTCACTGCCTTTTTCTTCACTGTTTTTCCCGAAATAGGAGACAATATCCCGTTTGATATCTGCCGGCGAAGTCCCTTGTGCCGTCATGATCTTCACCCCGAAACATTCCGGTTCATCACACATGGCACAAAGCAGATGCTCCGTCCCAATATAGCCGTGTCCCATATCCATCGCCACTCTTGCCGAGGCTTCGATGATCTTTTTGGTACGCGGTGTTATATCTGCCGCTGTCAGCCGGGTGGTTTCTCCCGTTCCTACATTCTGCTCGATAATCTCCTTGGACTTGGAGAAGGTAATTCCTCTTTCCTCCAGCACCCTTTCCGCCACGCCGTCCTTCTCCGACAAAAGTCCCAGCAGCAGGTGTTCACTGCCCACACAGGTGTGTCCCATTTCGCAGGCATAATACATGGCACGATTCAGCGCGTTCTGCGCCTTTCCCGTAAATCCGATTTGCATGATAAACTCCTTTCCGGGGGTTATACTTACTATTTTATGCTTGTTTTCCCCGTTCTATTCTGTATTTTCTTTCTTCACTTATTCTCTTGTCAGGATCTCTCTTGCCTTTTTGGCTCTGACTTCATCCCGTTCCTCCGGGGTTTTGCATTCTTCCGATGCTGCCAGAGTGTTGGGCATACAGGAGAACAGCATTTCGTCTACACGTACCGGGTTGAGGTTTTCGATCATTCCCAGCGATGCGCCCAGACGTATTTCTTCATACAGATGCACCATTTCCTCCGTCTGCAGCAGGGTGGCGTACATCAGGGTACCGTATGCCCGGCGCACCTGATTCCGTACCAGATTTTCATCCCGTTTTCCCTTGCACAAAATGCCGCGCAGTTCTCTCTCCTGCTTCACGATCTGTTCCACGATACCGGAAAGCTTGTGGATGGTTTCTTCCTCGGTCACGCCAAGGGTGATCTGGTTGGAGATCTGGAACAGCCGTCCTTCCGCTCTGCTGCCCTCGCCCGTCATACCGCGGATGGTCAGACCGATCTTCCCCAGCTGTTCTTCAAATCCTCTGATCAGATGGGCTTTACTGCACGCCGGCAGGAACAGCATAACCGACGCACGCATACCCGTACCAAGGTTGGTGGGGCAATGGGTCAGATACCCGAATTTTTCATTATACGCGATCTCCGCCCGGCTGTCCAGCAGTTCATCGGCGGAAGATACATCACGATACGCTTCCTCCAGGGCAAAGCCGGGATAAATGGACTGCAGACGCAGATGGTCTTCTTCCAGCACCATGATGTGTACACTGTTTTTGGAAAGCAGACCGCCCTTGTACTGGCTTTCTGCAAATTCTCTGCTGACCAGATGTTTTTCCGCATAGGAACGTCTTTCCGCTGTGGTCAATCCACCGAAATCCGTATATTCCCAGCCGTCCGCCTCCGGATAAACCTCTCTGGCAAGCGCACAGATCTCCGCCGCCTGCCCTTCCGTCATGTGAGGAGCAAAAGGGTATTTCTGCAGATTCCGCGCCAGACGAACCCGTGTACTGACAACAACATCGTTTTCGTTTCCCTGAATGGTGTACCAATTTGTGGTTTTCATGTTCCCGTCTCCTCCTCTTTTATTGTGCATCATTGCCGCGCAGGTTTCGCAGCTGATCCCTCAGTTCTGCCGCCCGTTCGTAGTTTTCGCTGGCGATGGAATCCTTCAGTTCCTTTTCCATGGCGGCGATTTTCTGTTTGCGTTCATTCTGCTCACGGAAACGTGCCGGTGTTTTTCCGGTGTGGGTGCTTCTTCCATGAATCCGGCGGATGGAAGGGATGAGTTCCGCTTCAAAAACTTCGTAACAGCCCGGGCAGCCCACTTTTCCGTTTTTGGCAAGTACCGCAAAGGTGGAGCCGCACAGGGGGCATTTGGGGGTTTCTCTGGCTTCCGGCTGCTTCAGTCCGGTGTTGAACAGACTTCCGAACAGTTTATCCTCCGAAAACAGCTTTTGCAGCTGACCAAACGGATCCGCCCCCATGGATGTACCGGAGATCACGCCGTTCTTCTGCATTTCCGCCGCACAGTCGGAGCAGAGTGTGTAGGACTTTTCCACACCGTTTACATTTTCTTTATAATAAAAAGTAGCCTCTTTCTTTCCGCATTTTTCGCAAAGCATAATATTTACCTCCGTTATTCATAATTTTACAGCATATACAGCATCAGCATCCGCCGGAACAGATCTGCACGGACGGTACTGCGCAGTTCCTGGGGACATTTTTCCAGTGCCGAATTGCTCACCGCCGCCAGCATCAATCCGGCTTCTCTTTCCGTCAGAATCCCGTGATCCAGCAGATTCTGCAGATAGGCTCTTGCTTCGTTTTCCTCCAGCGTTTCCCCGACGGCATGGAAAAAATGCATCAGGTAATCGCTTTTCGTCATTTTTACCCGTACGATCCGGATATATCCGCCGCCGCCCCGTCTGCTTTCGATTACATATCCTCTCTCCGGGGTGAACCGGGATGTGATCACGTAATTGATCTGACTGGGTACACAGCCGATCTTCGCCGCCAGATCGTTTCGTCTGACCTCCGTTGTACCGCCGCCGTCTTCCAGCATCTGTTCGATCAGTTTCGCTATGTGATCCGATAATATCATTGTATTCCCTCATTTCTGTATATGAGTTTTTGTCTTTGACTATCTTTGACTTTCTCTTGTGACTATAGTATACACCAAAAGTCAGAATTGGTCAAAGTCAAATATGGTCAATTTTCGTTTATGAAACCGGATTACGATGAATTATCTATATGTTTTCTCGTTTTTTCTCACGTAGTCTCATTATTTTGATTTTCTTTTGACTTTCTTTGACCATTTATTCATCCATAGAAAAACGCCCCATCTGCACAAATGTACAAATGGGGACGTTCTGTTTGGGTTGGTTCACACGATGACGGAATCACTGCCCGGGCCACAGCCAGTATCTGGGGTAGCTTCTGTAATTGTATTCTTCATAACGGGACAGCGGAATATACTCGTTATAGTATTCCGTATACTTCATCATCTTTTCGATCAGTGTTCTGCAGTATTGTTCGTAATTCGCCCACACCTGCTCACTGACGTTGAACATCGCCTGATTGATCTCATTCTTTTGTTCAGAGGTAAGTGTTGCCGCGGCTTCCGGATTCGCTTTGCAGAAATTGCTGAATATGGTAGTCATTTTATTTCTGATGTCGGCTTTATAGTACAGGTAATTTGCCTTTATATATTCTACCTGTACGGATGCCTTGTCCAGTTCCCGCAGCTGTTCTTCCGTTTCTGCCAGTTCCTTTGCCTTCCGGAACAGTTCTTCCCCTTCAGCAGTAATCCGGTTCTCTTCTATATCATCAAACCAGTTATAATACTGCGTCCAGTCGGTTTCTTCGTAATTGATGAAATCTTCTATGGTCAGAGTTTCGGGGTATGTATCTCTGTTGTTCGCTTTGATGGAAGGCATCGGGTAATATTCGATTACTTCCGCTGCCGGGTCGAAACAGTGATCGTTGGTTACTTCTTCTGCCAGTTCGATATATTCCTTGATATAGGTCCAGCCGGGTCCGTATACACCTTCCAGGAAATCGTCCATATGACCCCAGTATTCTTCTTCCGTCATATAGGGATCCCACATGAGTTTGGTCAGCAGATAGGCGCGGAGTTCACCGAATTCTGTACTGCGTGCCTTATAGTTACCCTGGCTGTAGATACCGAATGCGCCGTTGTCTACGTAGAACTGAATGTCATTATACAGACTGTGGAAGTCCGGTACGGTACAGGACAGATCGAAGTAGTTCATATGGTAATCGTAGATGTACATCTGGTCACAGATTTCTCCCCATGCGGCAAGGTCTTCTGCAAAACTGTTGGCTGTACCGTCAATGTTGGAAGGATTGCTGGTATATACATTTGCACATTCCGCATTGGCATCGTGGGACATACATTTATGTACGGTTTTCATGATCACCACATTGTCCGCCGGCTTGGTCTTGGTGGGAGGACTGGATGTATAGCCATATGCCAGAGTCAGAAAACGCATATGAGGAAATTCATCCTTCAGAGTTTCGGCAACATAGTTCACCGCACGGATCAAAGTACCGGACAGGGCGCCGCCTTCTTCTTCATAAATCCGCATACATTCATCGCACTGGCAATAATTGGCGTTGTCCATCTGGGTTACAGAATATATACCCCATTTATCCAAACCTTCAAGGAGTTTTGCACGAACCTTTTCAGCCAACAGTGCCAGTACCTCCGGATTGGACAGACACAGCTGAGGGCCTCCGCCGCCTGCCGATTCCATTCTGACACCGTCCACGAGGGCAAAATATTCGGGATGCTCCGCATAATATTCTGCCGGGGTAACCAGACGGGACACATTATCCGTACCACCCGTCCAGCCTCTTTCGCCGCCCCATTCTGCTTCCACATATATTCCGCCGGAATCAAATACCTTCCGCTTGGCACAGAATTCCGGAACATTTCCGTAGTCTTCCCAACCTATTTCACGCCACAGAACCACAGGGATCTGCTTATCTTCTGCTATAGGTTCCAGAGATACAGTCGTCATTTCGGGAACCACTTCTACGTCCTGGGTAAAGAAACCGCATCCCAGATAGGTTTCCAGAAATTCATACACACTGTACAGGGTTCCGCGTACTTCGCCGCCTACCAGATACAGCTTGTCGCCGACAGTCTTGATCACAAAGCCGTCTTCGCCCAGTTCGTCTCTGTCGAATTCCCCTTCCGCTTCACGGTTGGTCTTGCCGACAACGATTTCTTTATCCACTGCGGCTGTTGAATCCGTCACGATGGACAGTTCTGCACCGCTGATCTGTTTCAGATATTTCTGCAGTTCCGTGGATGCGGTTACTTCCGACGGAGAAGCGTTTTCGCCGCGGACGATTACGTATTCGCTGACACCCTCTGTCACCAGCTGCAGACCGGTATCAACCGCTTCAGTCTCCGTCTGCTGGGTATCGGTTTCATCCGGTACATCCTCACCGCACGCCGCAAGCATGGGCACGAGCATACACAGAACAAGCAGCATGCTAAACAGTCTTTTCTTCATATATTTTTCTCCTTTGCAAGTGAGATAATACTTACTTAATTATATATTACATTCATGTTCGAATGCAATGCACATTATCACGAATTAAATGCACAAAACGTGAGTCATCCATTCTGTTGCAGCGTTGTTTTGTGTATAACGATATTCTCCCCATCCCGCGGATGTTCCCGCATGAATTTTCTGCAGGGTTTGGAAACCCTTGGTCTTATTATATCAGACAAAAATTTGATACGCAATAACAATATATAAAAATAGTGGGGAGAAACCTTACCTGAAAGTTTCTCCCCGCCAAAATCATCCCATCTGCTGTTCATACAGATTCTGATATGTTCCTGCAATGGAATTCCAAGTTGTCGCACCCACGATACCGGATACCGGCAAGCCGAACAACTGCTGGTATTCCCGTACCGCCTCGTCTGTAGTCGGACCAAAAATGCCGTCCACCCGTAAGCGCGGAATGGATGGGTATGTGCCGGAGATGAAATTCAGGTAATTCTGAATCGTCTCCACTTCTTCACCTGTGGAACCACGGCGCAGGGGGAATCCCGGAAATGGTTCTGCAATGACGGAAAAGAAACCTTCCGGCAGAGAATCCAGAATCCCCTGATATGCCCGGAACAAGCTGCCCCATGTCACCGCATCCGCCACGCCGGTTACCGGCAGACCATAGCTTCTCTGGAAATCCTCCAGACTCTGCCTTGTTTCGGTTCCGAAAATGCCGTCAATCTGTACCGGCTGCACCGCGTTGTTGAAATACCCGATAAACCGCAGGAAATACTGCAGTTCCCTTACACCGATGCCCGTATCTCCCTCATTCAGTTCCACATCCTGCAGATAGGTCACATCCTCCAGCGAGACCCCTTCCGACCGCAGTTCCGACAACTGTTTCACGGCGGCATAGATTCGTGCGATGGAATACCAGGTGGCTCTGCCCACAATACCGTCCGGGGTCAGGTTGAATATCCGCTGAAACTCCTGTACGGCGGCTTCCGTCTGCTGGTCAAATATGCCGTCCGGGTTGGTGATACGGGGGATGGACGGGTAATTCCGCCCGATCCGGTTCAGCCGCAGCTGGATGGTACGTACTTCATTGCCGCTGTTCCCCATACGCAGTGCAATTCCGGGATAACTTTCCTCCAGACCCTGCACCGGTGCATTGCGGACGATATCAATATCCGTGCCGTAATAATTGGTCAGGATTTCATAAGGTGTGAAGCCCTGATTTGCCAGCGTTACGCTCCCCCACTGGGACAATCCCGGACACTGCACCTCCACACCGTCACAATAGGCGGCAAAAAGCGGTTCGATATTTCCCTGACGGCGCAGATAATTATTGAAGATATCGTCCACGATCCGGGAAATATTTTCGAAAATGTCCCGGTTATTCACAAAGGACTGGTCTATCGTGGTGGAATTGGTGATATCAAAGGGATATCCCCTGCTGCGGTAGTATTCCGTATAGACCCTGTTCAGGGCAAAGCTGATCTGGGCAAGGATATTCGCCCGCAAAGCCGCTTCCGGCCATGTGGGATAGACTTCGCTGGACGCCACATTTTTGATATAATCAGCAAAAGATACTGTAACATTGGGAGCATTGGAGGAAGGTGCGCCCAGATGGACCGTTATGGTTTCCGGAATATACGGCAGGTTGACAAAACCGTTATTCATACATCCACCTCATCGTCCCCTTCATTCGGGCGGTATCTGGGTTGGGTCATATCATCCGGCAGCGGTGCGCCGAAGGGCGGTACATTCGGCTGTGTATTCGGCAAAGGGGTGGGGATGATGATCTGGGAAGTGGTACCGGGGATAACGGTACCGGATGCGGACAGGGGAACCAGTTCGATCGGCTGGATCGCTGTGATTCCTT
The DNA here is from genome assembly GCA_017467815.1 of Clostridia bacterium. Classification (GTDB taxonomy): domain Bacteria; phylum Bacillota; class Clostridia; order Oscillospirales; family CAG-272; genus UMGS1696. The sequence continues at coordinate 11,519 of JAFUKI010000041.1, forward strand.
CAAATATACTGACATCCGCATCGGTGATGGGTCGGAATCCGTCTGCGTTTACACGGATCACATATGTTGCGTAAGGTTTGGTACCGGGAGCCGGCTGTTGTGATTCCGTTGCTGACGGTGCTTCCAGCTCCACTGTGGATGTAAGACCGCCGTCACCTGTCTGCAGAGAGTACAGCAGTCTGCCGTCTTCCGTATACACCTGCACAGGCACGCCTTTGACCGGCAGTGTTCTTCCAGCCATGGTTACCCAGATTTTCAGATATCCGTTTCCGGTATGCATTTCCATAATTGCCTCCATCTGCCGCATTTATGCGACGAACAAATACTATGTGAAGAAACTTTACTTACGGTTTCGATTCCTGTATTTTCACATTAGCCTCCTTGCATGAATTCATTGCAGTGTATGCTTTTACAGGGACGGCGGTGCATAGAATAATATTGCGGCGGTAAAAAGTATGCGAACGGGATCAGTTTTCTCCGGAGTATTTGATTTTTTAATAAAATAATGTAGACAATCAGCGAAAAATGTGGTATACTTTGATATGTGTTAAACTCAATATTTTGCAGAAAGGAATTTTGTTATGACAGATTTGATCAAGACATTTGACTCTCTCCCGCTGATCGTGAAGGTAATCCTGGCTATTCCGGCTCTGGATATTATCTGGTGGATCTACCGTATCTGCCGCAGTCTGGATAAGAACAACATTGTTGGTGTTGTTATCGCTGTTATCCTGATGTGCGTTGGTATTCCCTTCATGTGGGTCATTGACATCATCTGTATTCTCGTAAAAGGCAGTGTATTCTGGATCGACTGATTCAGGCAGATAAAAAACAGCTCCGTATCCGACAAGGATGGGAGCTGTTTTTTTGTTTATTGGGGTAATCAGAATTTGTCTACAGGGTAGAGGATCTTCAGCTGATTGAGTTTGCTCTGGTAAGCAGCCTGCTGTTTTTCGCCTTTCAGGGCTTCCATCAGTTCTGCTTTTACGTCTTCATAGCTCATTGTGCCGCCTTCTTCCTTGCTGTTCAGCAGGATCAGGTGATAACCGAACTGAGTCTGCACGGGTTCGGAGATGGTACCGACTTCCATTGCGGCGCAGGCGTTTTCAAATTCGGGAACCATCTGACCGGCAGAAAAATCACCGAGGCTGCCGCCGTTTTTACCGGAGGGGCAGGTACTGTTTTCTGCGGCTGCGTCAGCGAAGGAAATTTCGCCGGCGTTGATTTTGGAGAGGAGTTCTTCTGCCTTTTCCTTGGAATCCACCAGGATATGGCTGGCATTGAACTTCATACCGGAAACAAACTTATCCTGATTTTCGTCGTAGTACTTCTTAGCGTCTTCTTCGGTTACGCGCACACGTTCCACAGCCTTCTGAACGGCGTAGCTGGTGAGCATATCTTCCTTTACTCTCTGCAGCTGTTCCTTGAAAGCGGGTTCTCTTTCATACAGGTTACGCACGGCGTCCATGAGGAACAGTTTCTGTGCGATGATTTGTTCCAGGACCATTGCTCTGCCCTGGGGGTTATTATAATTCTGTCCGCGCTGTCCCATCTGCATGATGGCGATGGTTACGTCCTGTTCGGTGATATTTTTGCCGCCTACGGAGGCTAATACTTTTTCTTCTCCCATTATTTTTTTGATTCCTTTCGTGTTTTTTGGGGTGTTTTTTCTTCATAGGGTATTGTAGCAGATACTTATAGTTTTTGCAAGTGTTTTTTGGTTTTTAGGGGAGTTTTTCTTTTTGTGTTGCGTTTTGGGGGGATTTTGGGGGGAGATTTTATTATTGATTTGGTTTTCTACGGTTAGTTTATTTTAAGAATATGGTTTTTGGTGTCCTGTGCGGACGGCACTTAGAGGGGTTTGCCGAAGCGAAACCCCTCTAAGAACTCCCCCGCTTTATTGGTAGTGGAGTATGGTGTCATTTGCTGTTTGTTTGAGAAAAGCAATTTAGGATGCAAATCAGCGCTAACCGCGGAAAGGGTGAAATAGTGGCGTAATCTTGCTGACGGAAAGAACTGTTGAAAAGTGGGTCAGCTTACAGAAATGAAGTACGTACAGGAAAAATATAAGCTACCGCGGCAAAAAGCCTTACGAACAGCTATTGCCGCGGCAGCCTATATTACCCTTCAGCCAAACCATATCACTATACTTTGTTACAGGAAAAACATAGTTTTCCACAAGCCTGTCTCCACTACTGCACCAATAAATCGCGGTTAGCGCAAATCTGCATCCTCCACTATTTTTCTCAAAGAAACAGCAAAGTGAAGCCTAACTCCACTATTTCGCCAAGCGGGGGAGTTCTTAGAGGGGCCTCGCTTTGGCAGGTCCCTCTAAGTGCCGTCCGCACAGGACACCCAAAAACTATATTCTTAAAATAAACAAAAAGTAGAAAACCAAATTCAAGATTTAAACCAAAAACAAAAGATTTAATAAAAACCATATGTAGAAAGAAAAAAGAAAACCTACCGAACCGTCTTATCCTCCGCCAAAGAAATCAAAGGAAACATATCATTATACTGCTTCTGAATAAATAACGCATTTCTCCCCCTGTATAACCGCTCCGCCACCCCATCCGCAATGGGAACCAGAATCCGCTCATGAGCACATAAAAAAGGAGAAACTTTCGTAATATCCCCCGTCGCACTCTTGTTCAAACACGCACAGTAATGGTTGCACCGACTCCGTATCGCACAACGCTCACAACCCTCTTTCTCCCGCTCGTTTAATAAGTATAACGCCTCCCGCGCTTCCTCATCTATCCCGAGCCATATGTCCCCTATGCAGAACATCGGATCCCCTACAAGCTGTACACAAGGGTATATCTTTCCGTCCGGCGCTACGGAAATCTGCTTTTTCCCAAGCTCACATCGCTCGGCACGGAGATTGTGACTGCGAATGTGGGTGGAAATCTTTACTTCAAAAGGGGATAAATAGAATTTTTCTTCACGCAGCGTCATTTCACGGTAGAATGTCGCCAGCTTCCGGTACTGCCGCTTCAGGATCACCAGATCACTCTCCCGCCATGCCGCAGAATAATCCATCGTGCATATGATATACCGGAAACCAAGACCGTATAAATACCGTACACTGTCCGCATAGCGTGGGAGCGTTCCCGGTGTGACAGTCATCATTACCGGTGCGTACGGCTTGCAGGACAGCAGACGCTTTGCAATTTCTTCCAGTTTGTCCCTGTTGCCCGTTCCGTCCGGGTTGATACGCTCCGTGTCATTCCCCAAACCGTCATGGGACAGAGCTATGAAAATATCGTGGCGGCAGGCGTAGGATAAAAAGGATTCATCCAGCAAAAGTCCGTTTGTAGTGATCTTGAAGTGAAAATAACACTTCCCCGTCCGCTGTATCTCTTCGGCGTAGGCAACGGTTTCTTCAATCTGCTCCCAGCATAACAGCGGTTCTCCGCCGAAAAATACGATTCCGTGGTGACCGCCCGTCTCCGCTGCCATATCCACGACCCGACGCGCCATTTCCGCCGTCATGTCGGACTGCCCCTTTTTTACGTAACAGTACCGGCAGGCAAGGTTGCATCGGTTTGTCAGGTGCAATGTGTAATGCATATCAGATAATTCCCTCTCCCTTGAGCCATTCCATAAAATCCACCACCTGCGCACGCAGATCTTCCAGCATCCGCGCTTTTTCCATGGCTTCGTATTCTTCGCTCAGTTCCTGCCAGTCCGCATTTTCTCCCGCGCTGTTCTGCAGCTCCATGAATGTGTTGAAATCACTGCCCGGATCGTAGAATACCGCGGTGTCCGTCAGGGTTCTGGTCAGTCTTTCCGCCGTCCCCTGCATATCGTAGGATTCCACACTTGCCATCATTTCCCCTTGCTTATGCCAGGAAACCACATCATTTTTGGACACATAAACAAATCCGATCTGCTTCTCCGCATCATAACCGTCTAACGGCAGTTCGCCTTCGTAGGTACCCGGTTCTTTGTCGCCTCCGGGGAAAATATTGGTGTATGGCAGTTCTTCCCCGTATACATTTCCTCTATCGGAAAAATCCAGACCGTATTCCAGTGCGGTTTCCCGGATCACCTGTGCCGCCTCGTCTTCGGACAGATATACCGGGGGCGCAATGCTTACACATCCGTAGCTTCCCCGTCCCTCACCATGCACGAAAAGCGGTATTACCAGATTCCGTTTCGCTGCAGTTTCGGTGTCGCTGCCGGTTTCGGCGGTATGATGAGTCTCGGTGTCGCTGCCGGTTTTGGCGATATGATGGGGCTCGGTGTGTCTGCCGCTTTCTTCTCCCTTTTCCAAGGAACAGGAACAAAGACCGGTCAGAACCACAAACAGCAGAACTTTTCCCACCCATTTGTTGTATCGCCAGCGTCTCGGTATATATTTTGTCAGTACGTCTGTACTGCGGAACTTTTCGGCAGTCGGATATTCCGGTGTGTCGTAGGAACGTAACGGTTCGATTTTCATATTTCCTCCATCTATATTTCTGTAATTGTTGTTTTTCATAAGAATCTGCGTATATTGACGTCATGGATCCGTCCTTGTTCCCTCTATTTTATATTTTTACAAATTTTTTCGTCTTTTCCTATTGACAACTGTATGCTTTTGGGTTTATAATAAGGTACCTGATAGAAAGGTACCTTATTAATTCAAGGAGGAATGCCAATGTGTGACAAACAACGTCCGCCGGAACTGGAGATCGTTCACAAGCTCCGGCATATTGATGCAATGATGCGGCGCAAAAATTCTCCGCCCTGTCATCCACCGGAAGGGCATCCCCACGGCGGCAAAGACGGATTCAGCGGATTCGGGGCTGGGAAACTGTTCGAAATACTCACCAAAGAAGAAAGGGGCCTGATCCAAACCAGACTTGCCTCCATGCTGAACATACGTCCCCAGTCTCTCTCAGAGCTTCTGACCCGTCTGGAAGGGGATGGATTTATCACACGGGAGCAGTCGGAGGAAGATAAGCGGCAGATCGTTGTCCGCATTACGGATGCCGGCAGAGAGCATCATACGAGAATGCGTGCCAAACACCTTGAAAATGCCCGCAGTCTGCTCTCCCCCCTTACCGATGAAGAAAAAACCACATTCATCCGCTTACTGGACAAGATTCTGGAAGCCGATACAAACCAAACAAAGGAGTGATTGCATATGATGGGTGGTCCTCGCCCGGGCATGATGGGGCCAAATGAGAAAGCCAGAGAAAAGCTGAAAGAACCCAAACCGAAGTCCCTGAAAGAAGTTCCGGGATATTTATGGCGTGTGATTTCCAAATTCTGTTACAGACTGCTGTATATTTACGGCATCGTTTGGGATACCAGACCGTGGATTCTGTTTTTCATGATGTTCATGGCCATTTTCAACGGTGTCAGCCCTGTAATTTCCGCGTATATCAATATGCTGCTGATCAACGAACTGGCTGGTGCGTATATTGATGCGGTAAACGGCATTTCGGTTGCCTTCACCGGAATTATGGGACTCTTGATTTTCCGCTTTGCCTTTTCCTTCTTTTCCGATATGATGCACCGGGTCAACAGCATCGTCAGCAGCATCGCCGGCGAACTGGTGGTCAATAATGTCAACCTGCGGCTGATGCACAAGGCAAAAACCGTGGATCTCGCCAGCTTTGACAGACCGGAATTCTACGAAAAGCTGGAAAATGCCAAGAGAGAAGCCGGGCATCGTCCTCTGCAGATCCTGAATTCCAACTTTACCATCGTCAGTACCATCATCAGTATGGTTTCCTTCATCGTGGTTCTGGTGGCTATCAGTCCGGTAGCGCCCTGGATCATCGCCCTGCTTGCCGTCCCCACCGCGGTAATCAACTTTATCTACCGCCGAAAGAATTTCTTCTACATCCGCCATCATTCCAAGGAACGCCGGCAGATGAACTACTATTCCGAGTTGATCACCAACAAGGATATGGTGAAGGAAGTCCGTCTGTTCGGTCTGTCGGAACTGTTTATCAGCCGATACAACGAAACCTTCGGCAAATACTTCGCCGGGCTGAAAAAGCTGTTCATCGGGGAAGGTTTATGGCACATGATTTCTTCCGTTCTCACCACTGCGGTAAACTGTGCGCTGTTTATTCTTATCGCCAAAGGTGTTTACGAAGGGAATTACGAAGTCGGTAACTATACATACTATACCAACGCTCTGACCAGCATCGCCGGCGGTATCGGCACGCTGATCTCCACCACCGCTTCCATTTACGAAGGTACGCTGTTTATCGACAACCTGATCGCCTTCATGAAGGAAACGCCTACAGTGGTTCCCATTCTGGCAGAACCGGCAAAACTGCAGCACCACACCGGTCACCAGATCCGTCTCGAAAATGTTTCCTTCCGTTATCCCGGTACGGAACGGGATGTTATCAAAAACATCAACCTGACTATTGAGCCTGGGGATACTGTGGTTCTGGTAGGTCTGAACGGTGCCGGCAAGACCACGCTGATCAAACTGCTGACCCGTCTGTATGACCCCACGGAAGGCTGCATCTACCTGGACGGCAGGGATATCCGCGAATACGATGTGGCGGATCTGTACAGTCTGTTCGGCATCATCTTCCAGGACTTCGGAAAATATGCCGTGGATGTTTCCGAAAATATTAAGTTCGGTCAGCTTACCCGTGATGCCGGTATGGAGGAGATCCAATACGCCGCAAAGCAGAGCAGCGCGGATGCCTTCATCAACGATCTGCCCGACAAATATCATACGCCTCTGATGCGGTATTTTGAAGAAAACGGTATTGAGCTGTCCATCGGTCAGTGGCAGAAGCTGTCCATCGCCAGAGCTTTCTACAGCGATTCCGATATCGTAATTCTCGACGAGCCAACCGCTTCCCTGGATGCCATTGCGGAACAGGAAATCTATAACCAGTTTGACAATCTCCGTGCAGATAAGACCACCATCTTCGTTTCTCACCGTCTGTCCAGTGCCACCGTTGCCAACAAAATCGTGGTTCTGGAACACGGTCAGGTAATCGAAATCGGCAACCACACCGAGCTGATGCAGAAGCGCGGCGTATACTGGAACCTGTTCTCCACGCAGGCAAAGCGTTACATCACCAGTGAACACGAAGGAGTCATCGCAGACGAAGCACCTGCCCAATCGGAAGATTCCTCCGACCGTCCGCCTTTTGGAAACGATCTGCCGGAAGGATTCCGTCCGCCGGAAGGACATAGACCGCCCGATGGTTTCCGCCCGCCCCGTGGACACAGACCACCGGAGGGACACAGACCTCCTGATGGTTTCCCGCACCGCGACGGACACAGACCGCCGGAAGGACACAGACCTCCTGATGGTTTCCCGCACCGCGACGGACCAAACCCGTCGGACAACACCGAATCGAAATGATCCGTAATACAAAAATCGCTTGTCTTGTTATGGACAGGCGATTTTTTGCGGGGGGTGTCTGCTGTGAAAACACAGGTTGTTGAATTATGCAATTAAATCTGTTGAAAGGTAATATCTTTTCCGTGAAAAACAAAAGATTTTAGCGTATTTTCCCGGTTTACAAAATATCCGTTTCCGGGTATAATATATACTGTTGTAATTTTGCTTTCAGAAAGGATCATTATGGAAAACGAAAATAAAATGGGGGTCATGCCCATTCCGCGGCTGATCATGGCAATGTCCCTGCCGATGATCATATCCATGCTGGTACAAGCCCTCTATAATGTTGTAGACAGTGTATTTGTAGCGCGGTACAGTCAGGACGCCCTTGCCGCTGTATCCTATGCTTTTCCGGCACAGAATCTGATGATCGGTACCGCAACGGGAACCGGCGTCGGTATGAATGCCTTATTGTCCAAAAGTCTCGGCGAAAAGAATTTTGAAAAAGCCAACCGAACAGCCGGAAACGGGATCCTCCTTGCCGGAGTCGGATATATGATCTTTCTTCTGTTCGGTCTGTTCTTTGCGGAAAAGTTCATTGCCTTTCAGACCTCCACACCTTCCATCATTGCGGAAGGGAAAATTTATCTGCAGATCTGCACCGTACTGTCCTTCGGTATTTTCGGAGAAATCATGTACGAAAGACTGATGCAGTCCACGGGGAAAACGATCTACACCATGTTCACCCAGGGGATCGGTGCTATCGTGAACATCATTCTTGACCCCATTTTCATTTTCGGTCTGCTGGGTTGTCCGAAGATGGGTACGGCAGGCGCGGCTCTGGCTACGGTTATCGGACAGATCGCGGCGTTCATACTGGCGGTCATCCTGAACCAGAAATACAATACGGAACTGCGTATCAAGGCATCCCATTTCAAGCCGGATCGTCACATTATCGGCAGGATCTATGCGGTAGGTATTCCGTCCATCCTCATGGTGGGGATCGGCAGTATCACGACCACCGCCATGAACAAGATCCTCAACGGTTTTTCCGATATTGCAGCCAGTGTATTCGGGGTGTACTTCAAGCTCCAGAGTTTTGCTTTCATGCCGGTATTCGGGTTGAACAACGGTGTCATTCCCGTTATCGCCTACAATTACGGCGCCCGTAAGCGGAAACGTATGCTGCAGGCAATCGGTGCGGCGTGCATTATTGCCAGCTGCTTTATGCTGGTGGGTCTGATCCTGATGCAGGTGATTCCGGAACCCATGCTCCGTTTGTTTGATGCCGGGGATGAAATGATGTCCATCGGTATTCCGGCACTGCGGATCATCAGTATCAGTTTCGTATTCGCCGGTATAGCAATCGCCCTTTCTTCCGTATTCCAGGCACTGGGCAGAGGACTGTTCTCCATGCTGATCTCTTTTGCCCGTCAGCTGGTGGTACTGGTACCGGCGGCGTATCTGCTGTCCCTGACGGGGAATGTGAACATGGTCTGGTGGGCGTACCCCATTGCGGAAATCATGTCCATCGTAGTCAGTCTGGGACTGTTTGCGTACCTGTATAAAAAGGTTATATCTGAAATTCCGGAATAAATGAATATTCACGTAAAGCGAGGCTGTTTGGCGGCTTCGCTTTTTTGTTTGGCTGTGTTGTGTAAGTATATCTCCGAGGTTCCTTTTGTAAAAAATTATCTTATTCAAAGGTTTCTTTTGCAAAAATTATCTTATCCACTATTTTTATATTTTTGTCGATTGAAATGTATCAGTATCTATGGTATAATGAGCTATAAATATATCTGAAAATCAGCAGATATTCTTACAAAATTCACCAAAGGGGGAATATACATATGAAGAAAACAAATCTGTTGGCTGCGTTTCTGGCGGGTATTTTACTGTTTTCCGGCTGTAACGATACGGTCACCGATGAAACGGACACAACTGAAACCATTTCGGAAACAGAGGTCTCCACAGAAGCTCCGGAACCGGAACCGGCGAAGCATGAGATTTCCGCAGCCGAAGTGGAAAGTCTGCTGGCTGCCAACGGGCTGCAGACCAATGCCAATAAAGTCGTCGACTCTGAGGCTTTTCATGGTGGACAGCAAATGCGTGTCTGCCATACCGAGAGAGGGACTTATGCGGTCTTTTTCAAAGGTGCGAGTACAGAAAATTATTATGTGGCAAAAATAGACAATGATAATAATGTTACTCTGCTGCATTGCGGCGAAATCTGTTTTGAAGGTACGGTTCCCGTCGATATCGGACAGGATATCAACGGAGATATTGTTGTAGCATCATGGGCGTATTCGGAAATGAGTCTCTGCATTTTCGACAAAGAGACCGACGCCATGACGGAATATACTACTCCGGTTGTTTTTACTTCGCCTGAATATTCCTATCCCGGTTATGCACAAACCATGTTTGATTTTGAAAACCGTAAGGTCTATGTATTTCTCAGTGGCGGTTTGTTCACCGGGAACTACGAACTGGAATGGTTTACTTTTGATCTCGAAACCAGAACATGGGCAGACACAAGTATCAGTAAAAGTATAGAAGGGATCGGACGGCATTGTTATCTCTATCCGCTGCCGGATGGAAATGGCGGTGCATACATTGTTGCCGAAAGAGATATCCTCATAACAACTGTAGCAGACCAGCTGAAAAACGAGAGCGGAGAGACTTATCTGTGGGATGAACTCAAACTTTTCCATATTCCCGATCTGACTTCCAATGAGAACATTACCTATACGACTGTCCATGAAGCCTATACCGAAAGAGGACAGGAGGGCATCTGGTCATGTATAACCCACAACCAAAAGGGCGGTGTATTTATGGATGCCGAAGGTTATCTGCATATTATATACTGTTACTATCTATACAATCTCAGCGCATCTCCTGTGGAGTTTGATGCAAATACATATTACCATCACGCCATTTACGACGGAATGGAATGTATTTATAACGAAAAACTCGAATTACAGAAGGAAAACCATCGCTATTACAGACCCCAGATCTGCCAGGGTACCAACGGTACACTGTATATGATTGCTTGCACTCTGTATCAAGACCCAATGCAAATCGAAATCTATACGGCTGAAGATGCTCTGGGAAAAACCTGGAAACTGGAAACCATCAAAACTTTTGATGATATAGGCAAACTTTATACCTTCTCCATCAGTCAGAAACGGGACGGTTCCGTACAGGACAACATACTCAGCTGCTTCTACTACTATTACAGCGATGTGAATTCGGTACACACATTCAATCTTTCTCTGGAAGATTACAGCACAACGGAAATTGTGAATATCCTGGACGGTTACGATCTGCGGATCGATGACAGAGTCGACAACCGTTCCCATAATACCGCCCACCAGACCAAGGTTATCCATACGGAAAACGGTACCTATGCGGCGTTTGTGTATAATTATGTTTCCGGCGATGCCGCTGAATATTTCCACATTGTCAAGATTGATAACGATAACAATGTTACGATTCTGTATTCCGACAGTTATGCATCCGCGCAGGACAAATATCTGACCATGCAGGAACTGAACGGGGAGATTTATGTTTGTCCTCCTACCGGTATTGTCATTTACCATATCAACCGGGAAACCGATGAAGTCACTCCTATAAAGACAAAAAAAGTTGACCGTTTCTTTGAAACCGCAAAACAGCTCCATTTTTCTCCCGCAGCGGAATCCGGTGAAGCGTATATGCTTTGCTTCAAAGATGACGATGTGTTCCCTCTGACAGGTTATCCCTACGATCCGGACAGTATGATTTTGTCTGCTATAAGAAATACATATGATAAAGATCTGCAAAGAAATGTGGACAACAGTATAAAGTATTCTGCGGATACAGAATCTTATGCATTGGAGAATTATCAGTATCCCTATGTACTGGATGACGGAAACGGCGGCGTCTATATCGTTGCTGCAAGAACAATGACAGAGGAAAAGCTTGCCGGTAAGTTGGAGTATGTCGGTTATACCAAATCTATGGATGATTCCATTACCCTGTTCCATATTCCGAACCTTGCCGACACTACTGTGGAATATACAGACATTCAGCCTCCCTATGAAGCGGAAGGCAGCGAAGGTATCTGGTCCGTGGTAAACATGGCAGACAATGGGGATGTTTATGTAGATTCCGAAGGAAAACTCCATGTATTCTACACCTATTACCACTTCGATTTCGATGATGCCGACAGACCGAAGAATCCGGATTTGATTGCAAGCACACTCAAGCATTACCACGCGATCTATGACGGAAACACTCTGGTTTCCAACGAAGAACTGGGTATTGATGGACTGACCAAGGATACTTCCATCCGCATGGCAGAAACCACCGATGGTACGCCGTATCTGCTGATCTGCAATCTGAACGAAGCAGGTGCGAAGATCGACGTATATTACGAAGTCGAAAACGGCTGGGCATTGGCACAGACCAACAGCCTTGGCGAATTCACCGCAGAATCCTTCAGCATCAGCAGTCCCCGTGGCGGTTCTGTACAGGATAATGTGATCGACTGCATTGTATATGCAACGGATAATGATGTATATTACACCAGCGTGACATTTGCCGAAAAGAACTGACCGGTCTATAGAAATAATAAAGGCAGAAGACGATGTTTAAGTCGTCCTCTGCCTTTGTTTTATTTACAGAAATTATATCGTCTGTATCGCAGTACGTCCTATCGCAAGACCGGCTTTATCGCGGTCAAGAAATGTTTGAATCCCAGTCTATCTGCTGCATCTGCCATGAGCGTGGACATGGGTACAGCCGCAAAGATTCTGTCCGCCAGGAAGTCTTCCAGAGATTCTTCCGCACCTGCTTCCGTCAGTACTGTACCGAATTTTTGCAGTACATCTTTTTTCAGATCGGCTTAGCACTGCTGCAGGGATGTATGGATATCTTCCAGTGCATATATCCAGATACCGTTTTCCAGGCGGTTCTCCCATTCACAGCTGCCGGATGCAACGGGAGAATGATTTTCGTCCAGAAGAACAGCTTTGATTCTTGTGGATCCAAGTTCTATGCCCAGTACACAATTTTTGAATGTCATAATTGCACCTATAAACAGATTGTAAGCGATTTCAGATGAAACAGTACTTCACATATGTTTTGGAAATCAATTATATTTTTCTGATTCAGAAAAGAATATAATCACATTTTTCCCGGATACCCATTCCCGTGAAATACTTCTCCTCCATGGGAATCCATTCGTTCCGGAAGCGTTTCAGCATAAATTCTCCGTCCCTCTCCCGGATACGCCGCAGCTGTTCTTCCGGATCAATATCCGAAAATACCGCGATATCGTAATATTTCCCGAAATCCGGATGCAGGGCGTAGGAACCTTCGCAGATGATCAGCTTATTGTCCTCTACCACACGGGGCTTATCGGCATATGTGAAAGTGGAACACTGAAATACCCGATACGCGAAACTGCCCCTTTGCAGATTGGGAATCACTTCTTCCAGAAAACGCTCTCTGTGCAGATTGCCCCCTGTTTCCCCCATTCGCTCCGGTGTGCGCAGTTCTCCCGGCAGAAAGAAATCATCCATATGTATTACAGAAGCGGGATATATCCGGGCGATCTGTTCCGCCATTGTGGATTTTCCCGAAGCGCACCGTCCGTCGATGGCAATAACCACCCGTTGTGCTGTTCCCGCCAGTTCACCGATTTTCAGAAGCAGATCAAATATCCGGGCATACCGTGCGTCGATCACACGATAAGCCGGTGCGTAGGCATTGCGGTACACTTCACTGTGTCGGACCGCAGGATAACCTGCCGCGCTGTATTCTGCCAGATAGGTGTCCAGTTCTTCTGTCGAAAAGGAAAATACGCCCTCCGCTGTCAGCTTCCGCAGGCAGGCAAGGGAAGCTGAAAATTCCTCTTTGGCTGCATCGTCGGCGGTATCCCAGCCTTTGTGGAATGCTTCTGCCGAAATACAGAACAGCTGTGCCAGGAGATCAAGTCCGGCTTGGGTGAAAGGGGTATCCAGATAGATACGCGCGGTTTTGCCCAGGGACTCCATGTGCGGTTCTCTGTTGTGGGATATGGCGTTGTATTCGGCTGTCAGGCGTTCTTTGGCTGCCTGTTCGGAGGGAATCATGTGTCCGCCGCCGAAAACACTCTGGTAGATCAGTTTCACTGCATCACATGGCTTCATCAGGGGATAGGCTGCTCCATGGTTTTGCAGAACGGATTGGATGGTGGTGTTCATAGTTTACTTTTCTTCCGGTATAAGATTTGCCCGTTCCAGAGCCAGTACGATCAGGGGGATTAAGACGATATGACAGATGATGCCGGGAACAGAGCCGGTTACAGCACCTGCAATGAATGCCCCAAAAGTAAATTCGCTGACCTGTACGATGGAAATAAGCATCATAACAATGCCCCAGACAATCCGTCCGGCGATCATTGCGGCGATCAGGGATATGTACACACGCAGAAATTTCCCCCGCAGGAATTTGAACAGCAGACCGGTAACCAGACCGTACACCGCCAGTTCAAAGGTCATGGGAATGGCAGCCATCAGGGGCGGCATACCAAACAGCATATGCCGCAGCAGAGGCGCTGTCGCCCCCACAATGGTCCCCCAGACAGGACCGCAGAGGAAGCCGCAGAGAAATGCCGGAATGTGCATCGGAGACAGGGCGGATCCGATTTCGGGAATCTGTCCGGTCAGAAACGGCAGAACCAGTGCCAGTGCAAGGCACATAGCCGCAAGTACGAGTCGACGATAACGCAGTTTCATGGTAAAATTCTCCGTATTACTATGCATAGACTTACAAGCACTATGCTGTCTGTATCTGCAGGGTTATGCTTGCTGTATATCGGATATAGTATACAATAATTGTAGAGTTTTGTCAAGACAGTCTTTGGAGAAGGGGCAAATTACAGGGGTTATCCGGGGGTTATGGCTGAATCATGTTGACTTTTCAGGCAGGAGTGTGTTATAATCAATTCAGTACACCTGCAATTCCGGAATTTGGGCATTGTGACGTGAAAATCCGGGTTTTCGGGACATAAATCATAATTAAAAATATTTTTATACAGAGAGGTATTTACAATGAAAAGATCCGAACTCAACAACATCATGAGAGAAGCCGTTGCCTTTATCGACAAGATGAACTTCAAGCTCCCCCCCTTCATTTTCTGGAGCCCGGAAGAATGGGCAACCAAGGGTAAGGAATACGATGAGATCCGCGACAATATGCTCGGCTGGGATATCACCGATTTCGGTTCCGGCGATTACGACAAGGTGGGACTCCTGATGATCACCATCCGCAACGGCAACTTCAACGATCCCAAGTATGTAAAACCCTATGCGGAAAAGCTGCTGATCGTTAAGGAAGAACAGATCACTCCCTATCACTTCCACTGGAGCAAGATGGAAGACATCATCAACCGCGGCGGCGGAAACCTGCTGGTTCAGGTATACAACAGTACCCCTGATGAAGAATTCGACATGGAAACGCCCGTTACCGTAAATATGGACGGTTATGAATTCCAGGTAGAACCCGGTGCGATCGTCCGCGTTAAGCCCGGGGAAAGCATTTCCCTGCCCTCCGGTCTGTATCATAAGTTCTGGGGCGAAAAGGGTACCGGCATGATCCTGCTGGGTGAAGTATCCAAGGTGAACGACGACAGAGTGGACAACCGTTTCCACGAACCCACCGGCAGATTCCCCGACATCGAAGAAGACGAACCTGCGCTGTACCTGCTGGGCAACGAATACCCCGAAGCATAATTTCCGAAAATTATTAAAACAACACAGGCATATATATAACAGAAAGTTTCCAGGAGAAATTGAGAATTCTATGAAAAACATTTATATGATCGGCAACACCCACTTTGATCCCGTATGGCTTTGGAAATGGGAGGAAGCGATGGCGTCCATCCATTCCACATTCCGCAGTGCTCTCGACCGGATGAAGGAAGACAGTGAATTTATCTATTCCTTCGCCACTCCCCCGGTTTTTGAGTGGATCAAGCAGGTTGACCCCGAAATGTTTGCGGAAATAACGGAACGTGTGGCTGAGGGCAGATGGGAGCTTTGCGAAGGATGGTATCTCCAGCCCGACTGCTTCTCCGGCACCGGGGAAAGCTATGCCAGACATAGTTTGTACGGTCAGCGGTATCTGATGGAGAATTTCGGCAAGTATTCCGATACGGTTTTCAATGTCGATTCCTTCGGACACACTTCCGCTACCCCCCAGATTCTCCGGAAAAGCCATATGCAGTATTACTGTATGGTGCGTCCGGAAATCCATCATTACGATATTCCCTCTCCCTATTTCTCCTGGAAAAGCAAGGACGGCAGTACCGTCAAAGCCTTCCGCGCCGGACAATACAGTGAGATCTACAATAAGGATATGCCCAAAAATGTGGCAAAAGCGGAGGAAAGTCTGCAGAATTCCGACTGTGACGAGCTGATGGTGTACGGTGTCACCAACCATGGCGGCGCACCCACCAAACAGGCAATCGCGGACATTCACCGGCTGAACGCGGAAAAGGACTACGACATCCGCTTCTCCACCGTCACCGGCTATTTTAAAGCCCAGGCGGAACCGGTATATACCGTGGAAGGAGAAATGATCACCGGGGATTTCGGTGTGTATACCAACAACCACGAGGTCAAGAGAAGAAACCGTCTCGCTGAATACGCGGTGCTGAACGCCGAAAAAGCATCCGTTATTGCAGGGCATCTGCTGAACCGTCCTTATCCCAAAGCCAAGCTCAGGGCCTGCTGGGAAGATATTCTTTTCAATCAGTTCCACGACATTCTGGGCGGTGCCTGCATCAAACAGGCGTATTTTGACGCTTACAACGGTCAGGGACGCGCCACACTGACTGCCGATGAAATCACCCATTTCGCGCTGCAGTCCGTTACCCACAAAATCAAAATGCCCGGCAGAAATCCCGACAACGCGTGGAATCTGGTCGTATGGAATCTGAACGATCAGGCATATGCCGGTCCCATTGAAGGGGAAGTTCAGTGGCTCCACGAATTCCCCGCATACACCGGTGGCATTCAGGTAAAGGATGCATCCGGCAAAGTATATCCCTGTCAGATTATTCTGGAAAGATCGGTTATCGAAGGTTTCCGTACCCGTTTTGTATTCGATGGGGAAGTCCCGGCGATGGGATACAAATCCTTCATCGTCCTCCAGACCGGCGAAGAAGCGGTCGTGGCGGCAAACGAAGAACTGAACACCATTGACACAGATGCTTTTGCGATTGATTTTGACAAAACCACCGGTTACATAAAGAGTGTGTATGCCAAGAAAACCGGCAAGACCTTCTCCGATATCCTGACTCCCGAATGTCTGGAAGACGAAGGGGATACCTGGTGCTTCAACATCAAGGAATACGGCAGCAAACTGGAAGATTTCAAGTTGGAGAGCATTCAGGTCACGGAAAACGGTCCCCACAGAACCACCGTCAAGGTAGATCATACCTTCCGTAAATCCCGTCTGACACTGTACTATACCTTCTACCCCACCAAAGAGTATTTTGATGTAAAATATTCTGTCAACTGGAACGAAAAACACACCGTTCTGAAACTCAACTGCCGTACAGGATGTTCCGATCTGATCGTATCCGCTCCTTTTTCCGCGGAAAACAGAGGGGATTCCGGTGCCGACAAGCCCATGGGCGAATGGCTGTCCATGCAGAACGGGGAATACGGTGTTTCCATTCTGGCTGACAGCCTGTTCTCCTACACCAAGAAAGAGGACAGCGTTTCCCTGAGCATTCTCCGCAGCTGTATCTACGGCGATCTGCGTCTGGGTGACCTGAATCCCAAGGCGGATTATCCGATCATGGAACAGGGGATCACCGAAGGCAGGATCCGTGTGGTGATTCACCAAGGCGGTTTTGCGGAAAATCACATCCCTGCCCTTGCCGCTGCCTTCAACAATCCGCCCATCGTCATCTGTGAGGCAAACCACGACGGTATGTATGCTGCGGAAAACCAGTTTATATCTCTGCGCGGCACAAGTGTTTCCATCAGTGCGGTAAAGGAATGTGAAGACAATGACAGCTGCATCATCCGCCTGTACGAATACGCCGGCAATGAACAGAAGATTTGTCTGTCCGTATTCGATCAGGTTCTGGAAACTGTAATCAAGCCTTACGAGATCCGGACACTGCGGCTGCGCGGTGATGAATGGGATGAAGTATATATTACGGAAGACTGATAATTTCGATGTTACGGAAGAAAACACATGAAATTTTTTTGCTGTCTCTGTGTATCGGCGTTCTGTTTCTCTGCGGATGCAATAATGCCGGCATCGACGTAGCAGACACAGCAGAAATGTAGGGGATCCAATAAACTGCAAGGATGCGAATTCCTTATTGAAGCGTAAGTCTCCCTGCATCCCAAAAGAAAAACTGCCCGCTATGGACAGTAAAATACCATATTCCCCTTTCTTCAAAGTTTTTGCCAAGAGGAACGGGACGTCAAATAATTGCTGCAGAAATCTTCAGGAGGGAGAAAAGCTTTCTATCAAAGTTTTTCTCCCTCCATTGCTGTTGTCTTAAGTTTTATTCCGCATACGCATTCCTGTATGCGCCGGGTGTCATGCCGGTGATGGATTTGAATACACGGCAGAAGCTCTTGGGTTCGGGGAAGCCTACTTCCTGTGCCACTACGGAAATCGGCAGGTCGGTCTGTTTCAGCAGTTCGTAGGCGATATATACGCGGCGTTTGTTCAGTACGGTATGGAAGCTGTCGCCCACAACATTCTTGAAGATCTTGCAGAAATTGCTTTTTCCGTATCCCGTAATCGCCGCCGCGTCATCCACGGTCAGGGCTTTACTGTATTCATTATAGATCAGTTCCAGGGCTTTTTCGATGTTTTCCACCTTACGTAAGTCCTTTTTCTCCGTTTCCCCGTCGTCCTTGGGTACGGAAAGTCCGTCCAGCAGGTATGCGCATATTTTATACAGATTTCCCGTTACGATCAGGTCGGAGTGGGCGGTGGGATTCATGCAGAACTGTGCGATTTCCTCAAGCAGTTCTCTGATTTTTACATGGTTCTCCGAAAAATCACACAAGCTGCATACGGGAGACGCAAATTCCGCCCGGGAGAACAGCTTGAAATGCTTTTTCAGAAATACGGACCCCACCACCGTGGTGAGCACCATATGCTCCGTATCCCCCATTTCCGGGATCTCGTGGGAAACCATGGGACTGACCAGCGCGATCTCCCCTTCTTTTACTGTATATCGTTTCTTATCAATGATGATGTCAAAACTGTCCCTGAAGCAATAGATGAACTCGATATCGGCATGTCGGTGTTCGGTGAATCTCTCCAGCCTGCCGAACCGTATCATATACGGCGCATTGTCCATGAGAATTTTTTGGTAAAGAATATGCGTCCCCCCCCTGTTTTGTTCCATCCGCGGATATACCGAAAATTTTCCGCTTCTTTTTATATTAGGATGATACCACACGGACTTTGTTTTGTCAAGATGGTATCGCGTGAATTTTTGGGTATTTTATCGGAAATACAGTAGTTGTAAAGAAACCGTAAAGGAAATATAATAAAATAAAAGTGCCCTTTTTCAGGTGTGTCCCGTCACAGCATATCGGACGGCATACCTGCTGCAGACTGAAAATTATAACACGAAAGGATATATATTATGTACAGAGTAGGAAAAGAAGAAGTCGAAGCTGTAAAAAGAGTTGTCGACGCAAAACAGTTTTTCAAAATCAACGATGATCTCCAGGAAACCATGCACGCGGAAGAAGAAATCCGTGCCAAGTTCGGTGTGGACTATGCCCTGCTGATGACCAGCGGCCATGCTGCACTGACCAGCGCGCTGATCTCCATGGGTATCGGCCCCGGTGATGAAGTTATCGTTCCCGCTTATACATACATTGCTACCGCTATGGCAGTTGTCTGTGCCGGTGCTATGCCCGTTATCGCAGAAGTAGACGAAACCCTGACTCTCTGCCCCATCGACACCGAAAAGAAGATCACCTCCCACACCAAGGCAATCATGCCCGTTCATATCCAGGGTTTCCCCTGCAAGATGGACGCTTTTGTGGAACTGGCAAAGAAGTACAACCTGTTCATCATTGAAGATGCCTGCCAGGCTGACGGCGGTGCGTACATGGGCAAGCGCCTGGGTACCATCGGTCATGCCGGTGCCCTCAGCTTCAACGGTTTCAAGGTTATCTCCAATGGGGAAGGCGGCGCTCTGCTGACCAATGACCGTTCTGTATTTGAAAAGTCCCTGATTTACCACGACAGCAGTGCGGTTGCCTTCTTTGGCAATCAGCTGAGCGATGTGGACACCAATGTATTCTGCGGTACCGAATACCGTGCAAATGAAATTTCCTCTGCGATCCTGCGCGTTCAGGTACAGCGTCTGGACGGCATTCTCGCAGACCTGCGCAAGAACAAGAAGTACATTATGGATGCTGTTGCACCGATCTGCAAGATCCTGCCCTCCAACGACATCGCCGGCGACTGCGGTACCACTCTGGCAATCGTATTCGACTCCGCTGAAAAGGCAGATGCCTTCAGCAAGGCAGACGGAATCGGCGGTACTGTGCCGATCAACACCGGTAAGCACGTTTACTGCAACTGGACACCCATCATGAACAAGGTCGGCGCACTCAATCCTCTTATGGACCCCTTCAAGATGGAAGCCAACCGGGACATCGTTCCGGATTACAAGGCAGATATGTGCCCTGCTACCCTCGATCTGCTGTCCAGAGTTGTATACATCCCCATGGATCCCGACCACACCAAGGAACAGCTTGATAACATCATCGACTCTATCAAAAAGGCTCTGGCGTAAGTCTAAAAAGATAACATACTGCTTATTATAGCGGAGGGAGAAACAACTTTTGCCAAAAAGTATTTCTCCCTCCGCTATAATGTATACAGTAATTCTTCGCTCCTCCCTCTTTTCAGGAAACTTTAAAAAAGAGGTGTATAACATAAATAAATTGGGGTAAAGAAAATCCAATAAAGAAGTCGAAAAAGAGACTCTGTGTGTTTCTGCAAAGTCTCTTTTTCTCATTTATCCGAATCTATTACAGCGTCACGCCATCCTTGAATATAGAGATCTCCTCATACCCATGGATTTCGTTCTTCGTCTTCTCCCCGTTTGCCACTGCGATCACATATTCCAGAATCTCGTCCGTCAGATCCCTTTCCAGCAGAGGACTGGCGTCGAAGTCGATCCAGTTGGCTTTGCGGACTGCCAGATCGTGGTTGGTAGCAATCTTCACTGTGGGTACCGCCGTTCCCAGAGGGGTTCCTCTGCCGGTAGTGAACAGGATGATATGTACGCCCACTGCCATAAGATTGGTGCAGGCTACGATGTCATTGCCCGGTCCGTTCAGCAGGGACAGGCCGTTTTTCGTCAGCTTATCGCCGTAATCCAGCACATCCACTACCTTGGAAAGTCCGCCTTTCTGTACGCAGCCCAGGGATTTCTCCTCCAGTGTTGTGATGCCGCCCTCTTTGTTTCCGGGAGACGGATTTTCGTAGATCACCTGATTGTGTCTGGTGTAATAATCCTTGAAATTGTTGATCAGCTTGACTGCTTTGTCAAATACTTCTTCGCTTTCACTCCGCTGCATCAGAAGATGTTCCGCACCGAACATTTCCGGCACTTCCGTCAGTACACAGCTGCCGCCGTACGAGGTCAGTCTGTCGCACAGTCTGCCCACCAGGGGGTTTGCCGTGATCCCGGACAAGCCGTCGCTTCCCCCGCATTTCAGACCGATCTTCAGTTTGGAAACCGGTACGGGTGTACGCTTGAAGGTGTCTGCATAGGCTTTCAGTTCGCCGATCAGCTTTTCCCCTTCGGCAATTTCATCTTCACAGTCCTGGGTGTTCAGGAATTTCACTCTGTTTTCATCCCATGTGCCCAGTATTTTCTTGAATTCCCCGATATTGTTGTTTTCGCATCCCAGTCCCAATACCAGCACACCGCCGGCATTGGGATGATTGACCATACCTTTCAGAATCTTCTGGGTCGTCAGCTGGTCATCGCCAAGCTGGGAACAGCCGAAAGGATGGGCGAAGAATTTTGCACCGGTACGTTTTGCCAGAGCTTCCGCTACCTTATTCACGCATCCCACCGTATTGACGATCCAGATATCGTTCCGGATGCCCACATCACCGTTTTCACGGACATATCCCATAAATGTCAGATCCGTGTCGATTTTTTCATCCGCACCGGTGTACGGCGTATAGGTATACTCGATTTTCCCGGACAGATTGGTTTTCAGGTTGTGGGTATGTACGTGTTCGCCTTTTTGGATATCGCAGGTGGCATGACCGATGGGCTGACCGTATTTGATCACATTTTCCCCGGCTTTGATATCGCAGGCAGCATATTTGTGCCCGGTCTCCACCTTGATTTCCACATTATCCGCTTTATTGATTAACATATTTGGACACCTCATTTTCCAAGAAGCCGAGATCCTGTCCCCACAGAGACTGATTTGCCAGAATCTCACCCACTGTCGCTGTCTTCATAAACGCAGCCACATCCGCGTCATCGTTTACCATATCGGTTCTGTAGAAGTCGATCAGCTTGGCAAAAGAGAAGATCAGCGTTTCCGGCATCTTGTTGTATCTGTGGATGTATTCCAGAATGGACGGAAGCACGCGTACCTTGAACTTGCTTACGGAGTTCAGCGCGATGGAGATCAGATAGTGCTTGATATACGGATTGGCAAAACGGGTCAGTACGCCGTCCGCATATTCCAGCAGTTCTTCCTTGGGCAGATCCAGTGTGGGAATGATCTCATCGTATACGCATTTCCGGATATGTTCGTGCATTTTTTCGTCGTCGATACAGGACTTTACGGTATCAAAACCGGAAAGCAGGGCGTAAGGTACCAGAGAAGTATGGGCGCCGTTGAGAATTCTCACCTTTCTGGTACGGTACATTTCCAGATTGTCGGTAAGAATTACGTTCAGTCCGCACTTATCAAAGGGGATTTCACTGCACAGACCGTTGTATCCTTCGATCACCCACAGATGGAAATACTCGGATGTGTTCACCATCTTGTCTTCCCAGCCCAGATCGATCTTTTCGTCCTTGGGATAACCGGTATTGATGCGGTCCACGAGGGTGTTGCAGAAAATGTTGTCCTTTTCGATCCAGTTCTTGAATCCCTCGCCCAGATCCCACAGATCCGCATACTGCAGGACACATTTTTTCAGATTATCCCCGTTTCTGTCGATCAGTTCGCAGGGCAGGAATACAAAACCGCCCAGTCCCAGTTCATACCGCTTGACCAACAGCTGTGTCAGTTTCGCCGGGAAGGATTTGCAGGGGCGGTCACCGATCTTGTCTCCGGCTTCAAAACAGATGCCGGCTTCGGTGGTATTGGAAATGATGAACCGGAAATCCGGATTTTCCGCCAGCGCGAGGTATGCATCGAAATCATCATAAGGCTTGACGCACCGGGAAATCACATGGATCTTCTTGATATCCACGCCTTCCACGCCTCTGATAATATGGGTATATTCGCAATTCTGGGCAGAAAGGACATCGCAAAGTCCTTCTTTGATAGGCTGTACCACAACCACACTGCCGTCAAAATCGGTCTTTTCGTTAACGATCTGCAGCATCCAGTCCGCGAATCCACGCAGAAATCCACCTTCGCCGAACTGTATTATTCTTTCTTTCATATATGTTTCCTCCATTCCGGGACCCCGATCTGTCTCCGGTCATATTTATATATTATTATAATATGAATCCAGGCGAATGTCAAGATTTACACCTGCTGTTTTCACGGATCGTATCTCAATCAATTCTGCACGCTACTTGACAAATATCGTTGGGAGGGTTATAATAGAAAAAAACGGTAAGGAGATCATTTATGCAGCGTTTGTTTGAAAAACACGGCCTGACCTCAGGTCTGCCGATACGTTCCCCCGAACAGGTGAAAGAAGCCTTTGCTATACTTTTTCCTGCGTCCGCTCTGCACTGGGAGCACAAGATCCCCGAGGCAGAAGCACTGCTTGACAAGCCCGTTCCCTATCTCTCTGCCAGTATGTACAGGGACTATCTGAAGACCGGCAACCGCAGCCGTTTTGAAGCCGCACACAATGCACGGCGCGGTGAAATGCTGAACCTTGCACTGGCGGAATTCACCGAAGGAAAAGGACGATTTACGGATCGGCTGATCGATGCGGTCTGGGCCATACTGGATGAGGCAAACTGGATCCTGCCGGCTCACAATTTCCGTTTTTATGATTGGGGTCGGGACATTCATCCTCTGCCGGAGCGGTTCGGATACGGCGAAGGCGATGAGGTACGCTATATCGACCTGGTCTCCGCCTCCACCGCCGCTTCCCTTTCCATGGTCCTGTATCTGCTCAGGGACACCTTTGCCGGTGTTTCCGATGCAATCGAACGACGGATCGTGACCCAGTTGGATGTCCGCATCTTCCGGCCTTTTCTGGATCATCACATGTACTGGATGGGCGAAGAGGGCAAGAGACTGAACAACTGGACGCCATGGATCGTATCCAATGTCCTGACCTGTGCTCTGTTCTGGCTGAAGGAAGAAGACAGACGGAGAGCGCTGGTGGAAAGATCCATCCGGATTCTGGACAATTACACCGAAACTTATGCAGCCTCCGGATGCTGTGACGAAGGTCCCAGCTATTGGGTACACGCACCCGCTTCCTATTTCGACTGTCTGGAACTGCTGCATCTGCTGACAGCGGGCAAAACGGATATTTTCAGCGATCCCTTCATTCGCCGGATGTGCGAATACATAGCGGATGTATATCTGGGAGACGGCAAGTTCGTCAATTTTGCCGACGCCTCTTGCGTGCAGAATATAGATCACCATCTTCTTGCACGGATGGGGGACAAGCTGGGTTCCGCCAAGCTGACACGGATGGCAGGCGAAGCGGCAAACAGGGATATCCGTCCTCTTATCTCCGGTTCTTCCATTTACCGCGGTATCACCAACCGGACAACCGTATTGCCGGAAGGGATTTCCGATACGGCAGGGCATTCCGTATTTTATCCCGACCAGGCTCTGCTTATGGTCAGATCTCCTGCCACCGGTATGGTATTAGCCGGTAAAGGCGGCACAAACGGGGACAGTCACAACCACAACGATGTGGGCAGTTTCATCCTGTTCTGTCAGAACCGTCCGGTCTTTATCGATGCCGGTGTGGAGACCTATACAAAGACCACCTTCAGCAAAGATCGCTATACGCTTTGGACCATGCGTTCCTCCTATCACAATCTGCCGGATATCGCCGGGAAGGAACAGCAGGCGGGCGGCACTTTCCATGCCAACACCCTTTCCCACACTGATGAGACCGTCGTGTTTTCCCTGAAGGATGCCTATCCGACCGACACGGGTATTCATGACTACACCCGCAGTATGGGTTTGACGGAAGATGGAGCTGTATTCACAGATACGCTGTCCTTAGACAGACCGGCGGAAGTAGTATGGCATCTGATGCTGGCGGAAAAGCCGGAGATCGGTCAAAACCGTTTTGTTCTGCGGGAAGCCGGATGTGAGGTACATATTACGGTATCTGCTGAGCTGGAAATACAGGTGGAAACGATCCCGCTGACCGACCCCAAGCTCCACGGAGAATGGAAACAGGACGATCTGTACAGACTCTGCCTCCGTGTCCCGAAATGGACGGACGGTACGTTCACACTGGAAGTCAAGTCCGTTTGATGCGCAGCAGGAGAATACGCAGATTCGTGTAAGGATCTTCCCGCATCGTTGACAGTTTTTACAGTTTGTAGTATAATTAAGAAAAATATTCGATTATGCGAGGTAACAACAATGTCTAAAGTTTTACTGATTCTTCTTGACGGTATGCGTTCGGATGCACTTGGCAATATTCCCCTGGTAGAGGAACTGAAAAAAACATCTACCTGGTGTATGGATGCCCAAACCGTACTGCCTTCCGTAACTCTGCCCTGTCATATGTCTCTGTTCCACAGCGTGGATCCCGAAAGGCACGGTACCACTACCAACACTTATACCCCCCAGGTACGTCCCATCAACGGACTCTGTGAGGTAATCAAAGCACATAAGAAAACCAGTGCGTTCTTTTATTCCTGGGAACAGCTGAGAGATCTCTCCCGACCCGGTTCCCTTGCCTTTACTGCCCTCTCCTCCGGGAAGATCCTTAAATATACAGTTGCGGACGAACGCAGTCTGGAACTCTTTATGGAATATGTTCCCAAGTATGAGCCAGATTTTGCATTCCTGTATTTCGGTCTCACCGATGCTTCCGGTCACGGAAACGGCTGGATGTCCGATCTGTATCTGGAACATATGGCACAATCCTGGGACAGAGTCGAACGTGCTATCGCCTGTCTGCCCGAAGATCATACCGTCATCATCACTGCAGACCACGGCGGCCATGAAAGAACCCACGGCAGTGACCTGCCTGAAGATACGACCATTCCCATGTTCTTCAAAGGTCCCGATTTCAAGCCCGGCGAAGAACTGCACGGTCTGAATATCAAGGACCTCGCTCCCACCATTGCAAAGATTCTCGAATGCGAACCCGACGAGGAATGGGAAGGTACATCTGTTATCTGATTTTCTCTGAATACAAAGGAGGCCATCGGCGTTTTTTGCCGACAGCCTCTTTTTTGTTTGTCCGGTTTATTCAAAGGTTACGCTGGTGTAATACACATCGCTATCGTTTGCATAAACAATACAGTCGATCACGTTATCCTGTACCGAACCGCCGCGGGGGGAACTGATACCGAAGGATCCTGCGGTGAATTCGCCCAGATCCTTGGTCTGTGTCAATGCCCAGCCGGATTCGGTCTCAAAGTATACGTCGATCTTTGCACCTTCTTCACCTGTGTTGCAGACGATCAGATACAGCGTACCGTCGGTGGTCTGTGCCATTCTGAGGGATGCAGTTTCAGAAAGACCGTCGATTGCCAGTTCTTCCATGGAAACAATCGTCGTGCCTTCCAGAACTACGTGGTAACGCTTGAGCGTATTGGTTTTCAGTTCCGCGTTGCCGGGGGCGTCCATGTCATCCAGATCCATGTGGTAATAGCTGTAGATTACGTGCAGTTTGCCGTCCGCATCCATGTACGCATCCCCTTCGTCCGTCATGTTTACTACGGACCAGATACCGTCAGCTGCTTCGTCGGTGTACGGTGCCTGAATGTCGATGATTTCAATGTTGCTGTTCTTGTCCAGGGAAGCGATGTGCAGCAGTGCGACGGTATCCTTGATACTGTCGGTACGTCCGACAAAGTTCAGACCTTCCACATCATTGGGATTAATCCGTCGGGAGGCTATTGCATAAGCACCGCCGTTTCCGTCCGGGAAAAGATAATAATCGGTGTAATATCCTTCCAGTTTGTTGGACATGAGCATCTTTGCTCTCTTGGACAGGGAGAGGTCTTCCGTATTCATGGTTTTGGAGTCTATACGGATACTATCCGACCACCAGTCATTGGCGGTACCGGTGATGGTAAGGGCATAATTTTTCCCGTTAGCGGTATCCTCTATAACAGTGACCTGTTGGGGATCCGTAGAAAGGACAGGTCGGAGGGCGATTTCCTGTTCGGTAACCGTGTCGTCTGCAGGATCAACAATGTACACATATTCAGCTGTGGGCAGGAATACGTAGATCTTACCATCGGACAGCATCTGTATATTCAGGAATTCTTCCTGATCCCCCTGATAGATACCGTCGTACAGTACGGTGGACTTTCCGTCCGCATCCGTCTTTGTGATGCAGAATCCAAGATTGCTGTAGTAGGGGTTGTAGTATTGGTAGCCGTAATTGTATACGAAAGCCGCATATGTACCGTTTTCGGTGTGGATCACCTGATTCTGATGGGCGGAATAATAGGGCTCGAAGTACTGTACTTCATCAATTTCCAGACCAAAATCCTTAAGCAGATCCACCGGTTCCGTTATACTGCAGTCGTCCAGAGAGATCCGGAAAGTGCAAACTGTACGGGCTCCAAAGTAGGTATAGTAGAAACCGTCAATGATGTTATCCTGCAGGGAACCGTTACGGGGGGCGCTGATGGAGAAGGAGAAGGCACTGGATCCCTCAAAGGAAGCGGTGGTTTTGTGTGTCCATGA
This sequence comes from Clostridia bacterium, assembly GCA_017467815.1. Classification (GTDB taxonomy): domain Bacteria; phylum Bacillota; class Clostridia; order Oscillospirales; family CAG-272; genus UMGS1696. The sequence continues at coordinate 38,942 of JAFUKI010000041.1, forward strand.
TTTGCCGAGGGAGTCATCCGCCCGGTAGAGGTAGAGCTTGAAAGGATCTGCATATCTTTCGCCTACGATCAGATACAGCGTACCATCGGTACCCTGGGTGATGTGATACATCAGATTCTCCGTAAAAACAGGCTCACTCACTTCGATCTTTTCATTATAAATACAGTTCATACCGTCGTAAATTGCGTGACGGTACTGCAGCTGCTTATCAAAATTTTCCTGCTTACCGCTGTAGTCACGGAGATAATACTGATAAACAATGTGCATATATCCGTCCGCATCCACGAAAACACAACCGTTTTGGTTGTTGGTGGCAGAAGACCAGGTACCCTCAAGTCCTCTTTCCGTGTAGGGTTCCTGAATCATAACATGGGTAATGTTTTCATTGGAGGACAGATCGGGAATATGGAAAAGACGAAGTCTGTCGAATGTGAATTTATGCTGGGGCTCGACATTTTCCAGACCGGTCAGCGCAGAAATGTAGGGATTGGCTTCGCCGACAATATAGGCACCGCCATTTCCGTCCGGGAAGGGGTACAGATAGGCATGTCTGTGAATATCCTCAAAAATATAATAGGTACTTTCCGCCGTCCACTGCATGGTATTCATGTCAAAAGTGAACCATTCCAACAGGAAATCATCGGATTCCTGTGTTTTCCCCGGTGTGCCGCAGTAGAATGCACTGATCTCCCTGCCCTCAAAATCGAACATGGTCTGGGAATAGGCGGGCGTGAAGCCGGATGTAAACACTGCATTTTGGGTGTATGCCGTTACCGCATCGGTTTCAGCGTCAAACAAATATACGTTCAGATCCCTTAGAGTGGTAGTTGTAACAACAATGTCCCCATTTGTATCCTGCCCAATATTCAGCTGTACCGTGGAGGCATCGCTGAAGTATTCGCCGTAATACAGTAAGGTCACCTTGTTGTCGTTATCGATCTTGGCAACATAGAATTCGGTCTCTCCGCCATACACATCGTCAAAAAACTTGACAAAGGCGGTATATGTGCCTCTTTCCGTATGTACGACACGCATCTGCTGACCGCCGTGTACTGCGGAATAAGGATTCAGTCTTCCGCTTGCCAAAGACATTTCGTTTGCCGCAAGAATACTGTTTACATCCGATACGGAAATCGTATGGTCGGACGGTGTCAGTACGGGAGCAGGGGCTTCGGTTTCGACAGGTTCGGTTTCTGTCAGCGTCGTTTCTGCTGTATCCGTTTCGTCGGTGACCGCATGATTACAGCCGGAAAGCAGCAATACACCGGTCAGCATTGACAAAAGCAGCATTTTCGTCAGTTTTTTCATATATTATCCCCCTGTTTCGGAAAGATGCGGGTATACTATACTTATTTTTTATAAGTATACCAACATATCAATATTTTGTCAACGTACGATTCTGCTGAAACTGGACAATTCTGCTATTATTTTACCGACAGCACACAAAAAATCGGCAGGACAAAAAAACACCGTCCGGTACAGAAAATCACTGTATCGGACGGTATGAATCGTATGTTTTTATCCTGCCGGTATCTTACTTCAGACCCATGATCAGTTCAAGAACGTACATTTCCAGCTTTTCGTAGTTTCTTTCGGCGATGCACTTTTCCGCATATGCGTAGTCGTAGCGTTCTACCTTTTCTTCCATAGCCTTGGCTACCTTCAGACTGGTCTTCAGGTGTTCAAAGCTTTCGGCAGTGCTCTGGGTTCTCATGCACTTAACGTCCAGACCGATGTATTCGCCGTTTTCGCAGAAGTTGTTTTCCTTCAGAACCTTGATCTGGTTGAATGCGCTGCGCAGGTTTTCTGCACCGAAGTTCTTGTCCTGGTCGAACTTCATACCGTTCTGGTCGTTCAGGTGTACGCTCCACAGCTTGTTCATAGCCAGTGCAAAGCCCATTTCGGATGCGGGATCCAGACCAGCCAGTACTGCGTGTGCGGTTTCCAGCAGGCCGCCTACACGGCTCGGGTCGATGGATGCGGCGGAGATCGCCATAGCATGACCGAGAGTGGGGCATACGCTTCTGTCGATGGGTTCGTTGGGCTTGGTTTCGATCATAATCTTGATGTTCTTGTCGTATGCCAGCATGGTGTTTACAGCGTCAACCAGCTTCTTTACAATTTCAACGGGGCTCTTGCTTTCCGGGCAGATGGTGCCTTCTCTTGCCAGCCACAGAACGATTTTGTCGCATCCCAGTGCGTTTGCGATGTCGATGGAACGGAGTGCTCTCCAGATAGCGAATTCTCTGTCGCTGTCGCAGTTGGAGGTGAAGCCGCCGTCGATGGTGTGAGGATCCATCCACAGACGGGGTGCTACGAATTCAGCCTTCAGGTCGTACTTATCCAGAAGTGCCTTTACCTTCTTGGCTTCTTCGATGATCTCCGCTTCGGTCATGTTGTTCATGTTCGGAACAGCGTCGTCATCGTGGAACTGGATTGCATCAAAGCCGATCTCTTTGAACTGCTTGATCTTATCTTCAAAAGAAATGGTTTCTCTTGTAGCCGGACCGTATGCGTCTGCACCTTCGTGTACATTCCAGGGACCTACAGAATACTTGAACATTTTTATCAATCTCCTTTTATATATGTTTTATTGTTTGATCAAAGATTTACCCACTGCTTGTTCTTATTGCTTTCCACGATCGCTTCGGTGAGTTTTACGATGTATGCGGCATCTTCCAGGGTGGAGAAAATTCTCTCGCCCTTCTTGCCGTCGGCGATGTATTTATAGAACGCGTAAATATTGTTCTTGAATGCATCGTTCCATCCTTCGGGGTGACCCATTGCCAGGGAGGTATACGGTTTGACGTCTGCGGAAATGGTGTTGGGGTCGCGGATGATCAGGCTGTTGTTGCCGCCCCGTCTGCCGATCCACATTCTGTCATTCTGTTCCTGATTCCAGCTGTAGGATTCTTTGGAGCCGTTGACTTCGAAACCAAAGTAGCAGCCGTGTCCCGGAGCCACTTCGGATACATGGAACACGCCGGTTGCGCCCTTATCGGTTTTGAAGATAACAGCGGCATATTCTTCGTTCTTCACTTTGGTTTCCACATATTCGCCGCCGTCGGAATCCTTGAAGGTTTCCTTCTGGTTCAGCGGCTTTTTGCGGACGGGAATCACGGTTACCAGATCCGCAAAAACAGACACGATCTTATGACCGGTAATATGCTGTACGATATCCATCCAGTGAGAACCGATATCTGCAATGGCGCAGGAGGCACCGGCAACTTCCGGTTCCAGACGCCAGCTGTAGTCTGTGTCATACATCAGATAATCCTGCTGATACTGACCGGTGATTACGCGGACATCCCCCAATTCGTCGCGGTGGATACGTGCCTTGATCTCCTGCACCATGGGATTCAATCTGTAGTTGAAGTTTACGCAGGCTTCCACTTCGGGGTATTCGCTCTTGATGTCGATCAGTTCTTTGGCTTCCGCATAGGTAGTGGTCAGGGGTTTTTCGCTGAGCAGATGCTTGCCTGCACGGATGATTTTTTCATTGATTTCACGATGGAGAAAATTCGGTGTACAGTTATGGATCGCGTCGATGTCCTTATCCGCCAGGATTTCATCCACGGACTTATATACCTTTTCGATACCGTACAGTTCCGCTTTTGCCAGAGCGAGGTCGTAGTTTGTATCTGCGATAGCGGTCAGATTGCAGATGCCGATTCTGCGCAGGGCTTCGATATGGCTTTCACCGATATATCCCATACCGATGATGCCGACATTGATCTTCTTCATATTTCCTCCGTTTGAAAAAATATCACATTTTATTATATAAATTATACCAAATGCACGGCAGAAATACAAGCCTAATTTATATATTTCTTTTCCTAAAAATTCACACTGATGGAGAAAATGGGTATTGTTTCCCGTTATTTCTGCGGCAAAGGGGCAGTTTCTGCTGCGGCAGGTGAATTTTTTGGAAAAAAAGAATACCAATAGTACTTGTAAAAATGCACCGCATCCTTTATAATATTGGTATATGGAATTATTATACTTTTATTTTACATTATTTGGAGGAATATCAATATGGTAAAGTCAAGAATTACCGCTGCTATCTGGCCGTGGGGTACGGACACAAGAGAACAGATGGAAACGGCTGCTGCTGCGGTATCCAAAATCGGATATGAAAATTTTGAAAGCGTAAAGGCTGCGATCTACGCCTATGATCTGGACATCAAGGCATACAAGGAAGTTCTGGACAAGAACAATCTGAAGGCTGTCAGCTTCTACATCCATCTGCTGAAGCCGGAAAATGAAAAGGAAATCTTCGCTTCTCTGGACCGTGAACTGGAATTCATGGCAGAACTGGGTGTAAAGCGCATCTGTCTCCAGGCAACCGGCGGCCGTCCGGAAGTTATGGACAAGAATGCTCTGGATTATGAACTGGACCTCATCGGACGTTTTGCCGAAAAGACCCTGAAGTATGACATTATGTCCAACCTGCATCCCCACCACAACACATGGGTTATGCGCAAGGAAGAAATCGACAACATTCTCCGCAACCTGGACAGCAGCATCATTCAGTTCGCACCCGACACCGCCCATCTGGTAGCCGGTGATGCCGATCCCTACGAAGTGATCAAGGAATATGTAGACAGAGTAAACTTCACCCACTTCAAGGATATCAAGAGCGCCGACGTTAAGTCCGAAGGCTACGCCAGCGCCGGTATGGAAGTCTACTCCAACTTCTGCGAACTGGGCAAAGGCAACGTGGACTTCAAGAGCATCTTCACCCTCCTCAAAGACCACGGCTACGACGGCCCCCTCTGCGAAGAACTCGACCAGGCACCCATCAGCAACGAAATCTCCGCACTGAACAACTTTAATTTCTTGATGGAGAATTATTGAGGATAATTTTTGCAGGGGAGAGAAACTTTTTGAAAAAAGTTTCTCTCCCCTGCACCCCTCTCTTCAAAAACTTTGAGAATAAGGGGGGAATATTATTTTTTGTTTGGCTTTTTCAGAGGTTTTTATCTTTGGGAAGGCTTTTTTTATTTTGGTTCGGGTTTATGGGGTTGGCTTATTTGTGCTGTTCGGTATCGCGCATTGTGCGGGCGTAGGATACGGGAAATACGCATTCTGCTCCGTTTTCATACAGCAGTTCTGCGGCATGACGCATGGTGGAGCCGGTGGTAATGATATCGTCGAACAGCAGGATTTTCATGCCTTTTTCGCACTGCGACGGTTTGATAAACAGGGATTTCTCCATGTTTTGCTGTCGTTCTGCTGTATTGGCTGCTTTCTTCTGTTCGGTACCGGAACGTTTGACAAACATGGGGCGGAATGGGATTTCCAGTTCTTTTGCCAGCAGGCGTGCCATTTCTTCCCCCTGGTCGAAACCATGTTTCCGGTATCCTCCGACAGACCGCGGCGGGAAGGTACATATCCACGCTTCCGGATTCTCGTCCGTTTCTCCAAAGAGATTTCGTATATCCGCTGCCAGAAAACTGACGATATACCGGTACAGGCGCCGGTCATTCCGCTGTTTTGCCGTATACACAAGGCGTGTGGTCAGTTCCGGATTTTCTTCGTCGTATCCCGTATAGAAGCAATGGCTCAGCCAATGTCTGCCGCCCACTTCCGTGAACAGAGAAAAGTCATCCAATCCGCAGCTGCAGGACAAAGCCGGCTGACGGCACGCGGCACAAACCCGTCTGTTTTCCCCAATCAGTCCTCTCAGGCAGTCTATACACAGGCAATCCTCTGCATGGCGCAGTCGGTTTCCGCAGATCGGGCACTGTGCCGCGCCCAGTATTTCCAGAATCACATCCGCCAGTCTGCCCATCAGTTTATACCCGTTTCCAGCCACTCACGGAGCATGGTACATCTTTCCGCGTGGCTGTTGTTTTCGATCATCCGCTGGAGAACGGAAGGTTTGCCCACCAGGATCACCATTTTTTCCGCACGGGTTATGGCTGTATACAGAAGATTCCGGGACAGCAGCATTGCCGCGCAGTCAAACAGGGGGATGATGACCACCGGGTATTCGCTTCCCTGGCTTTTATGCACCGTGATCGCGTAGGCGTGATCCAATTCGTCCAGCAGACCGTAATCGTACCGGCAGTGCCGTTCTTCAAACTGCACCTCGACACATTCGTTTTCCTTATCAATTCCGGTGATGGTCCCGATATCGCCGTTGAAAACGCCCATACCTTCCTTACCGCTGTCCGTTTCCCATTCCATGCTGTAATCGTTCTTGATCTGCATTACCCTGTCGCCCACACGGAAAATCATATCCCGGCTGGGGCGTTCTTCTTTGCCGGGCAAGGGGGGATTCAGGGCTTCCTGCAAGCCGATGTTCAGCACTTCCGTTCCCGACATACCTTTTCGGGAGGGGGTGATTACCTGAATTCGGTTCACGATATCGGCTCCGTATGTACGGGGAAGCCGATTCTGTACCAGATCAATGACCGTCTGCCGTATTGCTTCTTCCGATTCCCGGCGCATGAAGAAAAAGTCCCCGTCCGCGCCGCCTGTTTCCGGCAGTTCACCGTTGTTGATCCGGTGGGCATTGGTGATGATCAGGCTGGCGGCAGACTGACGGAATACTTCGGTCAGGCACACCACCCGGATCTTACCCGAAGCGCAGATATCCCCCAGCACATTCCCTGCCCCCACGGACGGAAGCTGATCCCCGTCTCCGATCAGGATCAGTCTTGCCCCCGGTTTTACAGCACGCAGCAGGGCTTCCATCAGCATAATATCGATCATGGATGCTTCGTCCACGATCAGCACATCCTCTTCCAGTCGGTTGGATTCGTCTCTCAGGAAGGAGGAATTGTCATCGGACACATATTCCATTTCCAGCAGGCGGTGTATGGTCTTAGCTTCATGGGAAGTGGCTTCACTCATCCGTTTGGCAGCCCGTCCGGTTGGTGCGGCGAGGCTTACCCGGAGATCCATGGAGTCGAAGATCGCCAGCAGTCCTTTGATAATGGTGGTTTTTCCCGTACCGGGTCCGCCGGTCAGCACCAATACGCCGTCCAGCAGTGCATCCGATATTGCCTGCCGCTGCATTTTCGCATAGGAAAAACCGCACTGCAGTTCACTTTTTTCGATCATGGCAGGAATATCCCGCATATCAAACCGGACGCACAAATCGTTCAGCTGACCCAGCTTTTTCGCCACATACTGTTCCGCGCGGTAATAATGGGGCAGGTACACCACCCGTACGCCCGCTTTCTGCACGGGAATCAGCCGGGTTTCGGCATAGGCTCTTTCCAGCATTTCCTCCACCTTCGGGAGATACTGCCGGTCGTCCCCGAACAGAAGCTCCACCGTACAGCGGACAAGATCTGTTTCCGGCAGGCAGGTATGCCCGTTCCGCTGGGATTCTGCTGACAGGACATAGGAAAGTCCCTGGAGGATCCGCGCTTGGGAATCCGCTTCCATACCCATCTGCGCCGCTATCTGGTCTGCCCGGCGGAAGCTGATTCCGTGGAAATTTTCGCACAGGGAATAGGGGTTATTCTTGATCCGATCCACAGCACCGCCGCCCCATTTTTTATAGATCCGCATGGCAGTGGCGGCAGGGAAAAAGTCCCGGCAGAACATCATGACAAATCGTGCGCCGGCGATGGCTTTGAAGTTTTCGCTGATTTTTTCCGCTTTTCTCTTGGTGATGCCGGGGATCTCCGTCAGCCAGTCGGGGTGTTCTTCCAATACGGCGAAAGAATCCGTCCCGAAGGCTTCCACAATTTTCTGGGCTGTTTTCGGACCGATCCCCTTGACTGCGCCGGAAGACAGATACCGCAGAATATCCCCCAGTTCCGCCGGCAGCTGTTTATCATAGGCATCCGCCCGGAACTGTCTGCCGTACACGTTATGGTTGACCCATGTTCCGTATGCTGTAATTTTGTCGCCTTCCGTGAGGTAGGGGATGATCCCCACCACAGTTACCGGATCTCCGTTGGCATCCTCCAGTTCGCAAACCGTATACCCGGTATCTTCGCTCTGGTAAATGATGGAATCCACGATACCGGCCACAGATTCTCTGGCGTCGTTTGCAATATCGTTCTGGTTATCGTTTCTGTTCATACGGCCTGCTCCTTTTATAATACTTCCTATATTGTATCATTTTTCCGTTTCTTTGTCAATTCCGTGAGAAAATCTGTTCTTTTTATTTCGTCTGACGGATGCATAGCGATACCACTGCCGCATCAGGTTTTTCACTTCCAGCAAAACCGAATAAAAGCCGTAGACCGCGAAAAATGCTATCGTAATCTGGCATAATATGTCCCACATAGTCCCTCCGTATACGAATGCAGTATACACCAGTATATGTGCCGGAGGATGGAATGGTCAGGGTATGGAATTTTTCTATTTCCATATTGAAAAAGCAGCATTTTTATAGTATAATATTTTCCAGTAATACAATACAACAATACAAGGAGAATGTTATGTCAACTGTTTTCACCCCTGCACAGCGTGCCATTACAGCACTGACCCTCGGTAAACCCGATGAAATCCCCACCTTTGAACTTGAATTTCAGCTGGGGGAAGAACTGTTCGGGTATTCCACGGATGACCGGGAATTGTATGATGAAAAAGTGCGCGCCAAGCTCTCGGATGCCGAACTGGAAGCACGTGCCATTGCTCTTGCCGACAGATGTGCCCGTATTTACGGAAACAAGACGGCTGTGGAAATGGGGCCTGCATTCTGTTCGGGTGATGAAGAAAAGGACAACCGCCCCGGTCTGGATTACTGCATTATTCCGGTATACCACGCAGAATGGCGGGATGTAAATTCCCCGATCACAAAAGCATTCCGCAAGAGACTCAGAGAACATTTCGGAAACACCCGTCTGTTCGGCGGTCACGGGGACGGTACTTTCTCCATTCCCTCCGGCGAAGAGATGTACGATTTCATTTACCGCATTGCCGACGAGCCGGAAGATGTCCATGAAGAAGCGCTGAAAATCGCGAAAAAGGCTATGGAGGACAACCTCCGTCAGCACGAAGCCGGTCTGGATGTGGCACTCCTTTGTTCCGACTATTGTTTCAACGACGGTCCCTTCCTCTCCCCCGCTATGTTTGACGAATTCATCACACCTTACCTGACCATGGTATGCAAATCAGCGAGAGAAGACGGGATGTATGTCATCAAGCACACGGACGGCAACATTATGCCCATTATTGATTCCCTTGTCGGGGCAGGTCCCCACGCGCTCCACTCCCTCGACCCCATGGCAGGCGTGGACATCCGGGAAGTCAAGCGTCTCTACGGTGACCGTGTGGCGCTCTGCGGCAATGTACATTGTGCGGCGATGCAGACCGGTACCGATGAAGAAGTCATTGCCAGTGCGGAATACTGTCTGAAATACGGCGGTGAGAACGGCGGTTATATTTTCGCCACCAGCAATGTTCCCTTCAAGGGAATGCCTCCCCACCGGTATGAAATGATTCTGGACATCTGGAAAAGAATGCGGAAATACGAATAAAAAATAAAGGTTGTGTATTCAGCAGGGGAGGGAGAAACACTTTTTGCGAAAAAGTATTTCTCCCTCCCCTGTAACCCCTTCCTCTTTTCAAAAAACTTCAAAAAAGAGTTTTGCAACAGAAGTATTAGATTTAAGTATTAGATTTCTTTAAGAATGTCGGTTTGCAAATAACAATTTTGTACCCTTTTTTCATAGTTTTTGAAAAGTTTGGGGGCGGAAGAATTGCTGCGCAGATCTTTTGGGGAAGAAAAACTTTTGGAAAAAAGTTTTTCTTCCCCAAAAATTATTACCTTTTCTGTATTTATACGGGTTTACGGATGTATCAGGGCGGCGGAGGTGGGGTGAGTGGATTCTTCCTCACGGCTGAACACGGATTCCACACGTCTGTGACAGCACAGGGGGGAATACAGCCAATGGTCCATATGTGTACATCCGGCTTCGATCCTGTAGCGTATGGGCATGGTCGGCGCGGTATCGCAGGTGTCGATCATGACCAGTTTGATCTTCATTCTTTCGGGAATGATGCTTTTGATATACACGGAACAGCCGTCCCCGGGAACACAGTCATCCCTGTATTCCGCCAATCCGGCAAGGTTGGGCGCCAGTTCCACGAATACGCCGTATTCCTCAATGGAGCGGACGATACCGGTCACGGTCTGGGACACGGAAAACCGTGCAGCATTTTCTTCCCAGGTACCGAGAAGTTCTCTGTGGCTCATATAGATCCGTCCGGTGTCTTTATCTATCTGCCGGACGACGGACAGAATGAACTCACCCGGCGAAAACCGTTCTCTGGGGTGGGAAATTCTGGACACAGATATACAATCCACGGTAATCAGGGAAACAATGCCGCTTCCGATATCCACGAAGGCGCCGAAGGGTTCCAGGTGGGTTACTCTTGCCGGAATGATATCCCCCGGTCTGAGATGTGTGATGAACTGTTCGCTGCACTCCTGCTGTGCTGCTTTCCGGGAGAGGCGCACCGTCATTTCGCCGTTTTCGTTCCGGTGGAATCCCAGCACTTTACACTGCACGGGCTTCCCGACTCTGGTGATGATGGCGATATCCTTCACGGGGCTGCCGTCATGGGAATAGCAGACGTCATCCCTGGCGATAATGCCCCGGATTCCGCTGCCCAGTTCCACCTGCAGGTCCATGGTCTGGCAATCGCACATTACGGCTTGTGCTTCTATGATTTTCCCTTGTGCCATGGCGGTCTCCAGTCCGCGCAGGCTGCCGGTCAAGTATTTATTTTCGTCTGCTGCGTTCTGGATATCGCTATAGGGGTACTGCCCCGGCAAACTGAGTGCGCCTTCCGGATAATATACTGTCCGTTCCGTCATTTACGTATTTTTCCTTTCTGTTGGTTGGGTATCTTTGGGTTTTGGGTATGGTTTATTTTATGTGGGAAAATACGTGGTATGACTGGAATGCGGCTTTTTTTATTTTTTGGTTTTTTCTTTGTTGATGTGATTTTGATTGAGGGGCTTGTTTTTTTGGTTTATGGTTTTTATTTGTGTTTCTACATATGGTTTTTATTAAATTTTTAGTTTTTGGGTGTCCTGTGCGGACGGCACTTAGAGGTGTTTGCCGAAGCGAAACCCC